>JBEPUC010000008.1:0-123778 GCA_041691675.1 Hyphomicrobiales bacterium | reverse complement strand
CGATCAGCACCCGGTCCCCGATCTCCAGGCTGACCGGGAGCGGGTAGGGCTGCTTTTCGTACAGCACGTCGGCCGAGTCGCAGGTCGGACCGGCCAGCACGCACGGCGCCAGGGCGTCACCGTCCCGGGTCGTCTTGATCGGGTAACGGATCGACTCATCCATCGTCTCGGCGAGACCGCCGAATTTGCCGATGTCGAGGTAGACCCAGCGCACGTCGTCTTCCTCGCTCTTCTTCGAGACGAGGACGACTTCGCTCTCGATGATGCCGGCATTGCCGACCATGCCGCGGCCCGGCTCGATGATCGTTTCCGGGATGCGGTTGCCGAAGTGCTTGCGCAACGCCTTGAAGATCGCCGAGCCGTAGGTCTTCACCGACGGCACGTTCTTCAGGTACTTCGTCGGGAAACCGCCGCCGAGGTTGACCATCGACAGGTTGATGCCGCGCTCGCCGCACTCCTTGAACACGGCCGCCGCCGAAGCGAGCGCCCGGTCCCAGGCATGCTGGTTGCGCTGCTGCGAACCGACATGGAACGACACGCCGTAAGGCTCGAGGCCGGCCCGGAGCGCATGCTCCAGGACGTCCACGGCCATGCCGGGCTCACAGCCGAACTTGCGCGACAGCGGCCATTCGGCCCCTGCGCAGTCCGACAGGATACGGCAGAACACCTTGGACCCCGGCGCGGCGCGGGCGATCTTGTCGACCTCGGGCTGGCAATCGACCGCGAAGAGGCGGATGCCGAGCGCGTAGGCGCGCGCGACGTCACGTTCCTTCTTGATCGTGTTGCCGAACGAGATCCGGTCGGGCGAGGCGCCGGCCGCGAGCGCCATCTCGATCTCCTGGACCGAGGCGGTGTCGAAGCAGGAACCAAGCTTGGCCAAGAGGGCAAGCACCTCCGGCGCCGGGTTCGCCTTCACGGCGTAGAACACGCGCGTGTCGGGCAAAGCCTTGGCGAAGGCGGTGTAGTTGTCCTTGACGACGTCCAGATCGACGACCAGGCAAGGGCCGTCTTGGGTACGGTGGCGTAGAAATTCGCGGATGCGCTCGGTCATCGGGCACACTCCCAGCTCAAGGAACGGCTCTAGCCGTTCGATTTCGAGGTTTATGAGCCTTCTACAAGGTGCGCGATGGGGACGCAGCCGTGCCTTGAACTCGTAAACCGCAATAGCTGCCTTGGCTTGGAAGGGAAGACCCCCGCCGCACTGCTGGCAATGATGGACAAGCCTCGTCGGTGACCCGTCGCTGGCGGGTGGAGAGCCAGCAGAGACCAAAGAAGCCCGCTCCGTCGTTGCTTTAAGTCGCGTCCCCTGCGGAGAGCAGAGTGCGCCGGTTTCGCCTCCGGCTGCCAATCAGAAGACTTGAGGCTACTTACTCTCTCCCGTGGGAGAGGAGCTCGCTTACCTCAGGCGGCTGGCCGGCCTCTTGTCCGGCTACCTACCGATTGACACACGACCACAGGCACGTGCGAAATTGGGCAAGAATGCAAATAAAGAATTTTTCGCGCGATGCAAGGGAATTAGTGCGAATAACTTGGCCTGACGCCAAATCTTCCTTAACTTTTTTGGATCGGTCGCGTGCGGGCGACTCAGGCGCGCGCGGTGAACGGCTCGATGCGGTGCGCATAGCGGATGAACTGCGCCATGACGACGATGCCGCAGAGAACGAACGCCGCGTCGAGGACGCGCTGACCGGTCGAGCCGATCTCGAACAATGTCGCCAGCGCCCAGGAGCCGGCAAAAGCCGCGCCGAACACTTCCGCGCCGATGAGGATGGCGGCGGAGACGACGGTGACGACGTTGAGCCAGACGATGCGGCGGCCTTGAAGCATGGGTTCGGTCCTCTCGAAGCCGGCAATGAAGCGGAATCCGGCGCATGAATCAAGTCTGGGACACGTTCGGGCCAGCGTCGCCGGGCGCGGATTTGCCAAGGTCGCGGCGGAGAGGAGAGGCATGGAACCTGCGGAAGCGTTGATTTCGACAAATTCGCTATGCGATAACGCCCAAGCACGATCTAACATCGCGCGAACACCCTTCCACCCGAGTCCGGCACGATGATGACCAAGACGATTGCTGAGATCATCTGGCTCGCCGGCATTGTCGGCTGGTACGTCATCCGACATCCCTATGCGCGCCGGTCGAAAAAGCAGGCCATCAGTCGATCGCTCACCGACCGTCGCGAGTGGACGTTGCTGATCGTCGCCTCGCTCGGCCTGGCGGTTATTCCCGCGCTGTATCTCGCCACCGGATTGGCCTCGAGCCTGGATCGTCCGTTTATCCCGGCGCTGGCGTGGATCGGGCTGCCTGTCATGGGGCTGGCGCTCTGGCTGTTCTATCGAAGCCACGCCGATCTGGGGAATAACTGGTCCGCCAGCCTGAAAGTGCGGCAGAGCCACCTTCTCGTGACCAACGGCATCTATCGCCTTATCCGGCACCCGATGTATGCGTCGTTCTTTCTGCTTGGGCTGGCGCAATTCCTCCTGTTGCCGAACTGGCTGGCAGGCAGCGCCGGGCTGATCGGCGCCTTGATCCTTTTCGCTTTCCGGGTCGGGCGCGAAGAAGAGATGATGTTGCAGCGCTTCGGCGCGGAATATAGTGCCTATGCCGGGGGCACGAAACGCATCGTTCCCTGGGTCTATTGATCAGCATCAGTCTGTAAGCGAGAGGTCGAATTATCCATGCGGGGACGGGCCATCCGACTGTCGAAGTCCCGGCGCATGGTCATCGACTTCTTGCATTTTTCCCGTGCGCTGCCGACGGTTCCCGTGCAACGTCGGATGTCGATCGAGGCGGTCGTCGCCGCGCGCCGCGATTGCGGTCAGAAGCCGCAATGGTCGGCTATTTTCGTGAAAGCCTATGCGCTTTTGTCGCAGGAATTTCCGGTCTTGCGCCAGGCTTACGTGAAGCTGCCATGGCCGCATCTGTATGAATACCCGACCAGCAGCGTCAATATCGTCTTTGAACGCGACTACGAGGGCGAGCCCACGCTGTTTTCGCTGCTGATAAAGAACCCCGCCGCCATTCCACTGAGCAGATTGCGCGAGCAGATCGATGAAGGCGCCAATGCCCCCATAGAAACCGTCAAGGATTTCCGCCGCTGGCTTCGATTGGCGGCTTTGCCGGGAACTCTGCGCCGGTGCCTGTGGTGGATTTTTCTCAACAGCGGCCGTCAGCGCGGAACCTATTTCGGCACCTTCGGCGTTTCGGTTTATTCGGCGCTTGGTGCGGAGTCGCTGCATCCGTTGTCGCCGCTGACCACGCTGGTGAACTACGGGCTTATCGACGGCGATGGACAAGTGACGGTGCGCATCATCTACGATCACCGTGTGACCGATGGCGCCATCGTGGCGCGGGCGCTGCGCCGCCTCGAAGAGATTCTCAATGGGCCCATCGTTGACGAGTTGCGCGCGCTTCATTAGAAGAGCGGCACCGTTCGGCGTCTGATTTCCAGCCACTATGTGACCTTGGCGGAGCGAGAATTGCGCGTTGCCCTGAAGATTTTTGCCGTGCTCGTTTATTTCGCGACTATGCCGGGTCATGCGTTCGCGGCCGGCGCCGGGCATGTCTATCTGATCGAGGGCGCGGCGTTCGGCATATTTTCGCAGGGGCTGGTCACGCTTCGCGACGAATTGCGCCAACGCGGTTATAAAGCCACGGTTCATCAACCGACGGACGCGTCGCTTCTCGCCGCCGAGGCCGTTGCGCTGAAGAAAAGACAGGGCGGGCCGGTCATCATCGTCGGCCATTCGCTCGGCGCCAACGCCGCCATCACGATGGCGGACATCATGAAGACACAGGGAGCGCCGGTGGCGCTCATCGTCGCCTTCGGGCCGACCTATGACATGACGGTGCCTTCGAATGTGTCGCGCGTCATTGTCTACTATCAGGCCAGCGGCGTGGTCTCAGGCGTCGCCTCCAAGGGGCCGGGGTTTCGGGGGACGATCGCCAACATCAACCTCGATGCCGATGCTGAACTGAATCATTTCAATCTCGAAAAGGATGAGGGCCTTCACGCCAAGGTTATCGCTGCCGTCCGGTCGGTGCTTGGCGGGAGTCGCGTCAACAGCCGAACCCGTTCGTCGGAGAACGCGCAATAGCCCCCGGGCGCTGTTACCATCCTTGTGCCAGGTGTCGATACGTGCGCCCCCTCGGTCCGGCGTTTGTTTGTCGGTCCGGCCTTGGCCTTCCTAAACCGCCGCATTGGCCTTAGATGGAGGCATGACACAGACATCTTCCATCCAAAATCCGCTGCTTGCCGACTGGACCGCCGCCTTCGGGCTGCCACCGTTCGAGACGCTCACGTCCGAGGACTTCGGCCCCGCTTTCGACGCGGCACTCAAGCGACATCGCCAGGAACTTGACGCCATTTCCGCCGATCCGGCGGCGCCGACCTTCGACAACACCATCGTCGCGCTGGAAAAGGGCGGCCGCGCGCTCGACAAGGTTGCCAACGTCTTCTTCGTCAAAGCTGGCGCCGATACCGGCGAAGCCATCGAGGCCATCGAGCGCGAGATTTCGCCGCTGCTGGCCCGCCATTCCAATGCGATGTATCTCGACCGCAAGCTCTATGCCCGCATCGCCGACCTTTACGCCCGCCGCGACAAGCTTGGGCTTGATGCCGAACAGGCGCGGTTGCTCGATCGCTACAAGACCCGCTTCGTGCGCGCCGGTGGCGCGCTCGACAAGGCGGCGCAGGATCGGCTCGCCGCGATCAACGAACGGCTCGCCAGCCTCGGCACCCAATTCGGTCAGAACGTTCTCGCCGACGAGAAGTCATATGCGCTGATCCTGGAAGAAGTCGACCTCGCCGGACTGCCCGGTTTCGCGCGCGACGCCGCCCGTGCGGCGGCAGAGGAACGCGGCCATCCGGGCAAGTTCGCCATTACGCTGGCGCGCTCCTCCTGCGAGGGCTTCCTGCAATTCTCCTCGCGGCGCGATCTGCGCGAGAAGGTCTTTCAGGCCTGGATCAAGCGCGGCGAAAGCGGGGCCAAGACCGACAACTGCGCGCTGATCGCCGAGATGGTGGCGCTCCGTGGCGAGCGTGCGCGGCTTCTGGGTTTTGCGACGTTTGCCGACTACCGGCTCGACGACCAGATGGCCAAGACGCCGGCGGCGGCACGCAATCTGCTCGACAATGTCTGGACCCGCGCCCGCGCCAAGGCCGGCGTCGAACGTGACGCGCTTCAGGGGATGATCGCGCAGGAGGGCGCCAACTTCGCGCTCGCGCCGCATGACTGGCGCTACTACGCCGAGAAGCTGCGCAAGGCGCGTTACGATCTGGACGAGTCCGAGATCAAGCCGTATTTCCAGCTCGACAGGATGATCGAGGCCGCGTTCGAGACCGCGCATCGTCTGTTCGGGCTCTCGTTCAAGCCCGTCAGTTTGCCGCTCTATCATCCCGACGCCCGCGCCTGGGACGTCACCGACGCTAACGGACGGCATGTCGGCCTGTTCATCGGCGATTATTTCGCGCGCGGCTCCAAGCATTCCGGCGCGTGGATGACCTCGCTGCGCGATCAGGAGAAGCTGAGCGGCGATATCCGTCCGGTCATTCTCAACGTGTGTAATTTCTCCAAGCCCGCCGCCGGCGAACCGACGCTGCTGTCGTTCGACGACGCGCGCACCTTGTTCCACGAGTTCGGCCATGCCCTGCACGGCCTCTTGTCGAACGTGACCTATCCGATGCTGGCGGGCACCGGCGTGTCGAGCGATTTCGTCGAACTGCCGTCGCAGCTTTACGAGCACTGGCTCGAAGTGCCGGAGATTCTGCAAAAATACGCCCGCCACGCCAAGACCGGCGAGCCGATGCCGAAGGCGCTGCTCGACAAGGTGCTGGCGACCCGCACGTTCAATCAGGGCTTCGCCACCGTCGAGTACACATCCTGCGCGCTGGTCGATCTCGACATTCACGGGCTGAAGGATACCGAGGCGCTCGATGTCACGGCGTTCGAGAAGGATCGTCTCGACGCCATTCACATGCCGGCGGAAATCGTGATGCGGCATCGGCTGCCGCATTTTCAGCATCTGTTTTCGGGCGGCGGTTATGCGGCCGGGTATTACTCCTACATGTGGTCGGAAGTGCTCGACGCCGATGCCTTCGAGGCTTTCGAGGAAACCGGCAACGCTTTCGATCCGGATACGGCCAAGCGTCTGCGCGACTTCATCTACAGCGCCGGCAATCTGCGCGACCCGGGCGAAGCCTACAAAGCCTTTCGCGGCCGCTTGCCGACGGTCGATGCGCTGTTGAAGAAGCGCGGGCTGACCGACGCCGTGCCGGCATGAACCTCCACACCGCCGGACACCGTCGCGGCGTCGTCTGCGCGCCGCATGCGGCCGCCGTCGAGGACGGGCGCGCCATTCTGGAAGAAGGCGGCAACGCCATCGAGGCGATGCTGGCGATGGCCGCGTCGATCGCCGCCATCTATCCGCACATGAATCACCTCGGCGGCGATGGGTTCTGGCTGATCCGCGAACCGTCCGGCCGCGTGCGGGCGATCATGGGCGCGGGCAGAGCGGGCGCCAAGGCGACGATCAGCTTTTATCGCGATGCCGGCCATTATGAGATTCCGACGCGCGGTCCGCTGGCGGCGCTGACCGTTCCTGGCGCGGTCGCCGGCTGGAATCTCGCCGTCGAAGCAGCCAAGGCGCAGACCGGCAAAGGCATCAACAAGGGCTCGTCGCGCCTGCCGCTGCATGTGCTGTTCGACGCCGCCATCCGCCGCGCCCGCGACGGCTATACGGTGACGCGCAACCAGGCGCAGCTCAGCGCCGACAAATTTGCCGAACTGGAAAAGGTGCCGGGCTTCGCCGACGCGTTTCTGATCGACGGCAAGGCGCCCGAGGCCGGCGTGATCCTCAAGCAGCCCGCCTTGGCCGCGACGCTCGATCACCTCGCCAAAGCCGGGCTCGGTGATTTTTATCGCGGCGATGTCGGCCGCGAGATCGCCGCCGATCTGGAGCGCATCGGCTCGCCGGTGACGCGCGCCGATCTGGAGAAATACGAGGCCAAAATTGCCGAACCTCTCAGCGTGTCGACAAGCGCCGGCACGCTCTACAATACGCCGCCGCCGACGCAAGGGCTGGCCTCGCTCATCACTCTCGCGCTGTTCGACCGCCTGCGGGTCATGGAGGGCGACAGCTTCGCGCATATCCATGGCCTGATCGAAGCGACCAAGCGCGCCTTCATCGTGCGCGACCGCGAGATCACCGACCCCGACAACATCGACGGCAATCTCACGCGCTATCTCGACGCCAAATTCCTCGATCCCGAGGCCGAAAAGATCGACCCGCGCCGCGCTGCGCGCTGGCCGTCATCTGATGCGCGCGGGGATACCATTTGGATGGGCGCGGCCGATTCGTCCGGCCTCGTCGTCTCCTACATCCAATCGATCTACTGGGAATTCGGGTCCGGCTGCGTGCTGCCGGCCACCGGCGTCCTGATGCAGAATCGCGGCGCCAGCTTTTCGCTCGATCCCAACGCATTAAATGCATTGGCGCCCGGTCGCCGCCCATTCCACACCCTCAACCCGGCGCTCGCGGTTCTCAGGGACGGCCGTGTGATGGCTTACGGAACGATGGGCGGAGACGGCCAGCCGCAATCGCAGGCAGCCGTTTTCACGCGCCACGTCACCTATCGCCAGCCGCTCGACAAGGCGCTCGACGCGCCGCGCTGGCTGTTGGGCCGCACCTGGGGTTCGAGCCATACCAATCTGCGGATGGAGTCCCGTTTCGACGGCCATCTGATCGACCGGCTGATGTCGGCCGGGCATGACGTACACGTTCTCGACGACGCCTATTCCGACACAATGGGACACGCCGGCGCGGCAATCTTGCATCCGAACGGCACGCTGGAAGGCGGTCACGACCCTCGCGCCGACGGCGGGGCGGCCGGTATTTAACGCCGTCATTCGGGGCGCACACAAAGTGCGCGAGCCCGGAACGACGGAGAGCTGTTCTAGTATTCACCCCCGCGATACCCTAGGTCCGCCGGATGCACGGTGGACACGACCACTCTCACAGCCATACGCCGGACAATTTCGGCCGCGGCTTTGCTATCGCTACCGGGCTCAACGTCGCGCTGGTCGTTGCGCAGATTATCTATGGCGTTTCCGCTAATTCGCTGGCCTTGCTTGCCGACGCCGGCCACAACTTCGGTGACGTGATCGGTCTGGTGATGGCCTGGGGCGCCTTTGCCGTCGCTGACTGGCGGCCGAGTTCGCGCTTCACCTACCGGATGCGCGCCGCTTCGATCCTGTCGGCTTTGTTCAATGGCATGATCCTGCTGGTCGCCACCGGCTTCATCGCCTTCGAGGCGATCGAGCGCTTTTTCCAGCCCACGGCGATCGCCGCTGCGCCCGTCATTGTCGTCGCGACCGTCGCGGTGGCTGTCAACGGCGTATCGGCCTGGCTGCTCAGTCACGGCAGCAAGTCCGATCTCAACACGCACGGCGCATTCCTGCATATGCTGGCCGATGCGGGCGTTTCGGTCGCGGTCATTGCCGCCGCCGCCGGCATCTGGCTCACCGGCTGGCAATGGCTCGATCCGGCGGTCAGCCTGCTGATCTCCGTTGTCATCCTGATCGGCACATGGCGGCTGCTGCGCGATTCCCTTCGGCTTTCGCTCAACGCCGCGCCGCCGGAGATCGATCCGGCGGACGTGCGGCAATACCTGACCGCCTTGCCCGAGGTCGCCGGCGTCCATGACCTTCATATCTGGGCCATGAGTACGACCGAGGTGGCGCTGACCTGCCATCTGGTGACGCCCGGCGGGCACCCCGGCGACGCTTTCCTGCAACGGATTGCCGACGATTTGCGCCGCCGTTTCGGCATTTGTCACACCACCGTTCAGATCGAACTGGACGACGCCGGCCGCTGCGCCTTGCAACCGGGAGAGGCTTAATTGTCCCGCGCGTCATTTCGCTTTGCCTCCGTTCCGCCGCAGAGTGTGTTAATGGTCGCCGCCCTTTCGGCGGGTTCAGACAGGTCATGACCATCCATCGCTTCATATTGTTCGCGGCCGCGCTCTGCACGGCTTTGTCCTTGAACGCGGCGGCCCAGGCGCATCCGCACGTCTGGGTGACGATGCATTCCGAGGTGCTGTTCGCGCCCGACGGGAGTGTTACCGGCGTGCGCCATGCCTGGTCGTTCGACGACATGTTCTCGGCATTTGCGACGCAGGGCTACGAGAGCAAGGTCAAGGGTCAGTTTACCCGCGAGGAGCTTGAGCCGCTGGCCAAGGTCAACGTCGAGTCGTTGAAGGAATACGATTATTTCACCTACGCCATGGCCGACGGCAAGAAGGTCAAGATGAAAGACCCGCTGCCAGGCTATTATCTCGACTACACCAATCAGATCCTCACCTTGCACTTCACCATTCCCCTTGCCAAACCCGTGAAGGTCAAGGAGTTGAAGCTCGATATCTACGATCCGACGATCTTCGTCGATTTTGAATTCCCGAAGAAAGACCCGGTCGAGATGGTTGGTGCGCCCAAGGGCTGTCTGCTCGACACGGTGTTGCCGCGCGAGATGACGTACGCAGAAGGCAAGGCGCTGAGCAATATTCCGGCCGACCAGCCCAACGTGTCGATGGCGATCGGCGCCGAATTCGCCAACAAAATTTTGGTGCATTGTCCTTAGTTCGTGTGTGTGCTGTTAGCGATCCGCGGGGCGCGGGCTTTCTCGGGGAATTCAAGGGTATGACCTGGTTCGGTCGGCGCTCTACCGTCACGCATTGCATTGTCTTTATGGCCGCGGTCCTTCTGATTGCGGTTGGCGTCGAGGCGGCGACCGCTGCGCCGTTCGGCGTCGGCGGTGGCGGCGGGCCGCCCGCCGTCGGTGGCTTTGCCGGTTGGGTCTTGGCCAAGCAGGCGGTGTTTTACCGCATGCTGTCGGGCGCGATCCGCGCCGCCAAATCCGACGGCAGCGCGGCCTGGACGCTGCTCGGCATTTCATTTGCCTATGGCATTTTCCACGCCGCCGGCCCGGGCCACGGCAAGGCGGTCATCTCGTCTTATCTCGTCGCCAATGACGAGACCTGGAAGCGCGGCATCGCACTATCGTTTGCGTCGGCGGTATTCCAGGCGATCACCGCTATCGTCATCGTAAGCATTGCCGCGGTGCTGTTGAACGCGACCTCGTCGGCGATGGGTATGACCGTGCGCGTCGTCGAGATGGTGGGTTATGGCCTGATCGTGCTGATCGGGTTGCGATTGTTATGGGTCAAAGGCCGCGCCTTCTGGCATTTGCTGCGGTCGCGTGAAGCCGATCCAACGCGCGATCGCGCGCACCAACACCAACACCATCACGATCATGCGCACAACCATGAACACGGGCATGATCATCATCACGAGCATGCCAATGCTCATGATCATTCTCATGCTCATCACGATCACGAAGACGAAGGCCATGCCTGGGGTCATGCTCACCCGCCGGAGCCATCCGAACTCACCGGCCGGCACTGGTTGCGGCGCGGGCTTGCCGCCGTCGTCGCCGTCGGCTTGAGACCATGTTCGGGCGCCATCATCGTGCTGGTGTTTGCGCTGGCTCAGGGCATGTTCTGGATTGGCGTGGTTTCGACCTTCGCCATGGGGCTGGGCACCGCGATCACGGTCTCTGCCATCGCTACGCTCGCTGTCGGCGCCCGTGGGCTGGCCGCGCGAATAGCGAAGGGCCGGCCAGGCAATGGCATGCTGCTGTTGCGCGGCTTCGAGACCGCCGCCGCTGTGCTCATCACCGTGTTCGGCGTGCTCCTGCTCGCCGGCTATATGGTGACCGAAAGGATGATCGGGGTCTAAGCCGCGCCGCCGCGCTTGCTTTCAAGGCGGCGCGCGATGCGATCCATATCGATCACCATGCGCTCATGCGTGCCGTTGCCGATCTCTTCGATGTCGTCTCGGGCGCTGACGGCAAATTCGATGCGGCGGCCATCGACCTTGGTGACTTCGGCCGTGGCGGTCACCATGTGACCGGCCGGCGTCGCCGCCAGATGGCGAACGTTCACAACGGTGCCGACCACGCTTTCGCCAGGCTCAAGGTAGTCACGCACCGCGTTGAGCGCGGCATTCTCCATCGCGGTGATCATCATCGGCGTTGCGAACACCTGCGGCAGCACCGAGTCCTTGAACTGGTTTGCCAGATGCGCCGGCGTCACACGCAGCATATAGGTGCCTTTGGCTCCTATCGGGATCTGACTCATGCGCTAACTCTCCTCAATGTGGAGCATGGATTCGGGGGATGTGGTTGACCGCCGGGGCCAGAATGACGAGCAGGATGCCGCACAGTCCCATCGGCAGGAAGGCCATGCTGGCAATGCCGCTGGCATCCCACAGAGCGCCGCTGACGATGGGCACCACCACCGCGCAAGAATAGCTGATGGTGAACATGGCTGCAGTGACGCGATGAACATCGTCCGGCGGACTGAGCAGCGGCGGCAGGGCTAGCACCAGAACGAGAATGCCGGCATCGGCAAAGCCCTGCAATCCGGCGGCGGCCACGATCCAGACGCCGGTGCCGAAAACCATGCCGGCCGTCGCGATCGCAGACAGCAACCCGCACATGACGTAAGGCCAGGCCTTGCGCTCCAGACGTCCGGCGACGGCCAGCAGAATGAACGAGGCGGGGAGTTGCCCGATATTGAGCGCGGTCAGCGCCGGCCCGGTCCATTCCGCCTGGCCGGCGCCACGGAGATAGTCCGGCAGAAACGCATTGGTGGCAAAATAGACCGCATTGACGGTGCCGAGCATGAATCCAAGGCGCCATATCAGCATGTTGCGCCAATCCGGCCACCATTTCCGGCGCGCCAAGGCAGGATTGACCGCCGCGCGCGGTGCGAAAGCCATCACCGCCACTGCAATAATGGCAACGGGAACGCTCCAGAACACAAAACCGAGTTGCCAGCTTCCACCGACCATCGGCAGCACGACGATCAGCATCAAGGCGACGGGGAGGATTTCGCCGACCAGAAGGCCGTTGGTGTAGAGGGCCGTGGCAAAGCCGATCCGGCTCGGCAGCCAGACCCGTACCGCGGGCGGCATGGTGACCTGCATGATCGCCACGCCGGCACCCATCGCGATCGTCATGGCATAAAGCCACGTGACATCGGGCAGGGCGCCGCGCAGCGCGCCGCCGATGGCGGTGACGAGCAGACCGACAATGAGCGCGGTGCGCACGCCGAGGCGCGCGATCAGCAGCGACCCCGGCACGGCGGCGAAAGCGAACAGCATCGACGGTAATCCGGTCAGGATGCCGACCTGGGTTGCGCTCAAGTCCAACTGGTCGTGAATGAGCGGAATAACCGGAGGCACCGCCAGGATGGTGAGGCGGAGCGCCGCTCCCGAGAGCCACAACAGCAGCAGCGAACTCAGAAAGCGTTCCCGCGGCGAGGTTGCAACAGAACTAAGGATGGATGTGTCCGACATGACGATGAACGATGCTGATGACGTGATGGATTTCCGACGGATTTGCCCGGGAGAAGAAGAGCCTGCCTCTCATAACGGAAGATGCACGAATTCCAAACCCGCATTACGCTCCGACAGAATTGTTTGCGCGCTTCATGCGCGGCCGAGACGCTCGTTTGCTTCGTCTTCGTCGGGATTTTGCGGCATGCGGGCGTCGCTTGCGATCCACAGCACGCCGCCGGTAGCGCCGATAACGAAACCGGTAAGGCCCATCAGAACCGACACGATGAGACCATCGCCCTGCGCCAGCCCGGCATAGGAGAATGCCGCGATCATGCTGCCTTCGCGCACGCCCCAGCCGGCAATCGATATAGGCACCGTTGCGATCAGAATGACGGGCGGAATGAGAAATAGCAGCAGGGCAAAACTGGCGGACGCCGCGACCGACTGCACCATGCACCAGACCGCGGCGATGGTCAGGAGATGGATCGCAAAAGACATGACAAAGATTGCCGTGGCCGCGGGCTGCGACCGACATAAACGCCAGGCGGTGCGCGAGATTTCGACGAGGTGGCGCAGCGGCGCCCAACGGGACAAAAGCGGCCAGCGCAATATGCCGATGGCAATAAAAACGACTGTCCCGGCAACCGCGCCGCACCCGATCAGCAATAAGGCTGCCCGCGCGACCGGGTCCGTCAAGAGCGTCAAAGTCCACGGCAGACAGGCGATGACGATGATGGCCAGCGCGACGACGCCGACAATGCGATCGATCAGAACGGAGTAAGTCGCTCCCCGCCAACCGCCGCCTTCGCGCGCGAGCCACCAGACGCGCGCCGCGTCGCCGCCGACCGTCGAGGGCAGCACCTGATTGAAAAACTGCGCGATGAAGTTGATGCGAAGGATGACGCGTGCGGGCAGGCGCACGCCACAATGGGCGGCAATCGTCTGCCAGCGCAGCGCCTGCACACCCACTTGCACCGCCAGCAAAACCAGAGTGACCGCGATCCATCCGATATCGAGCCGGCTCAGGCGCTGGCCGAGCGCGGCGAGATTGACCGAACGCAACGAGACATAGAGCAGCAAAATCGAGATTGCCGCCTTAAGCAGGAACAGTAAGGGACGCCGCATCGATGGATGAACCTTTACGGAACCGGGCCCCCGGTCCCGGCGGCTCGCTTCGCATGCCGTTCCGGTTCCGGCAAGGCAACTGGGCGGGCTGGCGTCGGAAAACCTCCTCAAGGCCTGCCTATGGCGCCCCGCTTCGGATGGCAAATCCCCAACGGAAAGAAAGATTTGATTGCAAGAAAGGCTTGCAACGGCCTATGCCCACGTCTCGGCTGGGGTCGCCCCCGCCTTCGAACCATGGGAAGAACCGCGAGCCGGAAAGGGCCCGGCGGTGTCGTTTCCAAAAGGCGAGAACAGGTGTCGAATGAACATTCCGACCAGCAGCCCGCGGGCCGCCGGGACGCGCACGACAGACGTGGCCGATATCACCGTGGTCGGTGGCGCCGGCCATGTCGGGATTCCGCTGGTGCTCGCTTTCGCCGAAGCCGGGATGACCGTGAACGTCAACGACCTCAACCAGAACACACTGGACACCCTGCGCGCCGGCAAGCTGCCGTTTATCGAACACGGCGCTTCGCCGCTTCTGATCAAGGCGCTGGCTGAAAACCGGCTGGTCTTCACGTCCAGGCCGAGCGAGATCCGGGGCCACGGGCCCGTCGTCGTCACCATCGGCACACCGGTTGATGAATTTCTCAATCCCGTCCAGGCGGCCGTCCAGCGTTGCATCGACGATCTGTTGCCGCATCTCACCGATGACCAGTTGCTGGTGCTGCGCTCCACCGTCTATCCCGGCACCACGGACTGGCTGCACGGCTATCTCAACCGGCTTGGCCGCAAGAACAGAATTGCGTTCTGCCCCGAGCGCGTCGTGCAGGGCTACGGCATCAAGGAACTGCGCGAGATGCCACAGATCGTGAGCGGCACCACCCCGCAAGCCGTCGAGGAAGCGACCGCCTTGTTCAGCCGCATCGCGCCGGAGGTGGTCACCGTTGCGCCGATCGAGGCCGAACTCGCCAAGCTGTTCAACAACGCCTATCGCTATATCGAATTCGCCGCCACCAATCAGTTCTACATGATCGCCAAATCGGCGGGCGCCGACTATCAGGCGATCATGAAGGCGATGAAGCACAATTATCCGCGCGCGCGCACCTTGCCGGGACCGGGATTTTCCGCCGGTCCCTGCTTGTTCAAGGACACGATGCAGCTTGCCGCTTTCGCGCGCAATCAATTCAATCTCGGCCACGCCGCGATGCAGGTGAACGAAGGACTCGCACTGCAACTGGTCGAGGATATCAAGCGCGGCTACGATATCGCGAATATGACCGTCGGACTTCTCGGCATGGCGTTCAAGGCAGAGATCGACGATACCCGCGCCTCGTTGAGCTACAAGCTCAAACGCACATTGCAGACCTGCGCGCGCGACGTCATGACCACGGACCCGTTCGTGACCACCGATGCGGCGATTCTGCCGCTCGATCATGTGGTCGCCGGCAGCGATCTCCTGATCCTATGCACGCCGCATTCCGCCTACCGCGATGCCGACTTCGCCGGCAAGCCGGTGGTCGACATCTGGGGATTCCTCAAGAATGCAAATGTCGTATATTGATGCATGCCACCCGCATTGAAGTTCGAAGGTTGAAGAGATGATGCGGCTCGACACTGACTTCGTCCGATTGCGGGCCTCGCGGGGATGCGCGGTATGACACGTTCGCTGAGGATAACGCCGCGCCAGTACCTGATTGTCCTGCACGATGTGCTGGCGACGGCGGCGGCAATCATCGCGACATTCGTTATCCGGTTCGAGGATATCCGGCTCGCGCAAAAGCTGCCGGGCCTGGCATTTCTGCCGCTTTTTCTGGTGTTTGCGGCGTTCGTTTATTTCCTGATCGGCCTGCATCAGAATAAATGGCGCTTCACCTCGGTGCCCGACCTTTACAATATCGTCCGCGCATCGACGGTGCTGGCGATATCGCTGGTCGCGCTCGACTACATTTTGTTATCGCCGAACGTTTACGGCGCGTTCTTTTTCGGCAAGATCACGATACTGCTGTATTGGGTCCTCCAGATGTTTTTTCTGGGCGGCGGGCGCGTCGCCTACCGCTACCTGCACTATGCGCGGATGCTTCAGCGCGTCAAAGTGGCCGACGCGACGCCGACCCTTATTATCGGCCGCACCGCCGATGCCGAAATTCTGCTGCGCTCCATTGAAAGCGGTGCGGTCAAGAAAATCTGGCCGGTCGGCATCCTGTCGCCGTCATCGACCGATCGCGGCCAGTCGATACGCACGATCCCGGTGCTCGGCGATATCGAAGACCTCGAAGGCGTGGTCGCCGATCTCGACAGCCGCGGCACCAAAGTCACGCGGCTGGTGATGGCGCCGTCGGCGTTTACGCCAGAGGCGCGGCCCGAGGCTATGCTGATCAGGGCGCGGCGGCTGGGGCTTGCGATGAGCCAGTTGCCCTCGCTCGACGGCGGCGGCAACGCGGTGCAACTCACGCCGGTGTCGGTGGAGGACCTGTTGCTGCGGCCGAGCGCGAAAATCGACTATGCTCGGCTCGAGAAATTCGTCGACGCCAAGTCGATCTTGGTGACCGGCGGCGGCGGCTCGATCGGTTCGGAAATCTGCGAGCGTATCGTCGCTTTCGGCGCGAGGCGCGTGCTGGTGATCGAGAATTCCGAGCCGGCGCTGCATGCCGTGCTGGAACGGCTGAACGCCATAGAGAGCAGCGCCGACATTTCCGGGCGCATCGCCGATATTCGCGACCGCGCGCGGATCATGCATCTGATTTCCGAGTTCAAGCCCGACATCGTTTTCCATGCCGCCGCGCTCAAGCACGTGCCGATCCTCGAGCGCGATTGGGGCGAGGGCATCAAGACCAATGTGTTGGGATCGATCAATATCGCCGACGCGGCTGCTGCGGCAGGCGCGGCGGCGATGGTGATGATCTCGACGGACAAGGCGATCGAGCCGGTGTCGATCCTCGGTGCGACCAAGCGGCTGGCGGAAATGTATTGTGAGGCGCTCGATGCCGACACCGTCCGGCGCGAAGTGCAAAGCGGCGGCAACGACAACGGTCAACGCGGCATGCGCCTGATCTCGGTGCGGTTCGGAAACGTATTGGCCTCTAACGGCTCGGTGGTGCCGAAGTTCAAGGCGCAGATCGAGGCCGGCGGCCCGGTCACGGTGACGCATCCCGACATGGTGCGTTACTTCATGACCATTCGCGAGGCGTGCGATCTGGTCGTAACTGCGGCGAGCCATGCTCTCGGCCGGGAAGAGCGCAAGGTCTCGGTCTACGTCCTCAATATGGGTCAGCCGGTGAAAATCGTTGAACTGGCCGAACGCATCATCCGGCTGAGTGGCCTTGAACCCGGGCGCGATATCAAAATCACCTTTACCGGCATCCGGCCGGGCGAGCGATTGCATGAAATTCTGTTCGCGCGCGAGGAAGAAATGACGGAGACCGGCATGCCCGGTATCGTCGCCGCCAAGCCGGTGCAGGCCTCGCTGGAGGCGATCCGGTCATGGGTCGCGCTGCTTGAGCAGGGTGTCGCGCGCAACGATCGTGCCGTTATCTACAATGTGCTGCGCGATGCCGTGCCCGAATTTCGCGGCGCCGCGGCTTAAGCGGGTTACTTTCTCATCTTTGATCTGAAAGCGCCGCGTCGGCTGCCACAGGGTGAACCCCGCTTGGATGGCTCGCTGCAGTGGGCGGTTTTTAAGTTTTCACTATGTAAAAATGGTATGGGGCATGCTGAAATCTTCTTGACTCATAGCGGCTATAAGTTTTCTTCTGCGCCCAGGGAGAAACAAACCTATGGACGCAACGATCCTGCCAGGGCCCGGTATAAAGGCCCGTCCGCCACGTCCGCGCACCGATGGTGAGCGGCACAGCATTCAATCGGTCGACCGCGCTCTGTTTCTGCTTGAAACCATCGCCGAAGCCGGCGGTGAGGCGACGCTTACCGACCTGGCCACGCGCACAGGCCTCAACATCTCGACCTGCCATCACCTGCTGGCGACGCTGATCCAGCGTGGCTTTGCCGCGAAGGTGCCGGGCCGGCGGCTCTATGCTCTGGGTGCGCGCATTCTTTATCTCGGCCACGCCTGTCTTCAGGTCGACCTGCCGCGCCGCGTTCAGCCTTATCTCGAGGCCGTCAACGCCGCCACCGGCGAGACCGTCCACCTTGCCTCCTTGCAAGGCGACAGCGTCGTCACCCTGGCCCGGCGCGAGGCGCGCCACGCCGTTCGTGTCGACTCGGGCCGCATCGGCAAGGTCGATGCGCCGCACGCGACCTCTCTCGGCAAGGCCATCCTGGCCTGGCTGCCGGAAGACGAGATGCAGCGCATCGTCTCGCACGGCATGAAGCGCTTCACCGAGAACACCATCACCGACTTCGCGGCGCTGATCGAGGATTTGCGCCATGTCCGCCGCAATGGCTTTGCTCTGGATCGTGAGGAGTTTCTGACCGGCGTGATCTGCGTCGGGGCGGCGATCCGCGATCAGGCCGGCACCGTGATCGGCGCCATCAGTGCCTCGACCCCGACCATGCGCGGCAACGAGGCGCATATTGCATTGATGCGTGACGAAGTTGTTGCCGCGGCCCGCGCTTTGTCGGCGCAATTCGGCGCGCCGGCAACGCCCACGGCCGACACGGCGCAGGCTGCCGCGGGCTGATCGCGAAGCACAAAGCAAACCGGAATCTTTGGGAGCGAATGAATATGTACGCACCGACGGGCGTAAAGACGAACCATAACGAGTTTCCGATCCCCGATACGATGCGCGCCTGGGTACTCGGCGATCCCGGCCAATTGAGCATGACGGAAAAGCCCACCCCGGTGCCGAAGAAGGCCGAGGTGCTGGTGCGCATCGACGCGGTCGCCATTTGCGCCACCGATCTGGAAATCATTTATCACGGCCCGCCGGCCTCGATTCAGGGCGGCCTGCCGTTTAACAAGGGCTTCACCCCCGGCCACGAATACATGGGCACGGTTGTCGCACTCGGCACCGGCGTCGATGAGTACAAGCTCGGCCAGCGTGTTGCGGTCGAGATTCACGCCGGTTGCGGCCAGTGCAAGCGCTGCCGCGAAGGCATGTACACCTCATGCCACAACTACGGCCTCAACTACGGTGACGTCGACAAGAACCATCGCGCCAACGGTTTCACCACCGATGGCGGCTTCTGCGAGTATCAGGTCAACCACATCAACACGCTGGTCGCGATCAACGACGAAATGTCGGACGAAGAGGGCACGCTGGTCGTCACCGCCGGCACCGCGATGTACGCGTTGACCGAACTCGGCGGCCTTGTCGCCGGCGAGAGCGTTGTCGTCACCGGCCCCGGCCCGATCGGGCTGATGGCGGTCGCGGTGGCCAAGGCGCTCGGCGCCCAGCCGGTGATCCTCACTGGCACGCGCGACAACCGACTCGACATCGGCAAGCGGCTCGGCGCCGATCACGTCATCAATGTTCGCAAGACGCCGGACGTCGTTGCCGAGGTGAAGAGACTCAATGGCGGCAAGGGCGTCGATTACGTCGTCGAATGCTCGGCCGCGACCTCCGCCGTCAACGACGCCGTGCGCATGGTCAACCGCGGTGGCCGCGTCTGTCTTGCGGCGTTTGCGCATGAGGACGTGCCGGTCGATGTCGCGCATATCGTGCGCAACAACATCTACATGTACGGCATCCGCGGCGAGGGCAAGAGCGCGACGCACCGCGCCGAGGCCTTCATGCAACAGAAGCGCTTCGACGCGACGCTCATCCATACGCACACGTTTCCGCTCGAAGATCTTCCGACCGCGATCCGCTACGCCAAGGACCGCGTCGAAGACGCTATCAAGGTGGTTGTGAAGGCCAAAGTGGACGCCGTGAGCAAGGTGGCGGCGGAGTGATCCTTATTCCTCCCCCGAAGGGGGAGGGTGGCTCGCGTTATCGAGCCGGGTGGGGTTGCGCCGCGATTGGTCCCCACCCGTCCGCTCGCTGTCGCTCGCGTCCACCCTCCCCGAAGCCGGGGAGGGATAGAGAGGGCAATATGCTCACCTGCGAAGAATACATAACGCCTGCTTCGCTCGACGAGGCATTCGCCGCGATGGCGCAACATCGCGGGCGTTACCGTATTGTCGCCGGCTGCACCGACACATTGCCCTGGGCACGCGAGGGACGCGCCGGCGACGTCGATATTCCGGCGCTGATCGATGTGTCGAAAATTCCCGAACTCAATGAACGCCAGATCGGCGACCGGCGCGTCCGACTCGGCGCCGCCATGCCGATCCAGCGGTTTCTCGACGACGTCGCGCTCGGCCACGCCATGCCGGACATGCCGCGCTGCGCGGTGTGGTTCGCCGACGACCAGATTCGCGCGCAGGCCACCATCGGCGGCAATGTGGTCAACGCGTCGCCGGCGGCCGATGCCGTGCCGTGCCTTGAGGCTCATGACGCGGTCGTGGAACTGACCTCGGCAACGGGTAAGCGCACTTTGCCCTTGCGCGAATTCATCACCAGCCCGGGCCAGACCGCGCTCCAGGATGGCGAACTCGTCACCGGCTTCGAGTGCGACGCCATGCCGGGCTATGGCGGCAGCTTCGAGAAAGTCGGTCATCGGCGCTCGCTGGTCATTTCCATTGTCTGCCTCGCAGTGCTTGTGAAGCTCGACCGCGATGGCCGCACCATCGAAGACACGCGGCTGGCGATTGCCGGCATCCGGCCGGTGCCGCGCCGTTTGCGCGAAATCGAGGACTTGTTGCGCGGCAAGCCTCTGTCCAGCGCGCTGCTGGAAGAAGCCGCCGATATGCCGCTCGATCTGGTGCAATCGCGCACACGGCAGGAATACCGGCGCGATGTGGTGCGCGGATTTCTGGTTCGCGGCCTGATCGCCGCCGCCAAGCGCGCTGGAGCCTCGTCCGATGCGCTGTCACCCGAGCTGGAGGCAGCCTATGCCTGACTTCCGCCTCAACGCCACCGTCAACGGCCGCAAGATTTCGCGCAACGCGAAGCCGTCGCAGCGTCTGCTCGACTTCCTGCGCGACGACCTCAATCTCACCGGCAACAAGGAAGGCTGCGGCGCCGGCGAATGCGGCACTTGCTCGGTCTTTGTCGATGGCGTGTTGATGAAGTCGTGCCTGCTGCCGGTGGCGAAGGTGCAGGGCGCCAGGATCGACTCGATTGAATCGCTGGCGCCGACGGGCGAATTGACTGTGCTGCAAAAGGCCTTCCACAAGGCCGGCGCCAGTCAATGCGGCTATTGCATCCCCGGAATGGTGATGGCGGCAACGGCGGCGCTACGCGCCAATCCGCATGCCGACCGCGAGGAGATCAAGGAGCGGCTCGGCGGCAATATCTGTCGCTGCACCGGCTATCAGAAGATTTTCGATGCCGTCGAACTGGCGCGCGACGTGCAGAACGGCCGCGTGCCGGCGACGGCGCTGCTGGAAACCGACACGGCTGATGGCGAAGTCATCGGCCGCAACGTGCGCCGCATCGACGCGCCGAGCAAAGTGTCGGGCCGGCTCAAATACGCCGGCGACATGACGATGCCCGGCATGTTGCATGTGCAGGTTCTCCGTTCGCCGCATCCGCATGCCCGCATCGTGTCGATCGATACATCCGCGGCCGAAGCGATGGACGGGGTCGAGGCGGTAATTACCAGCGCCGACGTGCCCGGCCAGGATGGCTTCGGCGTTTTCGTGCACGACCAGCCGATCATGGCGCGCGACAAGGTGCGCTATGTCGGTGAGGCTATCGCCGCGGTGGCGGCCGACGACGTGGCAACCGCCAAGCGCGCGGTCGCCGCGATCAGGATCGTGTACCAGCCGCTCGCGGCGGTGTTCGACACGGACGCGGCGCTGCGTGACGGCGCGCCGGTCGTCCACGATTACGCGCCCGACAATGTCACCAAGCACATCCCGATCCGGGTCGGTGACGTCGAGGCCGGCTTTGCCGCCTCCGATCTCGTGGTCGAGCAAAACTATTCGACGCAAGCGATCGAACACGCCTACCTCGAACCGGAAGCGGGCCTCGCTTATGTCGATCACGACGATGTCGTGACCGTGGTGTCGCCGAGCCAGAACATCACCCATCATCGCCACATGCTGGCGCGCATTATTGCGAAACCGATCTCCAAAGTGCGCTTCATCATGTCGCCGGTCGGCGGCGGCTTCGGCGGCAAGGAGGACATGATCTACCAGGGCATGCTGGCCTTGCTCGCGATGAAGACCATGCGGCCGGTGCGGCTGGTGTTCACCCGCGAGGAATCGATCGTCTCGACCTCCAAACGCCATCCCTCGCGCACGACGTTGCGCATGGGCGTGATGCGCGACGGCCGCATTCGCGCGGTCGCGCTGCGCATGATCTGCGATGGCGGTGCTTACGGGCTTTCGACCGAGGGCGTCATGCGCAAGGCGGCCATTCTTGGCGCCGGTCCGTATGTCATCCCCAATCTGCGTGTCGATACTTACGGCATCTACACCAACAACACGCCGTCCGGCGCGTTTCGTTCGTTCGGCGCGTTGCAGACGCAGTTCGCCACCGAAAGCCACCTCGATATCGTAGCCGAAAAACTTGGCCTCGATCCGTTCGAAATCAGGCGCATCAACGCGATGCGCGATGGCGCGACGACCCATACCAAGCAGACGCTCGGCTCGGTCAGCCTGTTGCGCGCGCTCGATGCTGCTGAACAGGCGTCCGGCTGGGAAGCCGGCGTGCCGAACGTCCGCGGCCCGCAACGCGGCGACCTCAACCGTGACGACGTGCGCCCGCCGGTTTCTCTGGGCATGCGCTTTGCCGCCACCACCAAGCAGGAGGCGGCGGAGTAATGGCGCGCAAACGCGGAAGAGGCATGGCAGCCTGCTGGTACGGCATCGCGCGCACCGCGACGGTCGATCGCGCCGCCGCCTGGGCTGAAATCGATGACGGCGGCTCGGCCAAGATCGTCACCGGCGTCACCGAAATCGGCGAGGGGATTCTCACCGTGCTGGCCCAGATCGCCGCGCATGAGATCGGCGTCAAGCCCGAGCATGTCGTGATCGGCGACAACGACACCGCCCGCGCCCCGGAAGCGGCCCATGCCGGCGCCACCCGGCAGACCTACATGATCGGCAACGTCGTCGCGCTCGCATCGCGCGAGGCGCGCAAGCGTCTCGTCGATGTCATGTCGGACATGTGGGGCGCCGAACCCGAGACGATCCGCACCGGCAACGGCGAAATCTGGGCCGAGAATACCAATCACCGTATCTCGATGGGCGAGGCCGTCGCCTGCGCAAAAAATCGTGGCGTGGTGCCGATCGGCTCCGCCACGTTCGGCACCAACACGACGGGTATTGCGGACGGCAAAGGCGGCGATGGCGCCGGCCGGCCGTGGCAGGCTTATGTGTTCGGCTGTCAGGTCGCCGAGGTCGAAGTCGATACCATCACGGGCGAGGTGCAGGTGCTGGCGGTCTGGGCCGCGCACGATGTCGGCCGCGCCGTCAATCCGCAAGGCGTCGAGGGCCAGATCGAAGGCGGCGTCGTGCAGGCCATCGGCCAGGGGCTGATGGAAGATTACCAGCTCAAGGACGGCCACACATCGACCTCGGGCTTTGCCAAATACATATTGCCGACCTCGCTCGACGTACCGCGCGTCAATTCGATCATCATCGAGGACCCCGACCCGATCGGCCCACTCGGCGTCAAGGGCATCGGCGAGCCGGCCATGGTGCCGACGATCCCGGCAGTGATGAACGCGATCTACGACGCCGTCGGCGTGCGCATTTTCGATCTGCCGGCAACGCCGGAGAAGGTGCTGATGGCGATCCGCGCCAAAGAGAAGCAGCAAAGGCACGAGGCGGTGCAAGCCGCCGAGTAACGACAATCAAAACGAAAAACAAACGGGAGGACTAGCCATGAAATACGCCACGAGCTTCGCCGCATTGTTCACGTCGGCGGCCTTGATTGTGAGTGCCGCGCCGGCGAATGCGGAGGACTTCCCCACCAAGCCTGTTGAGATGACGGTTCTGTTCGGCGGCTCGGCGCAGACAACGGCGCAGATTCTCGCCGACCTGATGGCCAAGAAACTGGGCGAGCCGGTAGTCGCGGTCAGCCGCACCGGCGGCGGCGGCGCCATCGGCTATACCTATGTCGATGGCACAAAGCCCGACGGTTACAACATCGTCTGGAATTCCAATTCCATCTCGACGTCGCATTATCGCGGCAACATGAAGATCAGCTATAAGGATTTCGATCCGATCGCACAGATCAGTCTTGAGGTGCCTGCGGTCGCCGTCAATGCGAGTTCCGGCTGGAAGACGGTGCAGGACATGGTCGAGAGCGCCAAGAAATCCGGCAAGCACCTCAAGGTCGGCATTTCCGGATTTGGCGCCTTCACCCATCTCGCGGCGGCTGCGCTGTTCAAACGGCTCGGGCTCGACGTGATCTACGTGCCCTACGGCGAGGGCCGCGCGCCCGCCGAGCTTCTCGGCAATCGCGTTGACGCCGCCGTGCAGTGGCCCAATCAATTCCTCGGCGAAGCCAAGGCCGGCAAGCTCAACATTCTGTGCGTGACGAGCGCCAAGCGAATCCCGCTACTGCCGGAGACGCCCACCTGCGCGGAAGGCGGCGCCAAGGATCTCGACATCACCATGTGGCGCGGACTGGCCGTTCCCGACGGAACGCCGCCGGAAGTGGTCGCGAAGCTTCAGGCGGCGGCGAAGGCCGCGGTCGAGTCGCCGGATTTTCAGAAGGCCGGAGCGAATCTCGGCTTTGCACCGGCCTTCCTGCCGGCAAAGGAGTTCGGCGAGGTGATCGCGAAGGACGATGCCGAAATCTCCAAGCTGATGGATAACCTCAATCTGAAAAAGAAGAAGTGAGGCAAGCGATGAGCGAGCACATCCGCGACCGGATCGTCGGCGCGATCCTGGTCGTGTTCGCCGCCGCCTGGTGCATCGTGGTCTGGACCACGGTGCCCACCGGCTATGGCGATGCGCTGGTTGGACCGCGTGACGTGCCGCTCTGGCTTGGGCTGGTGCTGGCCGCGCTCGCTCTGGCGCTGATCGGCAAAAGCTATTTCGGCAACGTAGCCGAGACGGCGGAAAAGCCGGAAAAGGCGGCAACGGACTACACCGGCGAATGGCGTGCCATGGCTGTGGTCGCGGGGTCGCTGATCGCCTACGCGCTCCTGATGGAGTGGTTCGGATTTGTGGTGGCGACGATCGTCGTCGTCATCGGGCTCCTGCGTTTTGCGCTCAACGTGCGTTCGCCGCGGTTGATCCTCGGCATGGCGCTGATCATGGGCTTCGGCATCTATTTTGTGATGGGCGGTCTCATGGGCGTCTATCTGCCGCGCGGTACCATCGTTTCTCTTTTCTGAAAGCCCGATACGAATGGAACACTTTGCCACCGCGCTGAGCGCATCGACCACGCCCGACGCCCTTCTTGCCATGTTGTTCGGCTCTCTTGTCGGCATCGTGTTCGGTGCGATCCCCGGTCTAACCTACACCATGGCCCTGGCGCTGGTGATGCCGTTCACCTTCGGCATGGCGCAGGTGCCGGCGATCGGACTCCTGCTCGCCACCTATATCGGCGGCATGACCGGCGGCTGTATCTCGGCCATTCTGATCGGCATTCCGGGAACCCCTTCGACGGCGGCGACCGTGATCGACGGCTACCCGATGGCCCGCAAGGGACAGGCGAGTCTGGCTTGCGGAACGGCAATCGTCGCCTCGGCCTTCGGCGGTCTGTTCAGCCTCATCATCATGGTCGTGTCGGTTGAGATGATCTCGCGCGTGGCGATCGCCTTCGGGCCGGCGGAAATCTTCGCGCTGGTTGTCTTCGGCCTCTCCACCATCTGCGGATTGTCCGAGCGTTCGCTGGTGCGCGGCGTCATCGCCGGCGTCATCGGACTGATGGCGACGACCATCGGCCAGGACGAGATCGACGGCGTGGCGCGGCTGACCTTCGGCTCGACCACCATGCTGCAGGGCATCGACATCGTGGTCGCCATGGTCGGCCTGTTCGCGATTCCGCAGGTCATCAATACGCTGCGCGAATATTTTCAGGGCGGCGCCCAAACGGTTGACGCGCAGAGCGTCAAGGTCGAACTGCCGTCGTGGAAGCTGCTGTGGGAGAATTTCAGTCTGATGGTGCGGACCTCCGCGCTCGGCACCATCGTCGGTGTCGTCCCCGGCGCGCACGGGCCGGTCGCGGCCTTTCTCGCCTACGACCACGCCAAGCGTTTTTCCAAGGACCCGGAGAAATTCGGCACTGGCGACATCCGCGGCGTGATCGCGCCCGAATGCGCCAACCATGCCGTCACCGGCGGCGCCATGATCCCGATGCTCAGTCTCGGCTTTCCCGGCGATCCCGCCATCGCCATCATTCTCGGCGGTCTGATGATCCACGGATTGCAGCCGGGCCCGCTGCTGTTCACGGAGCATCCGGATATCGTCTATACGATCTATGTCGAGATCATCATCGGCTATCTGATGGTGTGTCTCATCCAGCTCTATGGCGTGCGGCTGTTCGTGCGCACGCTGATGGTTCCGCCGCATTTGCTCGCCGTCGGTATCATGGTCATGTGTATCGTTGGCTCCTATGCCATCCGCAACTCCTTCCTCGATGTCTATGTCATGCTCGGCATCGGCCTGCTCGGCTATGTTCTGCAACGGGTACATATCCCGGTCACGCCCATCGTCCTCGGCCTGGTACTCGGTGGCACGATGGAGCGCGAATTCCGCACAGCCCTGCTGATGTCGGAGGGCGACCCTTCGGTGTTCTACACGTCACCGACGGCGATGCTGTTTTTCGGGCTGACGATCCTGGTGTTCGCCGTACATATCGTCGGACGCAAACGCGGCGCCAAGGTGCGCCGTCAGGAGGCGTGAGAGACTATGCTTGAACGGCCGCAGGAAACGGAGACGGGGCAGCGGGGGCGCGCGCGCGCCATCGCACAAGCCGGTGGGCTGGAGGCTGCGCTTGCCAAGGGCACGATCGGCAGACTGGTCGAATGCACATTGTCGGAAGCGCTGGTGCTCGGCCTCTTGAAGCAGGGCGTGCGGAAATATTTCGCCATCTTCGGCCACGGCTCGACCGATCTGGGCAATGTTCTGCGGCTCTATGAAGAAGAAGGCGCGACCCGCACCATTAATTGCCGCAACGAGGTCGAGATGGCCCATGCCGCGACCGCGCTGCGCTGGCAATACGGCGAACTCTCCGCCGTCATCACGTCCATCGGACCGGGCGCGATGCAGGCTTTTGCCGGCTCGCTGGCCGCGGCGTCGAACGGCGTCGGCGTCTATCATATCTACGGCGACGAGACGACCTTCGGCGAAGGCTACAACATGCAGCAGGTGCCGAAGGAGGAGCAGGGCGCCTTCGGCCGCATGACCGCTATCCTCGGGCAATCTTACGTGCTGCATACGCCGGAAGCGGTGCGCGATGCGCTGCGGCGCGGCGCGCTTGCGGTCAATCATCCCTATCGCGCCGGTCCGTTTTACCTGTTGTTGCCGCTCAATACTCAGCCGGCACAACTGACGGTCAACCTCGCCGGCCTGCCGGTGCGCCCGCATCTGGCGAAGATGGCGCCGGCCGGCGACGACGAACTCGACAGAGCGGCGGCGATGATCGCCAAGGCATCGCGCGTGACGATCAAGGCCGGTGGCGGCACGCGCGGGCACGACGAGGCGGTTCGGCGGCTGGCGGAGGCCGCGGGTGCCGCGGTCGTGTTGTCACCGGGCTCGACTGGCGTGCTGCCGGACCGGCATCCGCAGAATATGCATGTCGGCGGCTCGAAAGGCTCGATCAGCGGCAATTACGCCATGACCGAAGCGGAGCTTGTCGTCGTGATCGGCTCGCGCGCGGTCTGTCAGGCCGATTGCTCCGGCATCGGTTACAAGAAGGCTGAGGCTGTCATCAACATCAATGGCGATCTCGCCGATGCGCTGCACTACAACAACACCGTGGCGCTCACCGGCGATATCGGCATCGTTGTCGGGCGTCTGACGGCGAAACTGGAAAAGCTGAACGCAGCTAAGAACAAAGCCGCGTGGCTCAAAGTCTGCGCCGGCAAGAAACAGGAATGGGCTGCCTACAAAGACGCACGCTTTGCCTGTCCACCATTGACTGACGAAGTCTGGGGCAGGCCGGTGCTGGCGCAACCGGCGGCGATCAAGGTGGTGGCCGATTTCGCCAAATCCGTCGATGCCGCGAAGTTCTTCGATGCCGGCGACGTGCAGGCCAACGGCTTCCAGATCGTCGAGGACGACCGCACCGGCGACACATATACGGAGACCGGCGCGTCATATATGGGCTTTGCCGTCAGCGCACTGCTGGCCGGCGCCGTCGCCGACACGCCGCGCTATTCGATCGCCTTCACTGGTGACGGGTCGTTCATGATGAACCCGCAGGTGCTGATCGATGCGGTCGAGCATGGCGTGCGCGGCATGATCGTCATTTTCGATAACCGCCGCATGGCGGCGATCTCCGGCTTGCAACTCGCCCAGTATCAGGCCGAGTTCAAGACCAATGACCGTGTCGCGGTCGATTATGTGCGGCTGGCTTCGTCCGTGTCCGGAATCAAAGCCTTGTCCGGCGGCGACAACGTCGAGTCATTGCGCGCGGCGCTAACCGCGGCAACAACCCATGATGGCCTGTCGGTCGTGCATGTGCCGGTCTATTCCGGGCCGAACGAACTGGGTGGCCTCGGCGCCTGGGGCCAGTGGAACGTCGGCAACTGGTGCGCCGACGTGCAGGACGCGTGGGTCAGGCAGAATCTCTAAAGATTCCTGGCCAGTCGGCCGTTGGCGATCTCGGGCCCAAGGAACGGTTCCGTTCCGGCAAGGTTATCCCGGAGTTCTACCGTTTTGGGCCTGCGGCGCACGGGCCCCCGTCATCGGAGGTAGTCATGGCCGACAACCCGAAGCAACACGCCGAAAAAGAGCGCGAACGGATCAAAAAGGAAGAAGACCAGGTGACGGTCGATTCCGATGAGAGCTTTCCGGCAAGCGATCCGCCGTCATTTAACCCCGGCATCACCGGCGCCGCCGACGTGAAGAAGAAAAAGCCGAGCTGAAGGCCGGCGGTTCCCTCATTTCGGCAATTCGATCGGGCGACCGAGAATCCGGCGTGAAAACCGGCGTGTTTCCATTGGCTTGCCGAAGAAAAACCCCTGAATCAGGTCGAATCCCAGTTCGCGGGCCATGACGAACTCCGCCCGCGTCTCGACGCCCTCCGCGACGGTGCGCGCGCCCAGCCTGTCGGCCAGTTCGAGGATGCGGCGGCAATTCCATTGTTTCAGGCGATCGTCGGCGCAACCCTGGATGAATTGCCGGTCGACTTTGATCTCGGCGAAGGGAAAATCGTCGGCGTCCATGAATAAAGGCCATTCTTCGCCGACGTCGTCGATCGAGATGGCGATATTGAGCAGTTGAAGCTGGCGCGCGACGTGAACGGCCGCCGGGAAATCGCGGACGATGTCGGCGGCTTTGAATTCGACGATCAGGCCCTCGAAAGCCGGGTGCTGGGGCATTTGCCTTGCCAGGTTCTCGATCGCCTCGGGAGCTTGCAGGAAAACGAGGGGCAGATTGATTGACAACTCCAGGGGACCGTAGACGCCGAAGAAAAAGTGCCAATCTTGCATAGCGCGCGTGATGACGAATTCCGACAATCTGCAGAAATGCGGGTCGCTTGCGTCCGGGATGAAGTGAGCCGGCGGCACCACGCCCCAGGTCGGATGGCGCAGCCGAATGAGCGCCTCGGCGCCGCACAACGACATCGACGGCAGTTGGATTTTTGGCTGGTACCAGAGGTCGAGCCAGTTGGCATGGAGCGCTTCGCCGACATCGACAGGCGGATTCGGCGGCAGTTCGACCTGTCTGAGCGATGCGGTCCGGAGACGTAACTCGTCATCGTTGAACGGTGTCGGCAGCAACGGCAGCATATCGAGTTCAAGCCTTTCGCCGACGCGCACCAGAGCGCTCGTCATCGGCGCCGCTTCGGCGCCGAAGACCAGTACGCTTCCCTTGA
Organism: Hyphomicrobiales bacterium; assembly: GCA_041691675.1. Lineage (GTDB taxonomy): Bacteria > Pseudomonadota > Alphaproteobacteria > Rhizobiales > Xanthobacteraceae > Pseudolabrys. The sequence continues at coordinate 94,331 of JBEPUC010000008.1, read as the reverse complement.
AATTCATCCGATGGAGCACCTCGAGCATCGCATTGGCGTCAATTCCGCCGCCCGACAGGCCGAGGAGGAAGAGGTCGGGCTGATGGTCGGCCAGTACGGCCACGACGGACTCGGCGGACTCGCATTCACAGGTGATGAAGTCGATGTCTTCGAGCGCCTCGCGCAGGAACTCACGAATGTGACGCTTGTGGTCGGCGACGCAGGCACGCGGCGCGACCTTGCGCCGGCCAAAGGTTGTTGCGTCTACCGTTTCGTGCGGCCTCAGTAGTTCCATAAAGCTGTTCCTCGATGCGAATTGATCGAGGCACTGTGGACTCCCGTTGCGTCTTGATCAGGCCGATCCGCAATGCTGCACAGGCGAATGTCGCGTTAATGCTAATCCCGACATTGCAGATAAAATGCGCACAGAATGCCGGGTGTTTTCAACAATCATGGCGCGATCGTCCGCACCGGCTTGCCGTCGAGCCAGGCGCGGATGTCCTCGACGATGTCGGGGTAATATTTGGCGTAATTCTGCTGGCTGACGTAGCCGAGGTGCGGTGTGATCACGACATTGTCGAGCTTGCGGTAGGGATGGTCGGGCGGCAGCGGCTCGACCTCGAAGACATCGAGACCGGCCCCGGCGATGTGTCTGTCCTGCAACGCCTTCAACAGCGCCGCCTGATCGACGATCGGCGCGCGCGCGGTATTGATGAGACAGGCGCTCGATTTCATGCGGCCCAGATCGTCAGCGGCGATCAAGCCGCGCGAGCGGTCGCTCAAGACGAGATGGATGGTGACGAAATCGGACGTGGCGAACAGGTCCTCGCGGCTGGCGTAATCGACGCCGGCCTCCCTGGCCTTTTCCGGCGTCAGATTCTGGCTCCACGCTTGAACCTTCATGCCGAAGGCCTGCGCGACCTTGGCGACGCGCTGGCCGAGCTTGCCGAGACCGACGATGCCAAGAGTGAGGCCTTCCAGGTCCTGCCCGAGCGTGGTTTGCCAGGCTTGCCCGGCCTTCATCCGGGCATTTTCAAATCCGATGTGGCGGGTGAGTTCCAGCATCAGGCCGAAGACGATGCCGACGGTCGGGTTGCCGGCGGTGCCGGTGCCGCAGACGGTGACACCGCGCGCGGCCGCCGCCTTGACGTCGAACGAGTTGTTGCGGGCGCCGGTCGTGATCAGCAGCTTGAGGTCGGGCAGCGCCTCGATGACGGCGCGCGGAAATGGCGTGCGCTCGCGCATGCCGGCGACGATGGCGAATCCTTGCAGGGCCTTGATGGCTTCGGCCTGGCTGGCGAACGGCTTGTCGAAAACCGTTACATCGACGTCTTTGGCGATGGGAGACCAGTCGGCGAACTTGCGCGCGACGTTCTGGTAATCGTCAAGAATTGCAGCCCGAAGCATCCCTAAACCCCTTTATTCCGCGTCCGGAGCGCTTCCGGACGAGCCACCTTAGGCAAGGCGGATCACAAGGATAAGGGGGTGTCAGGCGAGAAAATCAGATTTGCGGCCGGCCGCCGATTTTAGCCTGACAGGCCGGTCCCGGCCCGCGCATATAGTGCTGTTCGGGGCGATACGGGCGGACCGCATCCCGGGTCAGTCCATGCCAGAACGCGGCGAGCGCATTGGTGAGGCTGGTAAGCGGCAGCAGGGCCGCGGCCGAGCCTGAAATGGCCAGAATAGCTCTACCCATGATTTCAGTCCTTACGACGCGGCGGGTGCCGTGCCCCCATAGTTTTTGATCGTTCGCCATGACGGCGAGATTCATGCGTATGACCTTACGGGTCGAGGAGTTAAAGCGGCCTTGGTAAACAGCGCCTCGGAGATTAATTTCAAAGACAGCGTTTCCAGACCTTTACCGGCGGAACCTGGTGCCGTTGCCGCCCGTGCTTGCTCTTTGCGGTTCCGCTCGCTACATCACGGACGAATTTCCCGACACCGAACGAGGCCCGCGCGCAAGGCGCGCGCTGCCAGTTTTGAGCCGAATTTCAGGGGTTTTGCAGTCAATGAACGGTCGCCAATTCATCTACCATATGCGCGGTCTGTCGAAGACGTATCCGGCCGGCAAGAAGGTCCTCGATAACGTCCATCTGTCGTTTTACCCGGATGCCAAGATCGGCGTGCTCGGCGTTAACGGTTCCGGCAAGTCGACGTTGCTCCGCATCATGGCCGGGCTCGACCAGGAGTATGTCGGCGAGGGCTTCGTCGCCGAGGGCGCGCGCGTCGGTTATCTGGAACAGGAGCCCAAGCTCGACGAGACCAAGTCGGTGCGCGACAACGTCATGGAGGGCGTTGCCGCCAAGAAGGCGATCCTCGACCGTTACAACGAACTGGCCGTCAATTATTCCGACGAGACCGCCGACGAGATGGCCAAGCTCCAGGACGAGATCGACGCCAAGAACCTGTGGGACCTCGACAGCCAGGTCGATCTGGCGATGGATGCGCTGCGCTGCCCGCCCGACGACGCCGACATTTCCAAACTCTCCGGCGGCGAGAAGCGCCGCGTTGCGCTGTGTAAATTGCTGCTCGACGCGCCCGATCTGCTGCTGCTCGACGAGCCGACCAACCATCTCGACGCCGAGAGTGTGAACTGGCTCGAAGGCCACCTGCGCAACTACCCGGGCGCGATCCTGATCGTGACCCACGACCGCTACTTCCTCGACAATGTCACCGGCTGGATTCTCGAACTCGATCACGGCCGCGGCATTCCTTACGAAGGCAACTACACCTCGTGGCTGGCGCAGAAGCAGAAGCGGCTGGAGCAGGAGGGCCGCGAGGACGAGTCGCGCCGCCGCACGCTGGAACGCGAAACGCAGTGGATCCAGTCATCGCCCAAGGCGCGTCAAGCCAAGTCCAAAGCGCGCTACGAGCGCTACGACGAGTTGCTCAAGATCGCCAACGCCAAGACCAACACCGTGGCGCAGATCAGTATTCCGGTGTCGGAACGGCTGGGCCAGAACGTCGTCGACTTCGAGGGCATGAGCAAAGGTTTCGGCGACAATCTGCTGATCGACGACCTCACCTTCAAGCTACCGCCCGGCGGCATCGTCGGCGTCATCGGTCCGAACGGCGCCGGCAAGACTACGCTGTTCCGTATGATCACCGGTCAGGACAAACCCGACAATGGCACCATCAAGGTCGGCGAGTCGGTGCAGCTTGGCTATGTCGACCAGTCGCGCGACGCGCTCGACGGCAAAAAGACGATCTGGGAGGAGATTTCCGAAGGCAACGACCTCATCATGGTCGGCAAGAAGGAAGTCAATTCGCGCGCTTACGTGTCGCTGTTCAACTTCAAGGGCGCCGACCAGCAGAAGAAGGTCGGCACGCTCTCAGGCGGTGAACGTAACCGCGTGCATCTCGCCAAGATGCTGCGCGCCGGCGCCAATCTGCTGCTGCTCGACGAGCCGACCAACGATCTCGATGTCGATACCTTGCGCGCGCTCGAAGAGGCGCTGGAGGATTTCGCCGGCTGCGCCGTCATCATCAGCCATGACCGCTGGTTCCTCGACCGCATCGCCACGCATATTCTGGCTTTCGAGGGCGACAGCCATGTCGAATGGTTTGAGGGCAACTTCCAGGACTACGAGAAGGACAAGATGCGCCGTCTCGGGCAGGACTCGATTATTCCGCATCGGTTGAAGTATAAGAAGTTCAGCAGGTAAACTATCGTTTGGAGATCGCCATGGAGGCTTCGCGACCCAAGCTGAGTTGGTGCCGCGATGCGAGCCTGGCGCGGCGACTTGCGAAGCTATTCCACGACAATCTGACGACTTCTTATATTTCACACAGCGAGCTTCAGGGCCCTCGCGCGCTCGCGCCGGGTGTCTGGACGCCGAATATTGCCGAAATTCTTGAACAGGATATTCTCGGGCGTCTCAATAATCCGGACGATGCGCCGCCGGGTGGCGCAACCATGCTCGCGGCGTCGGTCGTTGCCGATGAAATTATTGTCGGCGCCGTTCTCGTGACTTTCTCCCGCGCCGGCGTCGTCCCGTTCTGTGTATTGGAAGATGTTGTCATTAGTGCGAATATTCGCAGCCATGGTTACGGGCAGGTTTGTCTTGACTGGGTCACTCAAGAGTCCCGCTCAAGGGGGATAAAGCGCATATTTCTCGAGAGCGGAATCGATAATCACCGTGCTCACGAATTGTTCAAGCGTGACGGATTCGAACCGGTATCTGTCGTCATGATGAAGGAAGTCAAATAGGCGTTTTTTAATAACTGAAAGTTTTCGGGGGGCGTCAGCATGTTGGAGGAAGCGAACGACAACATTAAGGCCTTAGCGGAAGCCACGGTTGCAATTCTGGGTTTGATATCCGCGGCGCTATCAATAGCATTCGTGTATTTAGTTTATGTCGCCCGCGCTTTGCGAACCGAAAGACACCCGAAACTGCGGCTGTTCGTAAGGGTGTCGTCTCTGCTCATAGCCTGTGCGGCCAGTCTTGCAGGAACCGGTCTGCTCGCGCGGGCCGGCTGGCTTGCTCCTGCCGGTCTGTGGTTGCTGGTTTCCGGATGCTGCTGTGTCGTGGTCTACTGGATTTTGATACGCTCGCTCGTATCGAATGATGCCCGTATCCCCTACACGATGATGGTCTGGGGCGGGATATGGATTCTGGCGCTCGGGGCGTTCGCCATCCTGTGGATCGTGCGCGATCGGATAAGGCTGGATGATGCCAAACTGAGCGTGGATACGCTGGCGCAGATCGCCAGTTTGACCATTACCGCGGTCGGCATCGTATTTACGTACATCATGAAAACCGACCAATCCAACCGGATTGCTCAACAAGAAATTTATCAGACGCTCGAATTGCAATCCATTGAGTTGTTCCGATTTGAGGCCGCCAACCAGACTTTGGTTGACATGTTGTGGACCGATACAGCCCTGCCTGTGAAGCACGCAGATCGGTATCAAGTGAAGCAATATATCTGTCAGATGCTGAATTTATTTGAAATGGCGTATCGATTCCGCGTTCACGGCATCATGCCTCCGGATGTTTTTGGAAGCTGGGTGATATGGATTTGGGAGCTCAGCGGGCGGCCTGTTTTCCAGCAATTGTGGGAAGACACGGAAGAGGGGCTGCCGCTTAATTACATTCCCGGCTTTCGTCTCATGATGTCGAAGGCGGTGGCGATCTCGGATGAAATTCCGGGCAGGATTGGTCGGGCGCATTTTTTCAAATATCTGGCGAACGAAATAAACTGTCCCGAAGTCGGAGAATGGCTCGACGTTAAGGGGGCCAAGGTCGCCGGCTGATCATTTCGCACCGGCCGAACTATGATAATTCAGCCAGTAGAAGTCGGCGTCCCGGCGCGCTAAGGTTCCATCGGCGGCGGGACCCTTTTCATGCGTGAAATTGTGATTGCCCTGTTCGTTTGCGCGGCGCTGATTGCTGCTTCGCTGGGCAGCCGCACGCTTTACGACCGCATTCCGGAGCGGCATCGTCCCTCCCAGATCGACGACGCCGTCCGCCTGATCGCCAATATTTTCGTCGTGCTGGCCTCGCTGGTGCTAGGACTCATGATCAGCTCGGCGAAAACGACGTTCGAGGGCGTCGACAGAGCCATTCACGCCTATGCGACGCAACTCATTCTGCTTGACCGGACCATGCGCCAATACGGCCCCGAGACGGAGAGATCGCGGCAATATCTGAAAAGCTACGTGCAGCAGGCTGCGCGGCGCATGGCCCAAAGTGATCCGGTACTCGGTAGCCGGCCGGCGGAGGCGCTACTCGAAGATGTCGCCAGCGGCCTCCGGGCTCTCGCCCCGATCGACGCCGAACACGCTGCTTTGAAGTTGCGGGCGGAACAGCGCTTCGAGACAATTTACGAAATGCGCTGGGCTCTTGTAGAGGAATCTGACGGCACCATTCCCGTGGCCCTGATCATATTATTGATCGCGTGGCTCGTTCTGGTATTTGCGAGCTACGGCTATCGCGCGCCGAATAATACGGTTGTTGCGACAAGTTTTGTTGTGTCGTCGGTGCTGATCGCTGGCACGATCTATTTATTGCTCGATATGGACTTTCCTTTTAGTGGGACGATTCAGGTTTCGCCCGCTCCGCTTGAGCGGGCGTTTGCCGAAATGCAAAAATAATTGCGGTGAATGGACAATCTGGCATGATGGGCAATTCCTGATTGTCTGCCTCTATAGCCGCCGGGCGTTTTCGCGCCGACTTCGCTGGCCATTTTCCTCCAGCATAACTTTCGGCTTGGCAAACGCATCGCGCAACGCGAGGCGTTAAGGATGCCGTTGACAGAGTTAAATGTATCCTCAAGCATGCGTTATGTCGAAAGCGCGCGTCCCATCTGAGTTTAAGCGTATTGCCGTCATCGGGTTGGGCGGCATCGGTGGCGTCGCTGCAGGCTTGTTGCAGGCCGCCGGCCGCCACGATGTGACCGCCTGCATGCGCCGGCCGATCGAGCATCTTATCGTCGAGCGCGGCGGCAGCCGGGTTGAGGTTGCGCTGAATGCGCTCGGCGATCCCGCGCAAGCGGAGCCGGTCGATTGGGTGCTTCTATGCACCAAGGCGCACGATACGGCCTCGACAGGACCATGGCTGCAGCGCCTTTGCGGACCGTCGACGCAGGTTGCGATGTTGCAGAACGGCATCGACCACGCGGCCCGCGTCGCGCCCTGGGTCGAGGCCGAACGCGTCGTTCCGGTCATCGTGTACTATAACGGCGAGCGCCTTGCCCCCGATCGCGTTCGGATCACCTCTGCGACCGACAACGATCTCGCGGTAGCCGATAGTGAAGCGGGGCGTGCGTTTGCGCGACTGCTCGACGGCAGCGGCTTGCGCGTTTTGCTGAGCGACGACTTTGCAAAACTGACGTGGCGGAAGCTCCTGCTCAATGTGGTGGCCAATCCGATCACCGCACTCACGATGCAACGGCAGGCGGTGATCCGGCGCGACGATGTCCGGGACCTGGGCCTCGCTATCCTTGCCGAAGCCATCGCCGTCGCGCACGCCGATGGCGTGCAGTTCGCCGATGACGAGGCGGAGCGGACGATGCAGACGTTGCGCAGCTATGCGCCCGAACTTGGCACGTCGATGTATTTCGACCGCATGGCCGGACGGCAATTCGAAATCGAGGCGCTGACCGGCGCCATCGTCGCCGGCGGTGCGCGGCACAAGATCGCGACGCCGATCAATCAGACCATGCTGACGTTGTTGCGTGTCATCAACGATGCGTCGAGGGGCGCCGACAGCGTCAGTCGCACTTAAAGGGCATTGGGCGAATTTGTCTCGAAGTCCTGCGGCAGCTCCGACCAGCTCGCTCTGGCCCGGGCGGACCGTACAAATGCGACGGCAGCGCGAATGCTCAGGGGCATGATCATTTCGTGATGCTTCATGCCTTTGCCGCCTTTGACCGGGCCGAGATCGCGGACCAGATAAAGCGCGCCGTTGCTCATGCGAGCAAGCTTGGCATCCTTGAAATAGCTTCTAACACGCGCAAACATGCCCATATTGAGGCATCGCCGGCCGATTCCGTCAATTCCGACGGTCGCTTATCCCGGCATGATGCCCCCTGCGGCGTGTTGGCACGCCCACTGGGCAGGGCCCGAATCGCCTATAAATGCCGCCGGCCTGCGCCCGGCGATCATCGCCGGGCGGCGGTGCTGAGGGTGACATTCCATGTCGATGGCTGCCGATGTTCCGATCCCGCCGAAAGAACTGGCGCCGCGGCTGCGTCCGCTGCCGCAACTCATCTTCAGTTCGCGCTGGCTGCAACTGCCGCTCTATCTCGGGCTAATCGTCGCCCAGGGCGTCTACGTCATCCTGTTCGTCAAGGAGCTCTGGCACCTCGTCCTCGGCGCCACGCAGTTCACCGAACAGGAGATCATGCTGGTCGTACTCGGCCTGATCGACGTCGTGATGATCTCCAACTTGCTGACGATGGTGATCGTCGGCGGTTACGAGACCTTCGTGTCGCGGCTCGAGCTTGAGAAGCATCCGGACCAGCCGGAATGGCTGTCCCACGTCAACGCCAGTGTGCTGAAGATCAAGCTGGCGATGGCGATCATCGGCATTTCGTCGATTCATCTGCTGCGGACGTTTATCTACGCCGGATCGCTTGGCAAGGAAGGCATGCCTTACACGGAGACAGGCGTGATGTGGCAGGTCATCATCCACGCGCTGTTTGTGCTATCGGCCATCGGCATCGCCTATGTCGAAAAGCTCGGACAATCGGCTTACGGAAAGCCGGCTCATTGAGCGCGCGCGTATGAATATCGGACCCATGTTAATGTCCGATTCACCGTCCTCTATCCGTTCTCCGATTCGCCGATGTTCCTTGAACGTTCGAGGTTTTGCCCGATGCTGTGTTTGCCGCGCGCGGTGCGTCCACATCTAGCGGTGCTCGCGTGTCTCTTTGCGATCCTGGGCGCGAATCAGGCGCGCGCCGATTCGGCGTTCGACGGGTTTCTTCAAACCTTGTGGCCGCGCGCGCAGCATCTCGGCGTCTCGCGTCCGGTGTTCGACGCCGCCACCGACGGTTTGACGCCCGACCTCACGCTGCCGGATCTCGACATACCGGGAAAGCCGGCGGCCCCGCCGCCGGGGCAGGCCGAGTTCGTGCAGACGCCGTCGCAGTACCTGCGGGAGGCTAGCTTCGACCGGCTGGCCAAGCGCGGCCAGCAACTGGCCGCGCAATATCGCGACACGCTCACGCGCATCGAAAAGGATTTCGGCGTGCCGGGCAATGTCGTCCTGGCGATCTGGGCGCGGGAGACCGATTACGGTTCCTACAAGCTGCCGCATGACGGCATCCGCGTGCTGGCGACCCAGGCTTATGTCGGCAAACGCAAGGAATTCTTCCAGAACGAATTCATCTATGCGCTGAAGATGCTCCAGGACGGCACGCCACGCGCCGACATGCGGGCGTCGTGGGGCGGCGCGCTCGGCATGACGCAGTTTCTGCCGTCCGAATTCTACAAATACGGCGTCGACTTCGACCATAACGGCCGCGCCGATATCTTCCGCTCGGTGCCGGACGCGTTGGCGTCGGCGGCCAAGCAACTTGCCGCCAAGGGCTGGCGCAGCGGCGAGCGCTGGGCCTACGAGGTGCGCGCGCCGAAGAATGCCGATTGTTCGCTCGGCACCCCCGACGTGACCATGCCGATCGGCGAATGGGTCAGGCGCGGTTTCCTGCTGACGCCGCCGCGCAAGCTCAATGCCGCCGCGCTGGCGATGGAGGCCTCATTGCTCCAGCCGGAAGGCAGTTACGGCCCCGCGTTCCTGACGCCAAAGAATTACTTCGTCATCAAGGAGTATAATTACTCTGATCTCTATGTGCTTTTCGTCGGTCATCTGTCCGACCGGATTGCCGGCGCGACGTCGTTCGAGACGCCGTGGAGCAAGAATACCCAGCTTCGGACCAGGGACGTCGAGGCGATGCAGCACCGCCTGGCCGAACTCGGACTTTACAAGGACAAGATCGACGGCAAGGCCGGGATGCTGACGCGCGCGGCGGTGGGGCACTATCAGAAGGCCAACGGGCTCAAGGTCGATTGCTGGCCGACGGCCGCGGTGCTGGAGAGCATGCGGAGATAATTCATTCTCCGTCATGCCCGCCCTTGTGCCGGGCATCCCGTTCAGGTTGACGCCATGCGCCCCTAAGCGAGATGGCCGGGACGAAGCCCGGCCATGACAAGAAAATATCGCTTTCCGCTAAAGGTCAGTCGCAAACTTCGATGCGGCGATGACGCCAGCCGTAGCCATCCCAGAAGCGCTGACGCTCGACATGGCAGACCGGGCCTTCGACATATTCCGGCGCGCCGTAGACCGGAGCCGGACCATAGACCGGTCCCGGTTCGACATACCGAGGGCCGCTATTGGCGATGGCCGAGCCGATGATGGCGCCGGCGGCGAGGCCGCCGACGATGCCGGCACCGACGCCGCAACCGTGACAGCGGGCGTCAGCCGTGGTCGGCAGCGCCGCGGCCGAAAGGCCAGCCACGGCCAGCGCGATGATCTTGAGGTTCATGGAGTGTCCTTTCAGGCCGAATACGGAAAAACAGGGTTAAGGGTTGCAAGGGTTGGATGGAGTCTGCACCCGACCTGTTACGCGAAGCTTAAGGGCAGATGAATCGCGGCCGGCTCCAGCGCGCCGGGTGCGACATCCTGGCGCGGTCTAAGTGAGGCCTTCGCAATATGTCGGAATTCGGTTCGTGGCTGTAATCGGCATCACAAAATTTCGCCCGGTGCTATGCCGATCCGAGAAAAGGCCCGAAAACGTGCTGTTTCCGGGCCTTTTCCGTCGTTTATTGATGGCGATCAGGCGTCAGTCGCAAACCCGCACGCGTCGCAGGCGCCAGCCGTAGCCGTCCCAGACGCGCTCGCGATGCCACCAGCAATGCGGGCCGTAATAGACGGGGGCGGCGCCATAATAGCCGTAACCGTAGCCGGGACCGTAATAGCCGCCGTGGCTCACGGCGCCGCCAATGATGGCACCGGCGGCAAGGCCGCCGATGATGCCGGCGGCAACGCGTCCGCCCCGGGCTTCCGCCGGTTGCGGCGCGGCCAAAGCGGCCACCGTAATGGTCGCTGCCGCGACAAATGCAGTCAGTGTTTTACCCAGTTTCGTCATAGCGCACCTCCTAGGTTCGCTGGTTGATGGCTGTTGATTCAACGGCCGGGATATTCATTTCCTGCGGTTTACTGCCGCAGGACAACGCTGTTCTCGTTGCCGAGGTTCCGATTTTTATCGTGAACGCTGGCTGAACGGGCCATTTGGAAAGAAGCCCAGGCGACGATCCGATGCATTAAATTTTGGCAAGCTATGCGGAGAAATTGCGGCGGCTGCACGCTATTTGCCTGCCTTTTTCGCTCGGCGCGATTTGCGCGACTTTTTCGGTTTGGCTTTATGCTTGGCGTTGGACTTTCTTCCGGTCTTGTCTTTGTTCTTGTCTTTGCCCTTTCCCTTGTCGTTGCCTTTGCTCTTGCCTTTGTCCTTGATTTTATTCTTGCCGGTCTTGTCGCCGGATTTTTTACCGGCCTTTTTCGCCGCGAGCGGCCGCGGCAGTTTGCGATCGTCGCGGCGTTGCAGAGCGCGACGGCCGATGCGGCGCAAAAACAATTTCTCCAGCGGATACCGCAAACGCCGGACCGCAGCCTCGAGCGACAGCCAGTCGACGGCAACGATGTCGGCCATCAGATCGTGGCTGGCGTCGTCCTGCGCCTGCATCTGCCAGAATTGCACGACCTTGGATTTGCCGCCGGCGCGATAGGTGATAGCGCCGAGAAATTCGTTGACCGCGACGTGGTGGCCGGTTTCCTCGACAACCTCGCGGCGCGCGGCCGCGCGCGCCGGCTCGTCGCGTTTGAGCTTGCCACGCGGCAGCACCCAGGCGCCGTCCTTGGCCCGCTGCACGACGGCGACCAGCGCGCGCGCGGTATTGCGCACCACGATTCCTCCCGCCGCCTGAATGAACTTCGCTGCCACCGTCTGCCGCCGTGTCTTTTGAGTCCAATGACCGATTCAGCAAGATCGGAGATTCACATCCTAGGACTTAAGGCGTGTCAAGCGAAGGTGGCGGCCTCGTTTGGTAAGCTGAGCCGCTGGCTCAGGATCGCCCGGCGATGCTGCCAGCCGTTGCCTTGACCCGAAGCAAGCACCGGGCAAAGCGTCAGGCTGTGTGCCCGTCGAACTTTCCGCTCTTCGGCAGCTGTTCTTTTTCCTGCGGAGTCATGTGTTCCCGGGCTTTCTCACCGGGGACACCCTGCGGGCCTAATTTTTCACGCGCCAGATCGTCTTCCGTCTTACGTTCTTCTGCCATGGCATTCTCCTTTGCAGAGCGAATGCTAACAGCACGCAATAGGTCCGAACGGCGAACGTTGGACTTCCGGCATCGTTGGTCACGCCGCGATAATAGAGCACCGGTTATTTGATGCCCGCCTGCTCAGGAACGGAAGCGGTTGAGTTTGTCCATTGCATCCGGTTTACGGCGATGCCGGAAACCGGATTTTTGTCATCGCCGGCGTAGACGAAGCCGTGCTTTGCATAGAACGCAATGGCGCGGGCGTTGTCCTTGTTGACCAGTAGGCAAAGTCCGACCGGCGACAGGCGCTTGGCTTCATCGAGCAGCGCGGGTGCGATGCCTTGGCCGGCGATTTTTTGGCCCCAGTGCTCGGGCGCCACCACGATCTGATCGAGATATTGCGTCTTCGGATCGACGGTGACGAAGCCGACGATTATTTTTCCCGCTCGTCCCCGCCAACGGGTCCGCGCGAAGCGCGGCCCGATGACAGGCTTCGGTGGGGACCCAGGGTCTCTATTCTCAAGGCCGAGATTGGGACTCTGGATTCCCGCTGGAGCCTGTGCTCGGGCCGGCTGAAGGCCGGACCCGTGTACGGGAATGAGCGGAGTATGGGATGATACCGGCGTTTCGATTTCCGCGACCACCACCCGGGCCACCGGCACCAGTTCCTGCCGCCAGCGCTCGCGCCACCACGCGACGCGCTCATTGAAATCGATGTGCGGATAATGCTGCGCCCACGTGCGCCGCCACAGTTCGATGGCCGCGTCTTCGTCGGCGGGTGTGTAGGGGCGGAGGGTGAGCGGCATCATAACGAATTTTACTCGTCATGGCCGGGCTTGTCCCGGCCATCCACGCCTTGCTTTGCTACATTCTTAGAAAGTCGTGGATGCCCGGCACAAGGCCGGGCATGACGGCGGAGGGGCCGTCCGTTTGAGCCTTACGCCGCTTTGGCCAACTGCCCGCGCAACTGATGCAGCACCGCGACGATGGTGGCGCGGTCGCACGGAATGGCGCCGCGCGCGATCGCGCGCGAACGCTCGATGCCGGTGATGTCGTAATGCGGCTTCGATGTTTTCGGCGGACCCTGATAGGAAATGCGGTGCAGGCCTAATCGCTGAGCGAAGCGGTGCAACTCGTCGATGTCGTCGGCGATGAGGTGGCACCACTTGCGGCCGTGCCAGGTCCAGATGGCTTCATCGACGTAGACGGGCATGATTGCTCCGGATTCGCAAGTTCACCGCTCATCCCCGCGGAGGCGGGGATCCAGTCTTTGCAATACGTTCTGCCGTTCGTTCGGGCTTTAGCTGGATTCCCGCTTCCGCGGGAATGAGCGGAGTTTGTATCAGCCGACTTAGCCTTACCGCTCCGTCAGCTTGAACTCGATGCGGCGGTTCTTGCGGTAAGCCTCTTCGGTATTGCCGGTGTCGATCGGCTGGTATTCGCCGAAGCCGGCGGCGACCAGATGCTGCGGCGGGATGCCTTTGATTTCGAGATATTTGACCACCGCGATGGCGCGCGCCGCCGACAGGTCCCAGTTCGACTTGAATTGTCCGGCGCTGCTGCTGATCGGCCGAATGTCGGTGTGACCGTCGACGCGCAGCACCCAGGGAATATCGGTCGGAATTTTCTTGGCGATTTCTGTCATGGCGGCGGCGATCTTGTCGATCTCGGGCAGTGCCTCCGGCTTGAGGTCGGCCTTGCCGACATCGAACAGCAGTTCGGATTGCAGCACGAAGCGGTCGCCGACGATGCGGATGTCCGGGCGGTCGCCGATGATCTGGCGCAAGCGCCCGAAGAAGTCGGAGCGATAACGGGTCAGTTCCTGCACCTTCTGCGCCAGCGCTACGTTGAGGCGCTGGCCGAGATCGGTGATGCGGTTCTGCGATTCCTTGTCCTTTTTCTCGGAGGCGTCGAGCGCGGTTTCCAGCGCCGCGAGTTGACGGCGGAAGGCCGCGATCTGCTGGTTGAGGATCTCGACCTGAGCCAGCGCGCGCGCCGAAAGTTTCTTCTCGCCTTCAAGCTGGCCGGAGAGTTCGCCGACCTTGCCCTGGGCGGCGCTGATGCCGGCGCCGGCGCCTTCGGCAATGCCTTTGAATTTGTCGCGGTCGCCTTCGGCGGTCGCAAGCGAGGCGCGCAATTGCGCAAGCTGGTCCTCGACGTTGGATTTGCCGGTTTTCTCAAGCGACAGGAGATCGGTGAGCTGGGCGATCTGCGCGTTGAGCTGGGTCAGCGCGGTGTCCTTGCCGGTCAGTTCCTGTTGCAGAAAGAATTGCACCACGACGAACACGGTCAGAATGAAGATGATGCTCAGGATCAGCGTCGACAGCGCATCGACGAATCCGGGCCAGTAGTTCATTCCGCTATCGCTGCGGCGCGATCGTGCAAGGGCCATCGATCAAAAACTCCGAGTCAGACTTTATACTCCGCTCATGCCCGCGAAAGCGGGCATCCAGTAAGCACTGGGTCCCCGCTTTCGCGGGGACGAGCGGTTGAATACGTCGTGCGCTACCGCCCGACCTTCTCGCGCACCATGATCTCCAGGAGCTTCTTGATCTCGCGCTGTTGTTCGGCCTGACCGTCGACCCAGTCGCGGATCATCTGCTGCTCGGTGCGCATGTGATGGACAAGACCCTGGATCGCTTCGGCGAGGTTTGCCATGGCGGCCGAGGCCGCCTTGCCGGAGCCGGTCTGATCGATGGTTTCACGCAGCTTCTCGACCGCGCCGCGCACTTCGAGCGATACGCCAGCCCCCGCCGGCACGCCCGGGTCGCCGGAATGGTCGTAGACCGTGGTCGAGAGCCAGTCTTCCAGTTCGGTGTAAAAGCGGTTCTGCGCCTGGCTCGATTGCAGATCGAGAAAGCCGAGCACCAGCGACCCCGCAAGACCGAACAGCGACGACGAGAACGAAATGCCCATGCCGGACAGCGGCGCGGCAAGGCCTTCGCGCAGCGTGTCGAACATGCCGGCGGCATCGCCGCCGGTCTTGAGGCCCTGGATGACGTTGCCGACCGACGACACGGTCTCGATCAGGCCCCAGAAGGTGCCGAGCAGGCCGAGGAAGACCAGGAGCCCGGTCATGTAGCGCAAAATGTCGCGCGCCTCGTCGAGACGGGTGGCGATCGAGTCGAGAATGCCGCGCATCAACTGTGTTGACATCGCCATGCGGCCGACGCGGGCGCCGAGAATAGCGGCCATCGGCGCCAGCAGCACCGGCGGCTTGTCGACGGCGAGGCCGGGATCGGCGAGACGGAAATTGTTGACCCAGGCGATTTCCGGATAAAGCCGCGCCACCTGCCGAACCGACAGCAGGATGCCGATCAAAAGCACCGCGATAATCACGGCGTTGAGGCCGGGATTGGCCATGAACGCAATCTTGATCTGCTTGTTGAGGAGAAAGACGACCAGCGCGCCGAGGACGACGAAGACCATCATCCGGAACAAGAAGATGCGGGGCGACGACAGTTTGAGCGGATCGAGTTCTTTTGCCATGCGGTGAGTGTACGTCGATTTCTGGGGTTTGGATTGCAAACCGTGGTTTCTAAAACGTGGGGGCTCTAAGCGTCTGATTTAGAAGCATTTCGGCTGCAAACGGCCGGCCGGCGCAGAATCTGCCCGCAATATGGCACAGACTGCCGACAAGCAAAAATTTAAGCCACGCCGGAACTACGATAGAACGGCGGATTACGTTTAAATTGCGTCTCCCTTTATCCTCCCCGCGCAAGCGCGCGCGGGGAGGAGGGGAGAAGAAACTACACCTTCGCGGCTTTAAGCACGCGCAGGAGCTCCTTATGGATGCTTTCGTTGCCGGTGCAGATGTCGCCGCTACCCAAGACGTCCTCGCCGCCGTCGCAATCCGACACGAAGCCGCCGGCCTCGCGCACCAGGATCATGCCGGCCGCGAGGTCCCACGGTTTGAGGACCCGGTCCCAATAAGCGTCGAAACGTCCTGCGGCGACCCAGGCCAGGTCGAGTGCGGTGGCGCCGTAATGGCGCAGCGCCGCGACATTGACCTGGACGGCGCCGACTTCGCGGCGCGACACGTTGACGTCGCCGCGGCCGAGATGCGGAATGCCGCAGGCGATGACGCAATCGGCGAGATTTTTACGGCCGGCGACGCGGATGCGGTGGTCGTTGAGGAACGCGCCCTTGCCCTTTTCGGCGACGAACAGCTCCTCGCTGGCCGGATTGTAGACGAGGCCGGCGACGATGGCGCCCTCGCGCTCGAGCCCGATCGAGATCGCGAACTGCGGGATGCCGTGCAGAAAATTGGTGGTGCCATCGAGCGGATCGACGATCCAGCGA
This sequence comes from Hyphomicrobiales bacterium, assembly GCA_041691675.1. Lineage (GTDB taxonomy): Bacteria > Pseudomonadota > Alphaproteobacteria > Rhizobiales > Xanthobacteraceae > Pseudolabrys. The sequence goes on along the minus strand of JBEPUC010000008.1, from coordinate 78,286 downwards.
TGCGATTTGTCGGCACCCTCGCGCATGCCGGCTTCCTCGCCGAGAAAGCCGTAGCCGGGCCGCGCCTTCGACAATTCGGCGTAGAGCGTTTCCTCGGCGCGGCGGTCGGCAGCGGAGACGAAATTGGCCGGGCCTTTCATCGAAACCTGGAGATGCTCGACCTCGCCGAAGTCGCGCTTGAGCGTGCGCGCGGTCTTGCGCGCGGCAGCGATCATGACATTGAGCAGGGCGGAGTGGTGCATGGGTCGGTCTCTCTGCCGTCATCGCCCGCGAAGCCCGCCTGCGCAGGCATGACAGCGCAGGGGTCTGCCCGCGCGGCGGCTTGCCGTCAAGGCAGGCGAATCAGGGCGTGAGCGCCGCCTGAGTCGACATCCACTTCTTGGCGGCCTTTTCGGCGGCGTCGCGGACGGCCTGCGGCTGTTTGGATGCAAAGACATCGAGGTCGGGATCGCCGGCGCCGGCGGCCTTGGCGATGATGTGCCAGCGGATCGCCTCGGTCGGATTAGCCGCCATGCCGCGTCCGGCCATCAGGACGCGCGCCAGCCGGTTCTGCGCGATCGGGCTGCCGCGCCGCGCCGCAACGAGGAAAAGCTGCGCGGCCGCGCTTTCGTTCTTGTCCATGCCGTCGCCGTTGAACTGCGCGATGGCGAATTCGACCATGGCGTCGAGATTGCCCGCGATCGAGGCTTTGCCCATCAGCAGCATCGCTTGCTTGATGTCCTTCGGTACGCCGCGGCCTTCCTTGTACATGGTGGCGAGCGCGTATTGCGCTTCCGCGTTGCCGGCGTCGGCGGCAACGGTAAACAGCTCGGCGGCGCGTTTGAAATCCTGCTTGAACTGCTGGCCCTGCAGATACAGGAGCCCAAGATCGTAATTCGCCGCCGGGTGGCCGAGTTTGGCGGCCTCGGTCAGCAGGCGCGCGCCTTCCTGCGCGTTGTGGGCACCGGCGCGGCCTTCGAAGGCAAACATCGCGAGCGCGAACATGGCGTCGCGATCGCCGAGCGCGGCAGCCTGTTTGTACCATTGCGCCGCCTTGAGGTCGTCGCGGCCGACGCCGAGCCCCTCGGCGTAAAGCACACCGAGCAGGGTCATCGCGGCGCGGTCGTTCTGCTGCGCCAGCTTCGAGGCTTCCTTGAAGGCGGTGGCGTAAAACCCGCGCTGGTAAGCGCCGAAGGCCAGATCGACATTAGGGTTGGTACTCGGCTGGGGATTGGCATTCGGGGCCGGCGTCGGCAGCGGCGTGCGCGCCGGTTGCGCCAATCCGGGCGTGACCGACGCAAGCAAGGCCGCCAGCAAAACCACCGTGCAACGGCCGCGCTTCATACCGCCGTCTCGGGCAGCAGCAGATGCGGCGCGGCGCTGGCGATCGTCGCGCCGATCTTCGCGGGATCGCGCCAGACGAAATCGCCGAGCGCAACAAAATCGGCACCGGCCTTGACCAGCGGCGCGATTTCTTCGATCGACCCGGCATAGCCGACGCAGGGCGCTTCAAACACCTCCGCCCACCATGACACGCGCTCGATAATCGCGTCGAAGGACGGACGCTGGCCGTGGGCATCGGGTTCGCCGAACATCACGTAATCGGCGCCGCCTTCGGCCGCGCTCATGGCGTCGTGGCGCGACACGAGGCCGCCGGCGCCGACGATCCAGTCCGGCTTGAGACTTTCGAGTCCCGCCGCGATGTCATCGACACCGCTGAGGTGCCCGCCATCGGCGCCCGCGCGCGCCACCAGATTGGCGTGGCCGTCAATCAGGAGCGCGGCATCGCGCTTCTGCACCAGGGCGCTGAGCGGCTTAGCGCAGTTGATCTGGCTGCGCTCGTCGCCGGCGGTGAGCCGCAACAGCACGGCGGCGATATCGCCGGCATCGAGCGCCGCCGCCAGCATGTCGGCGAAACCGGTCGCGTCCGTGACTTCCGGTGTGACCAGGTAAAGACGCGGCGCCGGGCGGGGCTCGGGATTTTTCGGGCGCTGGGACTTTGAATGCTGGGACTTTGAATTCTGGGACATGGCCTCATCGATGCTGGCCCAATCGGGCGGAAAATTGACGTTGTCTCGACGGAGTACAGATCGAACGACCCGCTGGGGCCGAGATGCGGTCGCCTAGCATTTTGAGAAGACGGCGACAAATAGCTCGTTTTGCGGGCGCCCGAAGCTTGGGGCTTTTCGTTCGCTGCCTCACGTGGATGACGATCAATATACGCTGGCGCACCTGTTTCGCATACCGCAAGGTCGTACCGACATCATGATGTCATCGGAGATAAAGCGTGATCGCACGGCTACCGCCCGCCCGCAGGGAGCGCCGCTCGCTGCCGTTCAATAACCAAGCGGCCATTTTTTCGGTCGTCAACCTGGACGGCGTTTGGAACCAATGCTGCGTTGGATCGTTAGTCGGCGCTTTCCCCAAAAATTAAAGGATATTCCATGAAAGCGATGTATCTCGTCTCGGCTCTGGCGCTGTCGGCTTTTGCTTTTGCGCCGGCCCAGGCCGCGCCGGTTGCCCCCGTCAACGGCGTTGCCGTTCAGCAATCGATTGTGCTGGCGCAGTATCACGGCAAAGGCGGTCACAACAGTAAAAGCCATAACAATAACAGTCATAACAATAACAGTCATAACAATAACAGTCATAACAATCGCGGCCATAACAATGTTCGCTACGTACCGGGCCATCGCTACAGCAGCGCGCCGCATGGCTGGCATCGCTACAGCCGCCGTCCCGGCGACTGGAATCGTCGCGGCTGCGTGCTGGTCGGTCCGATCTGGTTCTGCCCGTAACGCTTTCTTGCAATCATGAAATAAGAAAAGCCCCGGCGCGAGCCGGGGCTTTTTGTTTGCTTATTTGTTTCGCACACTCACGCGGGCATATATGTGAGCCGGCGTTTCACGCCGGCATGGGAATCGGCCCCATGTCCTTCGGTATTTTGTAACCCTTCTGGACCGCCGGACGCGCTGCGACGGCAAGGTACCAGCGCTTGACGTTCGGAAACTTGTTGAGGTCGATGGTCTGCCATTCGAAGCGCGAAATCCACGGCCAGATCGCGATGTCGGCGATGGAATATTCACCGGCGACGAATTCGTTGTTGCCGAGCTGGGTATCGAGCACCTTGTAAAGCCGGTAGGCTTCCTTGAGATAACGCTCTTCGGCGTAAGGCGCCTTGCCCGCATTGTATTTCACGAAGTGGTGCACCTGGCCAAGCATGGGGCCCGGTCCGCCCATTTGCCACATCAGCCACTCGATCACCTTGTAGCGGCCTTCGCCGGATTTCGGCATCAGCTTGCCGGCCTTGTCGGCCATATAGATCAGGATCGCGCCCGACTCCATCAGCGACATGCCGTTGTCGTTATCGACGATAGCCGGAATGCGGTTGTTCGGCGCGACCTTGAGAAAGGCCGGGGCGAATTGTTCATCCTTGGAAATATCGATGGCATGCACCTTGTAGGGCAGGCCGGTTTCCTCGAGCATAATGGAGGCCTTGCGGCCGTTCGGCGTAGTCCAGGTGTAAAGATCAATCACGATTAATATCCTTGCTGCGACGCGGCGTTTTGAAGTCGCGCGCAAGGTAAGGCGTCGGCTGGCGACGTACAATCAGGTTCTTTGGAAGCCTTGCACGTTTTTTTGCGAGCGCGAAGCGGTGAAATTCGATTTGCCGAAAGGCTCTGTACCCGGGACGGAATCTGAATATGGGCGTGAGAAGTGCATGGCGGTTGATCGGAAGAACGGACAAATACAGCGTCAACTGCAATTAACATTGCGGGTTTTGCAACCGCGGGAGAAACCGGGAGAAACAATGTGAAACGGCCATGAAACTCCAGTGGAACCTCGGGCAGAGCCCGGCGTTATCCGCCGACTTCAATCATCAAGGGAGTGACCGATGAAGCTACCAGTGATTGCCATGGCCTTTGCTGCGACGGCATTCGGCACCCTCGCCGCGAATGCGCAGACGACCATTATCACGCAGGAGCCGCCGGCTTCGGCGACTGTCGTCGTACCGGCCCCGGAAACGTCAACCACCGTGACCCATGAACGCGGCGGTTTCCTCGGCACCGAATCGAAGACGACGCACACGACGACGGGCGCGGGCATCAGCGGCGATTGCACCAACAAGACCGTGCACAAGGAAGACCTGACCGGCGAGAAGACCGTCAGCAAGACCAACTGCGACTAAGGCAACCGTTAAGCCGTTAACGGCTCATGGTGCGAAGGCCGCGTCCGTCAGGGCGCGGCCTTTGTCGTTCTGATGACATTGGAACCTCCCGCCAAACCACGCGTTGCAGGCAGGCATTCGCTACGAATGCAGGAGGGTAAAATGAAATTCGCAACTTTGACCTTGGTGCTGGCGGCTTCGGCATTCGGCTCGGTGACGGCATCGGCACAGACGACGATCATCGAAGAGCGGCGCCCCGGCGTGGTCGTTCAACAGCGGGAGCCTGTCGTCGTCGAGAGGCCACCGGTCGTCGTCCAACAGCGCCCGGTTGTGGTTGAGCGGCCTCCGGTTATCGTCCAGCAGCCGCAGGTCGTTGTTGTTCCGGCACCGACTTCGACAGTGACCACGCAAGAACGTGGCGGTTTCCTCGGCACCGAATCGCGAACGACCACAACGACAACCGGCACCGGACCCGACGGGGATTGTGCCACGCGGACCGTTCACCGTCAGGACCTGCTCGGCGAGAAAACAGTGAGCCGAACGGATTGTCCGTAAATCTGTATCGCGGAAATCCGCGATATATGTGAAATGAAAAGGCCGCCCGAGTTGGGGCGGCCTTTTTTATTGCTCTTGTAATTGCGTCGAAGGCGCTCGTTTATCCGTTATGCCGCCTTCTTTTCCATGTCCGCCTTCCACTGTCCGAGCGCCGCCAGGCCATTCATCTTGGCGCGATGGATGAAGGCGCGTTGCGCGGCGGCGACATTCTCCGCTTTGCCGGCCCAGGTCTTCTGCGGCGCATGTTGCAAGGCGCGGCCGTAGGAAAAGGTCAGCGCCCAAGGCAGGTTGCCGATCTTGTTCATCGCGTCGAGATTGCCGGTGGCTTCCTCGTCGGTCTGGCCGCCGGACAGGAACGCGATGCCCGGCACGGCGCCTGGCACGCAGTTCTTGAGTACGCGCACGGTTGCTTCCGCGACCTGCTCATAGGTGGCGCGCTGCTTGCCGCCCTTGCCGGGTACGATCATGTTCGGCTTGAGCACGATGCCTTCGAGCGGAACGCCGGCATAGAACAACTCCTGGAACGTTTCCTTGAGCATCCAGGTGGTGACCTTCTCGCATTGCGTCATGTCGTGGTCGCCATCCATCAGCACTTCCGGCTCGACGATCGGCACGATCTGTGCCGCCTGGCACAGCGCCGCGTAGCGCGCCAGCGCATGCGCGTTGGCGTGGATGGCGTTGTGCGAAGGAATGCCCTTGCCGATATCGATGACGGCGCGCCACTTCGCGAAGCGCGCGCCCTGGTCGTAATATTTAGGCAGCCGGTCGGAGAGCTTGTCGAGCCCGACGGTGATGAGTTCGCCCGGCGAATTCGGCAGCGGCTTGGTGCCTTCATCGACCTTGATGCCGGGGATCGAGCCGGCGGCCTTGATGAGATCGACCAGCGGCGTACCGTCTTTCGCCTTTTGCCAGATCGTCTCGTCATAGAGGATGACGCCGGAGATGTTGTTCTTCATCGCGTCAGTGGTGCGGAACATCATCTCGCGATAGTCGCGGCGATTGTCCTCGGTGTTTTCGGTCTTGATCGCGTCGAAGCGCTTCTTGATCGTGCCGGTGGATTCGTCGGCGGCCAGAATGCCCTTGCCGGGCGCGGTCATGGCAACGGCGACCTTGTTCAGTTCAGCTAGATTCATCGCCCGTTCTCCCTCGCGTCCGGCCCCCGGACGCAGCTACAGATTACTATTTTTGCCGCAGCACTTCGACCCCCGGCAAGGGCTTGCCTTCCAGCCATTCCAGAAAGGCGCCGCCGGCGGTTGAAACATAGGTGAAACGGTCAACCACGCCGGCAATGTTGAGCGCCGCGACGGTGTCGCCGCCGCCCGCCACCGTGACAAGCTTGCCGGCTTGCGTGAGTTCCGCCGCGGCTTCGGCGACTGCAACGGTGCCGGTGTCGAACGGCTCCATCTCAAAGGCGCCGAACGGGCCGTTCCAGACCAGCGTCTTGGCGCGCGCCAGAACGGAGATCGCCTGTTCGACGCTCTTGGGGCCAATATCGAGCATCATGTCGGCATCGCCGATATGGTCGACATCGACGACGCGCGACGGCGCGTTGGCCTCGAATTTTTCCGCGACGACAGCATCGACCGGCAGCAGGATCTCACGCTTGTTGGCCCTGGCCTGATCCATGATCTTCTGCGCGGTGTCGAGAAGGTCCCGCTCGACCAGCGAACGGCCAACGGCCTTGCCCTGCGCCATCAAGAACGTGTTGGCCATGGCGCCACCGATAATCAGCACATCGACGCGCTCCAGGAGATTGCCGAGGAGGTCGAGCTTGGTCGAAATCTTGGCGCCGCCGACGATGGCCGCGAGCGGCCGCGACGGCTTGTCGAGCACCTTCTCGAAGGCTTCCAGTTCGGCCTGCAAAGTGCGGCCGGCGAAAGCGGGCAGCACATGACTCAAGCCTTCGGTCGAGGCGTGGGCACGGTGCGACACCGAGAACGCATCGTTGACGAAAAGATCGCCAAGCTTGGCGAGCTGCGCGACGAAGGCGGGATCGTTCTTTTCCTCGCCGGCGTGGAAGCGCGTGTTCTCGAGGCAGACGATATCGCCGGCCTTCATCGCCGCAACAGCCGCTTCGGCTTCGGGCCCGATGCAGTCGGAAACGAACCTGATCGGCCGCTTGATGGTGTGGGCGACTTCGGCGGCAACGGGTTTCAGCGAGTCTTTCGGATTCGGCCCCTTCGGGCGGCCGAAATGCGAGAGCAGGATCACCTTGGCGCCCTTGTCGGCGAGTTCGGTAATCGAGGGCGCGGTGCGCTCGATGCGGGTGGCGTCGGAGACGACGCCGTTTTCGTAGGGCACGTTGAGATCGACGCGCATGAGGACGCGTTTGCCCTTCACGTCGGCGTGGTCAAGCGTTCGGAATGTGTTGCTCATGGAGCGGCCCCCGCGCGCTCGCTCTTAAATCAGCTTGCCCATCGCGACGGCGGTGTCGGCCATGCGGTTGGAGAAGCCCCATTCGTTGTCGTACCAAGACATCACGCGCACGAAAGTACCGTTCATGACCTTGGTCTGGTCCATGTGGAAGGTCGACGAATGCGGATCGTGGTTGAAGTCGATCGAGACGTTGGGCGCATTGGTGTAGCCGAGAATGCCCTTGAGCTGCTGTTCGGCGGCGCGCTTCATGGCCGCGTTGATCTCGTCTTTGCTGGTTTCCCGCTTGGCAACGATCTTGAAATCGATCACCGAGACGTTCGGCGTCGGCACGCGGATTGAGACGCCATCGAGCTTGCCGTTCAATTCCGGCAGCACCAGGCCGACGGCCTTCGCCGCGCCGGTGGTGGTCGGAATCATCGACAGGGCCGCCGCGCGGCCCCGGTAAAGGTCCTTGTGCATGGTGTCGAGCGTCGGCTGGTCGCCGGTGTAGGCGTGGATCGTCGTCATGAAGCCGGTCTCAATGCCGACGGTGTCGTTGAGCACCTTGGCGACCGGAGCGAGGCAATTGGTTGTGCAGGAAGCGTTCGAGACGACCAGATGATCTTTGGTCAGCTTGTCGTGGTTGACGCCGTAGACAACCGTGAGGTCGGCGCCGTCGGCCGGGGCCGAGACCAGCACGCGCTTGGCGCCGGCGGTCAGATGGGCCGAGGCCTTGTCCCTGGCGGTAAAGATGCCGGTGCATTCGAGCGCGATATCGACGCCGAGATCCTTCCACGGCAACGTCGAAGGGTCCTTGACCGCGGTGACCTTTATCGCGCCGTTGCCGACCGAAATGGTGTCGCCCTTGACGGTCACTTCGCCGGGGAAGCGGCCATGCACCGAGTCGAAGCGCAACAGGTGGGCGTTGGTCTCGACCGGGCCGAGATCGTTGATGCCGACGACTTCGATGTCCTTGCGGCCGCTTTCGGCGATGGCGCGCAGGATGTTGCGGCCGATGCGGCCGAATCCGTTAATGGCAACGCGAGTAGTCATGAATGTCGCTCCCGGTCTTCGTTCCAGTTCCGCCGTCATGTCCCGCGCAAGCGGGGCATCCAGTACGTTCATGCCAAAATTTTGGCCCAGTGTTTACTGGATCGTTCGCTTTCGCGGACGAGGACACCGAATATAGTTACTTCCCAAGCTTACCCAATGCCGCTTCAGCCACCGCTTCCGCGGTAATGCCGAATTTCTTGTAGAGCTCCTTGTAAGGCGCGCTGGCGCCGAATGTCGTCATGCCGACAAAGCCGCCGTCGGAGCCGATTATGGCGTCCCAGCCCTGACGGATGCCGGCCTCGACGCCGATTTTGACTGCTGCATCGCCGATGACCGCGCGGCGGGCGGCCTCGGGCGCTTCGGCAAGCAGTTCAAAGCAGGGCACCGAGACGACGCGGGCGGCAACGCCCTTGGCGGCAAGAAGCTTGGCGGCGTTGGCGGCAATCTCGACTTCCGAGCCGGAGGCGAACAGCGAAACCTGTGCCTTGCCGCTTGCCGCGACGATCTCGTAGGCGCCGGCAGCGCAGCGGTTCTTGTCGAGGAAGTCCCTGGAGAGCTGCGGCAGGTTCTGGCGGGTCAGTGCCATCACGCTCGGCCGATTCCTGTTCTCAAGGGCGATCTGCCAGCACTCGACGGTCTCGACCGCATCGCAGGGGCGGAAGACGAGCAGATCCGGGATCGCGCGCAGCGCTGCCACATGCTCGACCGGCTGGTGCGTCGGGCCGTCCTCGCCGAGGCCGATCGAGTCATGCGTCATGATGTGGATGACGCGCTCGCCCATCAACGCTGCGAGGCGGATCGATGGCCGGCAGTAGTCGGAGAACACCAGGAATGTGCCGGAATAGGGGATGATGCCGCCGTGCAAGGCCATGCCGTTCATCGCGGCGGCCATGCCGTGCTCGCGGATGCCGTAGTGGATGAAGCGGCCGGAGAAGTCGGTGGGTGTGATCGCCTTCATCGACTTGGTGCGGGTGTTGTTGGAGCCGGTGAGGTCGGCCGAACCGCCGATCATCTCGGGCAGCGCCGGGATCAGGCTTTCCAGCGCGAATTCGCAGGCCGTGCGCGTGGCGATTTCCTTTGGCGTTGCGTTCAGAGATTCCTTCGCCGCCTTGACCGCGTCGGCCAGCGCCTTCGCCGAAACCTCGCCCTTCATGCGGCGCGAGAACTCGGCGCGCTGCGTGGCGTCGAGCGCGGCGAGGCGCTTGTCCCAGTCGGCGTGCGCGCCCTTGGCGCGTTCGCCGGCGGCACGCCAGGCCGAGAGAATTTCGTTCGGCACTTCAAACGGCGGATAATTCCAGCCGAGCTTTTCGCGCGCGCCTTTGATTTCGTCGGCGCCCAGCGGTGAGCCGTGCGACGACGACTTGCCGGCCTTGGTCGGCGCACCGAAGCCGATGGTTGTCTTGCAGGCGATGAGCGTCGGCCTGTCGGAGGTCTGCGCTTTGGTGAGCGCTTCGGCGATCGCTTTCGGATCGTGGCCGTCGACGCGCGAAGCATTCCAGCCCGACGCCTCGAAGCGCTTCACCTGGTCGGTCGAATCCGACAGCGACAGCGCGCCGTCGATGGAAATGCCGTTGTCGTCGAACAGCACGACCAGCTTCGACAGCTTGAGATGGCCGGCCAGCGCGATGGCTTCCTGCGAGATGCCTTCCATCAGGTCGCCGTCGGAGGCGAGCACATAGGTTTTATGATCGACGACCGTATCGCCGAACACCGCATTCATGTGGCGTTCGGCCATCGCCATGCCGACGGCATTCGCGAGACCCTGGCCGAGCGGGCCGGTGGTGGTCTCGATGCCCTTGGTGACGAAATTTTCCGGGTGACCCGGCGTCTTTGAGCCGAGTTGGCGGAAGTGCTTGATGTCGTCGAGGCTCACTGAGGCGTAGCCGGTGAGATACATGAGCGCGTACAGCAGCATCGAGCCATGGCCGGCCGAGAGCACGAAGCGGTCGCGGTCGGGCCAGGCTGGATCGGCCGGGTCGAATTTCAGGAATTGCGTGAACAATACGGTGGCGACATCGGCGGCGCCCATCGGCAAACCGGGGTGACCGGATTTGGCCTGCTCGACGGCGTCCATGGCCAGCGCACGAATGGCGTTGGCCATCGTTGCCGGAACAACGGTGACCGTCGAGGAAACGTGTGCTGTCATGGAAAACGCCCCGGAAAACGCCCGAAAAAGGCTTTGGAAAAACGCCTGTTTGTTGCCGGTTCGCATAGCATGGCGGTCTCCTGAGTCAATGTGATCGGGCAGACCGGACAAGGACTTACCCATGCCTTTGCACATGCTCTTCTACTTGCATTTGCATTGGCTCTCGCGCGGTCGGGCAAAACAACAGGGCATATCGGGCCATCAAGCGTTGACGTTCCGGTCGCGCGGCACGTAAGCTTCCGGGCCTAAACATCTGCCTCCGCAGGGCTTTTTATCAATGGCAGCTATGGGAATGGCGGCCTTGGGCGATGCGACAATTCCAGAACCGCCGGACGGCACGACGAGCCGTCCTGAAATCAATCCGCGACGTGCCGAAACCAGCAAAACTAGAATGAGTGGGCAAAGCTCCATCGACACCGCCGTCAAACGTCTGGCCATGGCGCTGGATGCGCTCGATGCCGCGGTCGAGCGCCGCCGTGCCGGCGACCGTAACGAGGACACGCTCGCCGCGCAGGTCCAGACCATGGGGCTCGACCGCGCGCGGCTGGCCGCAACGCTCGATGGCGAAACAGCCCGGACGCGCAAGCTGGAAACGACCAACCGCGAGATCGCCGAGCGGCTCGATGCGGCGATTGCCGGCATTCAGTCCGTTATCGAGGGGTCTGAGTGATGGTCTCGGTCAACGCCACCATTGCCGGCCGCCAATTCCGCCTTGCCTGCGAGGACGGTCAGGAAGAACACCTGCAAGCTCTGGCCGCGGACATCGATGCCCGCATCGCCGAGTTGCGCAAGCGCTTCGGCGAGATCGGCGACACGCGGCTGACCGTGATGGCGGCGTTGATGGTGGCGGACGAGAACAGCGAAGCGGTGCGCAAGATGCGGCTGCTGGAGGAAGAGGTGGCGTCGTTGCAGGAAGCCCGCGTGATGGCCTCCGACCGGGCGCGTGAGGCGTCCGACGCCGTGGTCGGCGCGTTTAATTCGGCGGCCGAACGGCTGGAAGGCATCACCCGCAAGCTCAACCGGAGTTTGGGCTCGGGCGTGGCGATCGGGTGAGGTTCTTTCTTCACCTCTCCCATAGGGAGAGGTCGACCTCCGAAGCCATAAGCGCGTTTACGCGCGTCTTCGACGCGCTATGGCGAAGGAGGGCGGGTGAGGGGTTAGAGCGCATCGTGAGGCCATAACCCCTCACCCGGCTCGCTTTCGCTCGCCGACCTCTCCCTATGGGAGAGGTGTAGAGGTGCCCATAAGCGCAGTACCTGCGTCTTCGAAGCGCCATAAGAGCGCTTACGCGCGTCTTTGACGCGCTATGGCGCTTGCCTCCGCAACACACTACATTGCCCAAGCGGGGCTGCGAGGTGCGTCGGAGACACATTCCCCGGGGCCTTACGATCCCATCGGGAGCTGTCCCTGGCCAGGCTCGTGGGCTTGGTCATATGGCGCCCACCTACAACAGTAGGTTCCCGGGATCATGCTCTAACGGCCATTGCGGCTCCGCACTTTCCTTCGGCCACATTCTCCGTTGTCATTCCGGGGCGCGGTCGCTAGACCGCGAGCCTGGAATCCATAATCCCCGCGCTGCGGAGTATGGATTCCGGGCCCGCGCCTTTCGGCGTGTCCCGGAATGACGGAGCAAGCCGTGAGCGCGTCTGTCCAAAATATCTCCGATCAGAAATCAGCCCTGCGCGCCGCCGCGCTCGCCTTGCGCGATGCGCTACCGGCAGCCGAGCGGCAGGCAGCGGCGGAGACAATCGCCACGCGCGGGCTACCCGTCGAGGTAACACCCGGCATGATCGTCTCCGGCTTCTCGGCGATGAAGACCGAAATCAATCCAGTGTCGCTGATGAAGAAGCTCGCCGCGCTGGGCGCGCAACTGGCGCTGCCGTGCATTGCCGGTCGCGGGAATCCGCTCATCATGCGGGCGTGGAATTTCGGCGATCCGTTCAAGGCCGGGCAGTGGGGCATCCGCGAGCCGGTGCCGGAGGCGGCCGAAGTCGTGCCCGATATCATCATCACGCCGCTGGCGGCGTTCGACCGCGCCGGTCATCGCATCGGCTATGGCGCCGGCTATTACGACATGACGATTCATGCGGCGCGCGCGACGAAACCGGTGATCGCGATCGGCATTGCCTTTGCGGCGCAGGAAATCCCGCAGGTTCCGGCAACGGAGCGCGACGAGCGCCTCGACTTCGTGCTAACCGAAAAAGAAACGATCGATTTCCGGTAGGCATTTCTCCTTATGCGCATTCTCTTCATCGGCGACATTGTCGGACGGTCTGGACGCACGATTGTCAACGAGCGGTTACCCGGACTGGTGCGCGACTGGAAACTCGACCTCGTCGTTATCAATGGCGAGAATTCGGCCGGCGGCTTCGGCATCACCGAGACGATCTACAACGAGTTGATCGACGCCGGCGCCGACGCCATCACGCTCGGCAATCATTCGTGGGATCAGCGCGAAGCGCTGGTGTTCATCGAGCGCGCGCCGCGCCTGATCCGGCCGGTGAACTATCCGAAAGGCACGCCGGGGCGCGGCGCGGCTCTGGTCGATTGCAAGAACGGCCAGCGCGCGCTCGTCATCAATGCGATGGGCCGCGTCTACATGGACGCGATGGACGATCCCTTCGCCGGCGTCGAGCGCGAGATTGCCGCCTGTCCGCTCGGCACCGGCGCCGACGCCATCGTCGTCGACATGCACTGTGAGGCGACCAGCGAGAAGCAGGCGATGGGCTATTTCTGCGACGGCCGCGCCAGCCTCGTCGTCGGCACGCATACCCATGTGCCGACATCGGATCATCGCGTGATGCCGGGCGGCACAGCTTTCATGTCGGACGCCGGCATGACTGGCGATTTCGACAGCGTGATCGGCATGGTGAAGGACGAGCCGTTGAGCCGCTTCCTGCGCAAGCTGCCGGGCTCCAAATTCGAAGCGGCGTCAGGGCCGGCGACGTTGTGCGGCATCGCGGTCGAGACCGACGGCAAGACGGGGTTGGCGGTGAAGGTCGCGGCGGTGCGGCTGGGCGGATTGCTGGAAGAAGCGACGCCGAAATTCTGGTGACTTTCTTTTCCCTCCCCCGCGAAGCGTGGGGAGGGTCGACACACATTGCGTCAGCAATGCGTGTCGGGGTGGGGGCGTTGTCGCATTCCGACTGACAAGCGCGAAAAAAAGTCCCCCCACCCCCCGACCCCTTCCCACCACTCGCAAGGGCTCGTGGGAGGAGGGGAGAAGCGACCTTAACCCCTCGTTAACCATAACCGCCGTTCCATGATCGCCGGAACGGTGATCATGGCTCTGCACGTCAATGCGAATCTGGCTCTCGTGACGGTGGCGGACGACGCCCGCCGGCCGGATGCGCGTTCGAAAATCGACCCGCGCGCCCAACTGGCCGCGCAATTCATTCCGTGCGGCTCTCGCGTGCTCGATCTCGGCGGTGGCGGCGGAGAGACGCTTCACGACCTGATGCCGCTCGGATGCAGTTATCAGGCGGTCGATTGCATCGCGCATGGCAAGGGATCGGTGATGGCCGATCTCGCCGGCCGCGAATTCCCGACCCACGCGGCCACGCAATCCGACGTTATCGTCATGCTCGGTGTGCTGGAGAAAATAGCCGATATCGAAAATCTCTTCACCCATCTGCGCTTCTGCAAGCAGGACGTGATCCTGAGTTATTGCCCGACCGATCTGGTGAGCGGCCGCGACCGCGACACGCTCGGGTTCGTCAATCACCTGAGCTATTTCGACCTGGCGACCATGTTCGACCGCTTCGGTTTTCGTATCGAATGCACGAGCCCGGTCGATGGCCGGCAGATGCTGATGCGGCTGAAAGCCACCGGGCGGCTTGCGCCGGTGCTGGCCTGCAACGTGGCGGTGGTGTCGGAAAGCGATGCCGGCAATTTCGGCGACCGGCTCGGCCTGCACATGATCAATGCGATGCTGCCGGGCGAAGCCAACGTGCATCATCTGACGTTCAAGACGCTGGATGCGGCGCGCGAGCAATACGATCTGGTGGTGCTCGGCGTCGGCAACGCCATGTTCCAGCCGCTGATCGGCGACGGCATCTTGAACATCCTGGCGCGCGCGAAATCCGCCATCGGCATTTTCGGCACGCAGTATCGCGAACTGATCCCGCGTCCGGCGATCGACCGCGTCATCGACCGGCTCGACGTCTGGTACGCGCCTTATGAAGACGATGTGCTGATGTACGGCCGCGGCCGCAGCAATGCGGTGCATCTCGGCGACTGGCTGATCGACCAATTCCCGCTCACCGAGAGTACGCTCGAGGAGCCATTGCAGATCGGCGCCGACACAGGCGCGGACATTCCGCTCGACCGCACCATTCAAGCAATCCAGCGCCATAAGAAGGTTTATTCGGCGCGCCTGCATCCGCTGCTATGTGCGCTTACCTCGGCGCAGTTCGCGGCCTATGCCGAGGAAGGCGCCGGCGGTATGCCGGGCGTCGTCTCCGGCAAGTTCCGCAGCATGCTCATCGACATTTTCGGCCGCACCTATCCGGAGCGACAGTTTTTCATGGTCGATCGCGATGCGGTCATGCGCTACAAGGCGCGGGTCCACCGCAACGTCGGTACGATGGCGGCGCGCATCGAGGCGATGCTGCGCAACGTGGCGGTTGCGAGCTAGCGCCGTTCGCGTTTGGAAGCAGTTTATTTTCCCGCCGGTCCGGCTTATATAGCCACCCGTCTTCTCTCATACGCGATAGATACGAGCCATGGCCGGTCATTCCCAATTCAAGAACATCATGCACCGGAAGGGGAAGCAGGACAAAGTCCGCTCCAAGATTTTCGGCAAGTTGGCGCGTGAAATCACCGTTTCCGCCAAGCTGGGCATGCCTGATCCGGCCTTCAATCCGCGCCTGCGCGCGGCCATTCTGGCGGCGCGGGCCGAAAACATGCCGAAAGACAACATCGACCGCGCGATCAAGAAGGCGTCCGGTTCCGAGACCGAGAACTACGACGAGATGCGCTACGAAGGCTATGCGCCGGGCGGCGTCGCCGTGATCGTTGAGGCGCTGACCGACAACCACAACCGCACCGCCGGCGAAGTGCGTTCGATCTTCACCAAGGCCGGCGGCAATCTCGGCACCACCGGCTCGGTGGCGTTCATGTTCGACCGCGTCGGCATCGTCGAATACGACGCCAAGGTCGCAAGCGCCGACGCCATGCTGGAAGCGGCGATCGAGGCCGGCGCCGAGGACGTCGTCTCGTCGGAGGACGGTCATCAGATTTATACCGGGGCCGACGACCTTGCTGGCGTGACCAAGGCGCTGGAAGCGAAGTTCGGCGAGCCGCGCAAATCGGCGCTGATGTGGAAGCCGCAGAACACCGTCGCGGTCGATGACGACGCCGGCGAGAAGATTCTCAAGCTGATCGACGCGCTCGATGACAATGACGACGTGCAGAACGTCTACGCCAATTTCGAGGTGTCGGATGCGCTCGTTGCGAAGATGGGCGAGTAGCGGCGCTCAACTGATCGCGAACAGAGCCAGCGCGCCGGCTGCGACCGCCAACCCGATGCGCTTTCTGATATCGAGCGTTTCATGAAACATGGCTGCGCCGAGAAGCGCGGTGAACACAAAGCTCATTTGCGCGACCGGCACCAGCACGCTGGCGGGCCCGTGCGCCAGACCGTGGATCAGCAGCACGAACGCCACGACGAGCACGATCGCGGCCGGCGTCGAATAGCGCCAGGCCGACGGCGTCAGCCGCAGCCGCCGGTCGCGCAGCAGGACGAATAGCGTCGCGGTCGATGAGAAGGCCCAGGCTTGCGCCGCGACGATGGTTTCCGGCAGAGCGCCCTGTTGCAAACCGATCTTGTAGAACAGATTGGCAAAGGCCAGGGCCACGGTCGCGACCAGCACCCGCGTGAGCGCTGACCAGTTGGGCCGCCCGCGCGCGGCGCCCGGCGCGGCAAGCAACAGCCAGACGGCGAAGAGGGCCGCCAGCAGCGCCGCCATCTTCGTCACCGTCAAGGTCTCGCCGAGCAGCAGGATCGCGAGCGCGGCGGTGAGGGTGAAGTTCAGCCTGAAGATCGGCGCATTGGTACTGACCGCGCCGCCTTGCAGACTGCGCGCGAAATTGGTGAAGGCCACGAGCGAGAACAGTCCGGCGAGCGCGCCCCACAAAGCCGAGTAGTGCACATCGAGCGTGCCGGTTGCCCACGCATACAGCGTAATGCCGGGGCAGAACACCCAGGCTTGCAGCATGATGAACTGGCTGGCTTCGATGCCGGCCGCCGCCGCACGTTTGTAGATGAGATCGCTGGCGCCGAAGCAAAGCATGGCGCCGAGCGCGAAGCCGAGACCGGGTGTCATGGGATTCCGATGAAGTAAGAGGCTGCGGCGGCTCAGCCGTCATATTCGATAATATAGAGGCCGGCATTGTAGTCGGTGGCGTAGATCAGGCCGGCGGCATCGACGAACACGTCGGCCGATTGAATGACGCGCGCGCGGTTCGGCCTCGTGTCGGCGAGCGTCGCCGGCCGTGGCGGCACCAGGCAGCCGGTTTCCTTCGGCGCGTATTGATCCGAGATGTCGAACGCACGGATGCCGGCGTTCTGATAGGTGGCGAAAATCAGGTTCGAACTCACGAAGCTGCCGGGGCGGTTCTCGTGAACATTGTGAGGGCCGAAATGCCCATCCTTGGCCTTGTAGTTGGCTTCGGCCGGGGTCGGACAGGACGATATACTGATCGGATTTTCCGGCGCGCGGTTGTCGAATATCCAGATCAGCTTGAGGCCGTCCTCCTGATGGTCGAGCACCGCCTCGTCGAGAACCACCAGGAGATCGCGGTCCGGCAGCGGCAAGCAATTATGCGTACCGCCGCCGAACGGCGGCGACCAGTTCTTGTGCGTAATGAGTTTGGGTTTGGTCCGGTCGGCGACGTCGAGCACGACCATGCCGGCATCGCGCCAGGCAGCATAGGCGGTGTCGCCATGCACGATCGGATGGTGCAGCCCGAAACGGCGGGCGGCAGGCCATGAGATGGTCTCACCGGCGGCGACATTCATGCCCGGAATCCACCAGCGACCGGCCTCGCGCGGTTGCGCCGGATCGCTCATGTCGATGGTCATGAAGATGTAGTCCGTAAAACCGTCTAATAGCACCGAGGCGTAAGCCCATTTGCCGCCGGTGTACCAGAGCCGGTGAATGCCGCCGCCTTCGACGGCCATGAAGCCGATGCGGCGCGGCGTGCCGGGCGTTGAAATGTCGTAGACGGCGAGCCCGGCAGTCCAGTCGCGTTCGCGTTTCTTTTCCGCCGTGCCGACGGTCTTGCCGAGCGCGCCGCTGTAATAAGCGCGTTCGTCGGCGAACTCCGCCGCGGCAAACATATCCTTGGCGTTGATGACCATCAGCAGGTCGCTGTGAGCCTGGAGGTGGATATTCCAGGTGTTGGCGGGCGCGGCGATAAATTCGGCCAGACGCGGATTGGCGGCGTCGCGCACGTCGATCACCGAGAAGCCCTTGGAAAACATGTGTCCAATATAGGCAAAGCCGCGATGCACCATCACCTGGACGCCGTCGGGGCGTCCGCCCTGATCGGTGTGGCCGACGATGCGCATGTTGCGCGCGTAGTCGGGTTTTGGCAGATCGCTCATCGATAGGCGTCGAGAAAATGGGGCACCGCTATCCAGTCCATCATGGCGCCGTCGTCCTGCAACAGATCGTGCATGCGGCGATCCTCTTCGGTTTTGAGGTTGACGCCCATGTGGGTGCCGAGCTTGCGGCCGTGCATGACGATGGTGTTGCCGATCGGTTGACGCTCGGCGTTGTAGGCTTTCAGCGCCGTGTCGATATCGTCGTGGTTGCCGAGGGCCCGCGCCAGCGCCTGGGCATCGCTGCCCGCCTTGGCCATGCCGAAACCCATGTGCGGGCGCGCGTTCGCCGCGGCATCGCCGACCATGGCGACGCGACCATAGACGATGCTGGGTGAGGTGAAGTCGTAGATCGGCGTGATGAAGGGTTGCTTGATCGCCATCAGACTGTCGAGCAGCGTCGGCGGCAGGGTCTCGCGTGCCTCTTTGTGCAAGCCGGCGATGAGGTCCTTGCGGATCAGCGGCGGCGGCACCGAATATTCGTGCTGCACGCCGTTCTCGTCGATGCACATGTCGCGCATTTGATCGGCATCGGCGACCCGGTACCAGATGAAATTAAAACGGCGCTTGCCCGGCCGCAGGTCGTTGTCGAAGCCGGCGATCGGATAGGTGATGACCTCCTGTCTCGGCGGCAGAAAGAAAGTGAAGTAGGGGAATATCTCTTTGAGCGTTTGCGGCGCGAGATCGCTCTCGTTCGGCGCGCCCCGCCAGATGTAGTAGCCGCTATAGACCGGCTGCACCTCGGGCGCCATCTGGCCGCGCACGCTGGAGCGAATGCCGTCGCCGCCGACCAGAATGTCGGCGTGCTCGACGCGCCCATCGGAGAACTGCACGCGCACGCCATTCTCGTCCTGGTCCACGCGTTCGAAGGCGCGATCGAGGTGATAGTGCGCCGGATCGATGGTGCCACGCAGAATCTGTTGCAGCCGATCCCACGATGTCAGTATCTGCCGCAGCGGCCGTTCGCCGGTGACGCGGCCGTTACGGTCGATGGCGATGCGTTTGGGAACCTCGACGCCGAGATCCTTCGTGCCGGCACCGCTTTCTTCAAGCGCCTCGAATAATTCGGGATGGCCCGTAATGCCGGCGCCGCGCCCGACCAGTTCGACCCGCGACCGTTCATAGACATCGACGTCCCAGCCAATCTGCCGCAGGAAGGCAGCGGAAAAGAGCCCGGACATCGAACCGCCAATAATGACGGCCCGGCGTTTGCTGCGGCGTTGGGTGTGTGTTGATGCTGGCATGGCGGCGCGATCCTAGTGGAATTAGGCCTCCAGTCTATGGTGGCTCACGGGGACATGTCGGCCATGCGGGTTTTGTCTCAAACCGCGGGTCAATTTTCATCCTGAGCAAGTCGGTCGTTACTCTAGGCGGACACAGGGCCCGGGGTTATCAACGGGACATGGCTCGCCAAGCGATTCGCATTCTCGGCATCGATCCGGGCCTCCGCCGCACCGGCTGGGGCTTGATCGAGAGCGACGGCAACAGGCTCGTTCACGTCGCCTGCGGGTCGGTGGAAACCAGCGAGCGGGCGGACCTGGCGGTGCGTCTGGTGGCGATCCACGACGGCCTGATTGCGGTGATCGAGCGCTACGCGCCGCACGAGGCGGCGGTGGAGAATACCTTCGTCAACGGCAACGCCGCTTCGACGCTCAAGCTCGGTCAGGCGCGCGGCATCGCCATGCTGGTGCCGGCGCGCGCGGGGCTTGCCGTGGCCGAATACGCGCCCAATCTGGTCAAGAAGACGGTGGTCGGTTCCGGCCATGCCGAGAAAGGCCAGATCCGCATGATGATCGGCGTCCTTTTACCGAAGGCGCAGCCGGCGAGCGAGGACGCCGCCGACGCACTGGCGATCGCGATCTGTCACGCGCACCATCGGGTGAGTGTGGCGATGCAGGCGCGAATTGAAGTGCAAATGAAAGCGGGCCGGCGATGATCGGCAAACTCAAAGGCGTAGTCGATTCATTCGGCACCGACTTCATCATTCTCGACGTGCACGGCGTCGGCTATCAGGTGCATTGTTCGGCACGGACGCTGACCATGCTGCCGGCGTCCGGCGAGGCCGCGACCTTGTCGATTGAAACCTACGTGCGCGAGGACCAGATAAAACTGTTCGGGTTCGCCAGCGACAGCGAGCGCGAATGGTTCCGATTGTTGCAGACGGTGCAGGGCGTTGGCGCCAAGGTGGCGCTATCGGTGCTCTCGACGTTGAAGGTGGCCGAGTTGGCGAATGCGATTGCTATGCGTGACAAGGCGGCAGTCTCGCGTTCGCCCGGCGTCGGCGCCAAGGTTGCCGAACGCATCGTGTCGGAATTGAAAGACAAAGTGCCGGCCTTCGCCGATATCGATGCCGGCGCGGTGCATTTGGCCGGGGCACTTGACGACAGGCGCGCACCGAAGCCGGTGATGGATGCAGTGTCGGCGCTGGTCAATCTCGGCTATGGCCAGCCGCAGGCCGCCGCCGCGATCGCGGCGGCGGCGCGCAACGCAGGCGAGGGCGCGGATACGGCAACCTTGATTCGGCAGGGATTGAAGGAACTGGCAAGATAAACATGAGCAAGCTGACGTCTCAGGATCGGGAACTCATCGACGCCGCGACCAAGGCGATCAAGGCGCGTTATCGCAACGACTGGCAGGAGGTCGGCGCGGCGATGCGCACGCGCGATGGCCGCCTCGTCACCGGCGTCAATCTCGATGCTTATGTCGGGCGCGGCGCGATCTGCGCCGAAGCGATCGCCATCGGCACGGCGCTGACCGCGAAGGGCGATCTCGGCATCGACACCATCGTCGCGGTGCGGCACCCGAAACCGGGTGAGCCGGGCGAGATTGCGGTGGTCAGCCCCTGCGGCGCCTGCCGCGAACTCATTCACGACTACGACGCCAAGGCGCGGGTCATCGTGCCGAACGGCAGCAACGGCCCGGAGGTCACGACCATCGGCGAACTGCTGCCGAATAAATATCGGCGGGGGATGACGTGAGCACGAAGCCACGCCTGATTGCCGGCGAGAAGCGCGACGACGACGTCGATGCCTCGCTGCGTCCGCAGAAACTTGCCGACTTCATCGGCCAGGAAAAGGCGCGCGCAAATCTCAGCGTGTTCATCGAGGCGGCAAAGGCGCGCCAGGAAGCGCTCGACCATGTGCTGTTCGTCGGCCCGCCCGGTCTCGGCAAGACCACACTGGCGCAGATCGTCGCGCGCGAACTCGGCGTCAATTTCCGCGCCACGTCGGGACCGGTGATCGCCAAGGCCGGCGACCTTGCCGCGCTGCTGACCAATCTCGAACCGCGCGACGTTTTATTCATCGATGAGATTCATCGGTTGAGTCCGCAAGTCGAGGAAATTCTTTATCCGGCGATGGAGGATTTCCAGCTCGACCTCATCATCGGCGAAGGCCCGGCGGCGCGCTCGGTGAAAATCGATCTCGCGCCGTTCACCCTTGTCGGCGCGACGACGCGCGCCGGGCTGTTGACCAATCCACTGCGCGATCGCTTCGGCATTCCGGTGCGGCTAAATTTCTATACCGACGCCGAGCTTGAATTGATTGTCTCGCGTGGCGCGCGCGTGCTCGGCTTTGCAATGACACCGGAAGGCGCCAACGAGATCGCGCGGCGCGCGCGCGGCACGCCGCGCATCGCCGGGCGCTTGCTGCGTCGGGTGCGCGACTTCGCCCATGTCGATGGCGACAAGGCGGTTGATCGCAAGATCGCCGACAGGGCTTTGGGCGAACTGGAGGTCGATGGCAGTGGACTGGATGCTATGGATCGCCGTTACCTGACGATGATCGCCGAGAATTATGGCGGCGGGCCGGTTGGCGTCGAAACGATTGCAGCGGGCTTGTCCGAGCCGCGCGACGCCATCGAAGACATCATCGAGCCTTATCTCATTCAGAAGGGTTTCATCCAGCGCACGCCGCGCGGGCGGCTGCTGACCGGCGCGGCGTTCAGGCATCTTGGGCTCGCGGAGCCGCAACGCGATGCAAGCCAGTTCGGGTTGTTCGGCGGGGAAGAAACCGATTAACGGCTCGCGGATTTATGCTAATATGACGACCATGAAGTCGACTGTTGAAAGAGCCGCCGAGGCGCTTGAGCTGTTGCCTGAACCTATGCGGGAACCGGCCGTCGCCTATATTCTGGAACAGGCGGAGAAATATCGCGTTCTGAAGCGGGAAATAGACAAGGGCCTCGCCGATATTGATGCAGGCCGAGTCCGGGAGTGGGATTTTGCCGATTTTCTGCGTAGGGCTGAGCTCTTCGAGCCAAAATCCGATCTTGAATGAAAATCATCTTCTCGGACGAGGCCGACGCCGATTTGTTGCGAATCCTCGGCTACGTTGCAGAGCGTAACCCAGCGGCGGCGCGGGGAATCGCAAAAGTCATCAATGAGAAAATCAAAAGACTCGGCGCATTTCCGTTTCTTGGGCGAGACCGATCCGTCTTTGCCCGCGGCCTTCGCAGTATTGTGGCTGAAAGCTATGTGATCTTTTATCGCGTCGAAGAAAATTGTGTTTTCATCGCCCGCATCTTTGACGGCCGCCGGGATATAGACGCGGAATTTGAATAAATGAACGCCAACTCCATCGACGGCATTCTCGGCGACGGTGCCCACCGCCAACAGGTGCGGGTCTATTACGAGGACACCGATTTTTCCGGCGTGGTCTATCACGCGAGTTATCTGCGCTTCATGGAGCGCGGACGCACCAATTACCTGCGGCTCCTTGGCGCCGACCATCGCGCCATGTTCGAGCAGGCCGAGAAGGAAGCGCCGGGTTTCGCTTTCGTTGTGCGGCATATGGACATCGCCTTCAAGAGACCGGCGCACATGGATGACGTCCTCGACGTCTTGACCGTGCCGGAAATCGTCAAGGGCGCGTCGATCACGCTGCATCAGAAGGTAATGCGCGGCGAGGAACTGCTCGTCGAAGCGCATGTGCAGGTCGCCTTCGTGTCAAGAGGACGGGCCAAGCCGATTCCGAAGCCGTTGCGGATCGCAATGAAGGCCGACCAGGAAGCAGGACAGGAAACGGGTGGGGCGGCGTGACGCCACGCGCTATATTCGTATCATGATGGAGCAGGGCTTCACACTCTTCAATACGGCCATCGGCGCTTGCGCGGTCGCGTGGGGCTCACGTGGCTTGCTCGGCGTGCAGTTGCCCGAGACGACCGAGAAGGCGACGCGGGCGCGCATTGCCAAGCGGTTCCCGGATGCGCAGGAAGTCGCGCCGCCGGCGGCGGTGCAGGCCGCGATCGACGGGATGATTGCGCTGCTTGCCGGCGAGCGCCGCGATCTCGCCGACATTGCTATCGACGACGACGGCGTGCCCCAGTTCAACCAACGTGTTTACAAGATCGTGCGCCGGGTGCCGCCCGGGCAGACCATCACTTACGGCGAGATTGCCGAGAAGATCGGCGACAAGGCGCTGGCGCGCGCGGTCGGCCAGGCGATGGGTGAGAACCGCTGCCCGATCGTGATGCCGTGCCATCGCGTGCTGGCCGCCTCGGGCAAGCCCGGCGGATTTTCAGCCAGCGGCGGTGTGGTCACGAAACTCAAGCTGCTCACCATCGAGGGCGCGCAGCCGGGCGGCCCGACTTTGTTCGACGATCTGCCGCTGGCGGCAAAGCGGCGCTAGCCTTTGGCGCTTCGTGGAATGCGCCAGACGAGTTTATTGCCCGGGCCATGCACCGCGGCAAACAGCAATCCCGCCAAAAACGTGAAGTGATCGACGAAGAAGCCGAACTCGGCCTGGTTGCCTTCCCAGTGCGACGGTCCGTGAAAAGCAAATCCTAGAAACACGACATAGATCGCCGCAAGATAGGAAGCGGCGGTGAAATAGGCGCCGGTGAAAAACGCGATGACCAGTGCGATCTCGAAAAACGCGGCGACCCAGGCCAGCACCAGCGGCATTGGAAATCCGGCCGCCGCGATAAAATCGGCTGTCGACTGCATGCCGAGGAATTTGAAGCTGGCGGCCATGAGGAAGACCGCGCCGAAGATCAGCCGGCCGACAAGGATCGGTATGGTTTCGGTCATCTGGCTTTGGCCTCTTCCTTTTGCATCTGCCGGCAGATTCAATCGAGCGACCGGATTTGTCCATTGCCCGAACGCCGCGTTACGAGGCTCGCATTTAGCCCCGAACTCATGTAAAGGCCCTTCACATGAAGGTTCCCCAATCATGAGATGGACCAAAGGCGACAAAGACGGCGGTCCGTCCGGCGGCCCGCGCGCCTACCACCACGGCAACCTGAAGGAAGCGCTGATCCGCGCCGCGCTGGAACTCATCGCTGAGAAGGGCCCGGCCGGCTTCACCTTTGCCGATGCGGCGCGCTGGGCCGGCGTCAGTCCCGCGGCCCCGTACCGTCATTTCCGCGATCGCGACGAGTTGATCGCCGATGTCGCCCGGCGCGGCTTCGAGCTGTTTGCCGCGGCTCTGACCAAAGCCTGGGACGAGGGCAGGCCGGACCTGATGGCCGCCTTCGACCGCCTCGGCCGAGCTTATCTGGATTTTGCGCGAGAGCAGCCGGCTTATTATTCGGCGATGTTCGAAGCCGGGGTGCCGCTCGACACCGATCCGCAATTGCGGGCTTCGAGCGAGGCGGCCTTCGCCGTGCTGCGGACCGCAGCGGAAAAGCTGGTGGCGCAGATGCCGGCCAAAGGCCGCCCGCCCGCTTTGATGGTCGCCTTGCATATCTGGTCGATGACGCACGGCATCGCTTCGCTGTTCGGCCGTGGCGATGCGGCGCGCCGTGCGCTGCCGATGCCGCCGGAGGAATTGCTCGAGGCGGGCATGCTGGTTTATCTGCGCGGCCTTGGATTGAACGCCCCGCGCTAAACCGCCTCAATCATCGAGCATCTCGATGTCGAACGTGCCGAGCCGCGCGCTCTCGGCAATCGCTTCGATGCCGGCAATCCTGCCATCGGCAAAGGTCAGGCCGAGCACGATGCGCAACTGTCCTCCCAATATGACGGCAACGGCGGGGGCGCCATCGACCAAAGCCGGGCGGGCGGAGCGGGCGCGTCCGTTGAAAGATTCCGCCACCGCGGCGGCGCCGCGTATTTCGGCGATGCCGCCCATTGCCGTCGCCGTTTGATCGGCGCGGAAGACCACATCCGGATCGAGAACGGCGAGCAGAGCTTCAAGATTGCCCTCGCGTGACGCGGCAAGAAACGCGTTGATGATTTCGGTCTGGCGGTCGAGATCGGGGTGCTCCGTCTCCGTCGTGCCCCGCACGCGACGGCGAGCGCGACTTGCCAGTTGACGCGTCGCATCGGTCGAACGGTTGACGATCGGCGCGATGGCCTCGAACGGTAGGTCGAACATGTCGTGCAGCACGAAGGCTACTCGTTCGGCTGGCGCTAACTTGTTCAACACCACGAGCACCGCGAAGCCGACCGAGTCGGCGAGCTGCGCGTCGTCCTCGGCGCTGTCCGCTACTGGCTCGGGTACGTCCGGGCCTATCGGCTCCTCGCGCCGCGATTTGCGTGCGCGCAACATGTCGAGGCAGACGCGGCTCACCACGGTCGTCAGCCAGGCCGGCAGATTTTCGACGCTATCGCCATCGACGCGGGCAAGCCGCAGCCAGGCTTCCTGCACCGCGTCTTCCGCCTCGGCGGCCGAGCCAAGCATACGGTAGGCGACCGCGCGCAGACGTGGCCGGTCGGCCTCAAATCGATCGGCCAGATATTTTTTTATCGTCCATCGGTCACATTCCCTGGTGGCGCTCCGTCAACGCTATGACGCGCGACGAATGTCCGATGTGACGGGGCATTGTGTGATTTCGCGCCGTCAATGTGAAGGCCGGGATTCGCCCGGTCCAGGGAACCGATTGATGGAGACTGCGATGCAAGCTCGAATGCAAAATCCGGTAATGATCCTGCCCGACGCCATGCAGGCGTTGCTCGCGGTGAACAAGGCCACCGAAGGCAAGGGCGTGCCATTGGCGACTTTGCAGATGGTTCATTTGCGGGCCAGCCAGATCAATGGCTGTAGCGTCTGCGTTGATATGCATGCGCGCGAATTGAAAGGCGCCGGCGAGAGTGACGACCGCATCTTCGCAGTCGCAGCCTGGCGCGACACGCCGTATTTCACCGAGCCGGAGCGGGCGGCGCTGGCGTTGACGGAGGCGCTCACCCGCCTGAGCGATCGCGCCGATCCGGTCGATGATGCTGTGTGGGCTGATGCCGCGCGGCACTACGACGAAAAAGCAATTTCGACGCTGCTCGTCGCCATCGGGCTCATCAATGTCTGGAACCGGCTGAACGCTGCGACGCGGCAAGTCGCCGGACAGTGGCGCGGCTGACGAACGCGATGCCGCGTTCAACGCCATTATTCCGGTCGGCCAAACCGGCCGGCCGGAATGACACCGCGTGACAAATGGTGCTCGAAGCCCCTCGCAACGCGGAGCGCGGATCCCTAGCTCAATCGTCAGCTCAAATCGCCAAACTTCGGAGGGCGAATTCGTGAGGGCAGACTCCAGGATAAATGCCCAATCCAAAATGTGATGTGAAGGGTGTTGACATTCCCTGTGGTCGCCACTATTCATGTAAATGTTATTTACATTCACACACGATCCTCACACGAGGCCGACAATGCCAATCACCGCGAGACTCGACGAATTCGGCAAACCTGCCTGGATTGCCCTGACCGTCCTTGGATTCATGGCCTGGTGGCCGGTCGGCCTTGCAATCCTCGCCTTTACAATCGGGAGCGGAAGAATGGGATGCGGATATCGCGGCGGTCACGACCGCTGGCAGCACAAGATGGAGCGGATGCAATCGAAAATGGACTGGATGCGCGCCAAGATGAGCGGCAGTCCGACTGGCGGTTCGCCTTGGGGCTCCTCGCCCTCGAGCGGCAATCGCGCATTCGACGATTACCGGACTGAAACCCTTCGCCGGCTCGAAGACGAACAGCGCGAGTTCAAGGATTTCCTGGAGCGGCTTCGCTTCGCCAAGGACAAGACCGAGTTCGACGCTTTCATGAACGAGCGCCGCGACCGGCCGCCACAGTCGGGCTCACAAGACAGCGCTCCGCCGCAGAACTAGCGCCCTCACTCTTATTCTGCGCACGCGGCCGTCCGCCTTCCCCGAGGCGGGCGGCCGTTTGCGTACTTCCTTCGCCCCGCGCGCGGGGAAAGGTAAAGTAACGGGAAGGTTCGCGGCAGAGGGGCGCAAAGCCCGCTAACCGATCCTTAACCATAATAAGTGCTGTCTAACCTCCGAGACCGCCATTTGCGGGCGCTTTCTCATGGTCAGCGCCCTCATTTGGCCAAGTTTAGCGGGAATTCCGTTCGCTTCGCCGAACGCGCCATTGGTTTGACAATTACGCCGCTCCGGCTCCGCCCCGGACAGCGCAAAGGACGTGCCTCATGAATCCTGCCGATGTGGCACAGTCGGTGCTTCCGGCTACTTCGACCGATCTCTCGCTCTTTACCCTGTTCTGGCACGCCCAATGGGTCGTGAAGCTGGTGATGATCGGGCTTCTGGTCTGTTCGGTCTGGGTCTGGGCCATCGCCATTGACAAGACGGTGCTCTACACGCGCACCGGCCGCGCCATGGACAAGTTCGAGACCGCGTTCTGGTCCGGTCAGTCGCTGGAGGAACTCTACCGAACGCTGTCGTCGAAGCCGACCCATTCGATGGCGGCGCTGTTCGTCGCGGCCATGCGCGAGTGGAAACGCAGCTTCGAGGGTCAGCAGCGCAGTTTCGCCGGATTGCAGATGCGCATCGAGAAGGTGATGCAGGTCACCATCGCGCGCGAAGTCGAGCGGCTGGAAAAACGGCTGCTGGTGCTCGCCACCGTCGGTTCAGCCGGCCCTTTCGTCGGTCTGTTCGGCACGGTGGTCGGCATCATGACCAGCTTCCAGTCAATCGCTGCGTCAAAGAACACATCGTTGGCTGTTGTGGCGCCGGGCATCGCGGAAGCGTTGTTCGCGACCGCGATCGGTCTTGTCGCCGCCATACCGGCGACGATTTTCTACAATAAGTTCGCCAGCGAGGTGAACAAGCAAGGGCAGCGGCTGGAAGGTTTTGCCGACGAGTTCGCGGCCATTCTGTCGCGGCAAATTGACGAGCGCAGTTAGCGCTAAAGGAAACTTGAGCCATGGCGATAAACGCGGGCACGCCGACGATCGGACGAAGACGGTCTCGCCGCCGGCAGGTGATGGCCGAGATCAACGTCACGCCGATGGTCGACGTGATGCTGGTGCTTCTCATCATCTTCATGGTGTCGGCGCCGCTGTTGACCGTGGGCGTACCGATCGACTTGCCGCAAAGCCAGGCCAAAAGTCTCGATCAGGACAAGGAACCGCTGACGCTGTCGGTCAACGACAAGGGCAAGGTCTTCCTTCAGAACAGCGAAATCGGCCTCGACGACCTGGTCGCCAAATTGAAGGCGATTTCTGAATCGCGCGGCGGCGACGATGCCCGCATTTACGTGCGCGGCGACAAGAGTGTGAACTACGGCGCGATGATGGCGGTCATGGGCCGGCTGTCGCAGGCCGGCTTCCACCGCGTCGCGTTGGTCACGGAATTCGAACAAGGCGAAAAAGCAAAATAATGGAGATGAAGACGGCATCGGTGGTTTCGACCGGGCTGCACGTTCTCGTGCTGGCCGTCGCCGTCGTGTCGTTTACCGGAAAGACCTTCGAGGCGACGCCGGCGGAATCTCTACCGGTCGACATGATCAGCGAGAAGGATTTCTCGCAGTTGACCAAGGGCGTCAAGGACACGCCTAAGCCGATCGAAAAGCCCAAGCCCCTGGTCGAAAAGAAGGCTGAAGAGCCGCCCAAGCCGGTCGACGAAATCAAGCCGCCCATTACCGAAAAAAAGGAAGTGGCGGTGCAAAAGGAAGCCAAGGCCGAGCCGCCCCCGCCGGAGCCCGAAAAGAAGCCGCCGCCGGTCGAACAACCGCCGGAAAAGCCGCAAGAGGCGATGAAATCTGACCCGCAGCCGTTGCCGCCGCGTCGTCCGCCGCGGCCGCAGGTGAAGCCGAAGCCGCAACCGAAGTTCAACGCCGACAAGATCGCTGCCTTGCTCGACAAGCGCGACCCGGCGCGCGCCGCCATCACCGGCG
The DNA here is from genome assembly GCA_041691675.1 of Hyphomicrobiales bacterium. Lineage (GTDB taxonomy): Bacteria > Pseudomonadota > Alphaproteobacteria > Rhizobiales > Xanthobacteraceae > Pseudolabrys. Next base: position 49,358 of record JBEPUC010000008.1, on the reverse strand, counting down.
CAGAGCTGAACAACGCGCCGTCTCTCGGCACCGCCACCGGCGCCGCGGCGACACTGACGCAATCCGAGATCGATGCGCTCAAGGCGCGTCTCTACGCGCTATGGAATCCGCCGGTCGGCGCGCAGGACGCTCGCAACGTTCAAATCGAGATCAGGATCAGGTTCAGGCGCGACGGCACGCTGGAGACCGGCCCGCAGGTTCTCACCAGCGGCAACGGCACGGTGTTCAACGCCATGCGCGACAGCGCGGTGCGCGCTGTGCTGGTGGGCCAGCCTTATACGATGCTGCGGCCCGATCATTACGAAACCTGGAAAGAAATCGATTTCGTGTTCGACAGCAGCAAGATGTATAGCAACCTCCCGGTGAGATAATCAGGCTTATGGCAAATCATCATTTTAATTTCGGTCTTTGCTCGCTCGGCACTGTTGGATTGAGCCGCCGCGCGCTGATGGCGGGCGCCGGCTCCGGCGCGCTGGTGGCGCTTGCGCCGAAAAGCGCATTGGCCGCGCTCAAGGTCGAGATCACGCAAGGCAATCCGCAACCGATGCCGATCGCGTTGCCGGATTTCGTCGCCGGGGCGCCGACCGAAACGGAAATCGCGCGCAACGTCACCGCAATCATCACCAACAATCTGGCGCGCAGCGGCCTGTTCGCGCCGATCAACTCCGCCGCTTTTACCGAGAAGATCACCAACTCCGACGCGGTGCCGCGTTTTGCCGATTGGCGCGTCATCAACGCGCAAGCGCTGGTGACAGGCCGCATCACCAAGCAGTCCGACGGACGGCTCAAGGCCGAATTCCGCCTCTGGGATGTGTTCGGCGGTCAGCAGCTCGACGGCAAACAATATTTCACCACGCCCGACAACTGGCGGCGCATCGCCCATATCATTTCCGACGCGATCTATCAGACGTTGACCGGTGAGAAGGGTTACTTCGACAGCCGCATCGTCTTCATCGACGAGACCGGTCCGGCGACGCACCGCATCAAGCGGCTGGCGATCATGGATCAGGACGGCGCCGGCGTGCGCTATCTCACGCGCGGCGACGATCTGGTGCTGACGCCGCGCTTCAATCCGTCGACGCAAGAGATCACTTACATGTCCTACGGGCAGGGCGATCCGCGCGTCTACCTGTTGAATATCGAGACCGGCCAGCGCGAGATCGTCGGCAACTTCCCCGGTATGACTTTCGCACCGCGATTTTCAGCCGACGGCCAGCGCGTCATCATGAGTTTGCAACAGGGTTCGAACGCGAATCTTTTTGTGATGGACCTGCGCTCCAAACAGACGACGCGTTTGACCGACACACCGGCGATCGATACGGGCCCGTGCTACTCGCCCGACGGCAAATATATCTGCTTCGAGAGCGACCGTGGCGGCTCGCAGCAGATCTACGTCATGGCGGCAGGCGGGGGACCGGCCCAGCGCATCTCATTCGGCGAAGGCCATCACTCGACGCCGGTGTGGTCGCCGCGCGGCGATTTCATTGCCTTTACCGGACAGTCGGGCGGCCAGTTCTCGATCGGCGTTCTCAAACCGGACGGCTCGGGCGAGCGGATTTTGACGTCGGGTTTCCATAATGAGGGACCGACATTCGCGCCGAACGGCCGCGTCATCATGTTTTTCCGCGATCCGGGGAAGGGGCCGTCGCTCTACACGATCGACATCACCGGCCGTAATGAGTTGAAGGTTCCGACGCCGTCTCTGGCATCCGACCCGGCCTGGTCGCCGCTGTTGTCGTAAGTTGTTGGTGTAAGTGCCGCAAAGGCGGCGCTTGCCAAGCAAACGCCGCACCCGCGCCTTATTCACGGTCTCTTAACCATGAGCGCCGGTTTAATCGGGTGCCGGCTATTTTCGGGGCTTTGGCAAGGTTCCGTCAAGGTTGATGGAAGGTTCGCTTAACCAAGACGCTGGTAAACCATGAGGCTAGCGCACGGGCCCTGGAAAGCGACAACCGCTTTCCGATCGAGGTTATTCGGCGCGCAAGTCGTGCTTGGTGCGTGAAGTTCTCGCTTGGTGCGTGAAGGTATGGAGTTGACGGCAATGATCGAGATCGGAAAAATTCTGCGCGGCATTCGTCTTGCGGCCGTGCTGACCGCGGCGCTGGCAATTTCAGCTTGCGCCAACCAGCAGGGAGCCGACAGCGCCGGCGGGGTCGGAGGCGCGGGAAGCGCATCGACACCGGGCAGTCAGCAAGATTTCGTCGTCAATGTCGGCGACCGCGTGTTCTTTGAAACCGACCAGACGGAGCTGTCGCAGGTCGCCCGCTCCACCCTGGACAAGCAGGCGCAGTGGCTCACCAATTACGGTCAATATTCCTTCACCATCGAAGGTCATGCCGACGAGCGCGGCACGCGTGAATACAACATCGCGCTCGGCGCCCGCCGCGCCCAGAACGTGCGCGACTATCTGATCTCGCGTGGCATCCAGGCTGCCCGCATGCGCACGATCTCCTACGGCAAGGAGCGGCCGGTCGCGGTCTGTAACGACATTTCCTGCTGGTCGCAGAACCGCCGCGCGGTCACGGTTCTCAACGCCGGGTCCTGACCTGGCGGGCGGCCGTCATCACGAAAGATTTCATGGCCGGGTTCTTCCCGGCCATGTTGTTTGAACCGGCGTCACGTAGTCACAATTTCGACGCAGCGCGACTTATGGTACGGGTGCCGAGAAGCGCGGAATGAAGCGCACAATGACCGAAACGCCGGACCCTAGTCGCATGACCCGTCGACCCCTGTTTATTCGCAGTCTCGCGCTGGCCGGCTTCATGACCTTTGCAACGCTGTCGCTGAATGGCCTGGCGGTCGCTCAGGACCGGGGGCAGGACAACTCGCCCGGCTTCCTCGACAATCTGTTCAACCGTGGCGAAGGGCGGCGAGATCAGCAGCAAGGTCAGCAAGATCAATCGGGACGGCCCGGCACGGTTGCGCAAGGCGAGGCCGACCCCTCCGACCTCGCGGTGCGGCTCGACCGCCTCGAGAATGCGTTGCGCCAGCTCACCGGCAAGGTCGAGCAATTGCAGTACCGCAATCAACAGCTTGAAATGCGGCTCAACGGTGCGCAGGGCGCACCGGGACAGGCGACGACGCCGGGTCTGCCGAGTGGACCGGGTGCTCCATCCGCACCCGCTGCACCGGGCCGCCGCTCCGACGTGTTCGTCCCCTCGCAACACCCCGAGGCACCCGGCGCGCCGCGCACGCTGGGTAGTGCTTCGGTTCCGGCGGGCGCGCCGCAATTCGATCAGCGCGACGATCAACCGGTCGGCGCTCCGGGCGGCCGTGACGCCGGCGGTCCACTCGACCTGTCCACCCTTTCGGCTAATCAACCGCGGGTGCCGGCGGCGGGCGCCTCTGCCGCTCCAGTTTCAGCCGCCAATCCGATGACCGCGGCACCGATGCCGGCGGTGCGAAACGTCGGCACTGCGCCGGCTGCGCCCGCCACGCGGCTGGCAACGCTGCCGCCATCGGCCTCGCCGCAGGACGAGTACGACCTGGCCTATGGTTACGTGCTCCATAAGGACTATGCGCTCGCCGAGCAGGCCTTCCGCGATTTCATCAAGAAGTATCCGAACGAGCGCTTGCAGCCGGACGCGCAATACTGGCTCGGCGAAAGCCTCTATCAGCGCCAGCGTTACCGCGACGCCGCGGAATCCTTCCTCGCGGTTTCGACGAAATACGAGCACGCCGGCAAGGCGCCGGACTCGCTTTTGCGCCTGGGCCAATCGCTGGCGGCGATGAAACAGAAGGAAGCGGCCTGCGCCACTTTGAGCGAGGTCTCGCGCAAGTACCCGAAGGCATCCTCGGCGGTGAAGCGTGGCGTTAGCGCCGAAATCAAGCGTGCGCATTGCTGAGTGCTGGGGCATGATGAATTCATGCCCGCGCAAGTTCTAGCGATCACGGTGGCGGAAGCCGAAGCGCTCTTTCAAGATTTGGAAAACGTCCCGGCACTGGTGCTGGCGATTTCCGGCGGGCCGGATTCGACCGCGCTGATGCTGCTTATGGCGCGCTGGCGCAAGGCCCATCGACGCGGACCGGAATTGATCGCGGTTACCGTCGATCACGGTCTGCGCAAAGAATCCAAACGCGAAGCGATCGACGTCGCCCGGCTGGCGCGCAAACTCGGCATCAAGCATCGCACGCTGCGCTGGACCGGCAGGAAGCCAAAAACCGGTCTGCCGCAGGCGGCGCGCGCGGCGCGGTATGGTCTGCTGGCCGAAGCGGCGCGCAAGGCCAAAGCCACGCACGTTCTCACCGCACATACGCTCGACGATCAGGCCGAGACGGTGATGATCCGCATGATGCGCGGCAGCGGCATTGCGGGGCTTAAGGCGATGCAAAGAATTTCCGTCATGCCGGGGCGCCACGAAGTGGCGAACCCGGACTCCATAATCACAGACGGGAGATATGGATTCCGGGCTCGCGGCCATAAGGCCACGCCCCGGAATGACGGCGTCATTCTCGTCCGCCCTTTGCTCGATATCCCAAAGGCACGGCTGGTCGCGACGCTCGAAGCCGAGCAGATCCCCTTCGCCGACGACCCGACCAATCGCGACGCCGCCTTCACCCGCGCGCGGCTGCGCGGCCTGATGCCGCGGCTGGCGAACGAAGGTCTCGATGCTCGCAGGCTTTCCCTGTTGGCCCGCCGCCTCAAGCGAGCCGACGCCGCTATCGAGGCAGCGGTCGAGGAGGCGATGGCGGAACTGACGGTCTCGTTTCGCTCCGGGTTTTCGCTTGGCGCCGAACGATATTTCCAACTCCCCGCCGAAATTGGCCTGCGCCTGCTCGGCCGCGCCATCAACGCGGTCGGCAATGAGGGGCCGGTCGAGCTGGGCAAGCTCGAAGCCCTCAAAACCGCGCTGGATTCCGCCCAAAATGTCGGCCGCGGATGGCGGCGGACGCTGGCGGGGGCTGTCGTGACGCTGGCCAAAGGGCAAATCACGGTGGAAAGAGCGCCGCCGCGCCGGAATACCGCAGGGAAACGCCCTTCCGGTCCGAGTGGAAACGCCTTAACCAAGCGCCGACCGGGCGGCACCGCAGCCGCCAGAACACGCTAGGATATATGAGATTCGAACCCTTTCCATGCGAGGCTGCGCTGCCTACATTGGTTCAAGACTGAGCTGCGACTAGGGTTTTCGGCACAACAGGCAACAGACAGGGCTGCGGCGCTACATGCGCCGCGGAGTAGGGACGCCCAATGAACGCCAACTTACGCAATTTCGCCCTGTGGGTGATTATCGTTCTGTTGCTGCTTGCCTTGTTCACGCTTTTCCAGAATCCCGGCCAGCGCACCTCCGCGCAGGACATTTCGTTCTCGCAACTCCTCTCGGAAGTCGATCAAGGCCGCGTCCGCGACGTGCTGATACAGGGGCCGGAAATTCACGGCACCTTCGCCAATGGCACCGCATTCTCGACCTATGCGCCGAACGATCCGGGCCTGGTGCAGAAGCTTTACAACAAGGGCGTCTCGATCACCGCGCGGCCGCTGACCGACAACGTGCCGTGGTTCGTATCGCTGCTGGTGTCGTGGCTGCCGTTCATCGCATTGATTGGCGTCTGGGTGTTTTTGTCGCGGCAAATGCAGGGTGGCGCCGGCAAGGCGATGGGCTTTGGCAAGTCGCGCGCGAAGTTGCTGACCGAGTCGCACGGCCGCGTCACCTTTGAAGATGTCGCCGGCGTCGATGAGGCCAAGCAGGACCTCACCGAGATCGTCGAATTCCTCCGCGATCCGGGCAAATTCCAGCGTCTCGGCGGGCGGATTCCGCGTGGCGTGCTGCTGGTCGGCCCTCCCGGCACCGGCAAGACGCTGATTGCGCGCGCGGTTGCCGGCGAAGCCAATGTGCCGTTCTTCACGATCTCGGGCTCCGACTTCGTCGAAATGTTCGTCGGCGTCGGCGCGTCGCGCGTGCGCGATATGTTCGAGCAGGCCAAGAAGAACGCGCCTTGCATCATCTTCATCGATGAAATCGACGCGGTCGGCCGTCATCGCGGCGCCGGCATGGGTGGCGGTAACGATGAACGCGAGCAGACACTCAACCAGTTGCTGGTCGAGATGGACGGCTTTGAAGCCAACGAAGGCATCATCCTGATCGCCGCCACCAACCGGCCCGACGTGCTCGATCCTGCGCTGCTGCGCCCCGGCCGTTTCGACCGCCAGGTGGTGGTGCCGAATCCGGATGTGGTCGGCCGCGAGAATATCCTCAAGGTCCACGTCAAGAAGGTGCCGCTGGCGCCCGACGTCAACCTCAAGACCATCGCGCGCGGCACGCCCGGCTTCTCCGGCGCGGACCTCGCCAACCTTGTCAACGAAGCGGCCCTGATGGCGGCGCGGCGCAACAAGCGCATGGTCATGCAGGCCGAGTTCGAGGACGCCAAGGACAAGGTCATGATGGGCGCCGAGCGCAAATCGCTGGTGATGACCGACGAAGAAAAGATGCTGACCGCCTATCACGAAGGCGGCCACGCGCTGGTGGCGCTCAACGTCAAGGCGACCGATCCGGTGCACAAGGCGACCATCATTCCGCGCGGCCGTGCGCTCGGCATGGTCATGCAGTTGCCGGAGCGCGACAAGCTGTCGATGTCGCTCGAACAGATGACGTCGCGGCTCGCCATCATCATGGCTGGCCGCGTCGCCGAGGATCTGGTGTTCGGCCGTGAGAAGGTGACGTCCGGCGCAGCCTCGGACATCGAGCAGGGCACCAAGCTCGCCCGCATGATGGTGACGCGATGGGGCCTGTCGGATGCCCTCGGCCCGGTTGCCTATGGCGACAACGGCGACGAGGTGTTCCTCGGCTATCAGGTGTCGCGTCAGCAGAACGTGTCGGAAGAAACCAATCGCAAGATCGACTCGGAAGTGCGCAAGCTGGTCGAAACCGGCCTCGAAGAAGCCAAGAAGATTCTGACCGAGAAGCGCGCCGATCTCGAAGTGCTGGCCAAGGGCCTGCTCGAATACGAGACGCTGACCGGCGACGAGATCAAGGACCTGATCAACGGTATCAAGCCGGTGCGCGAGACGGTGATCGAACCGGTGACGCCGCGTTCGTCGGCGGTGCCGCCGGCCGGCAAGCCACGCCCGCGGCCCGATACGCCGGGCGGCGAGGTGGCGCCGCAGCCGCAGGGCTGACGTTAAGCGAACCACCGAACGCATAGCAAAACGCCGGCCCATGAGGCCGGCGTTTTTTTTATGCTCGAACGCGGACGTTATTCGGCGCGAACTCTATTCTCGATGACGCCGACGTTTTCGATCTCGCAACGCACGACATCGCCGGCTTGCAGGAAGCGCGGCGGCTTCATGAAAAAGGCGACACCGGCCGGCGATCCGGTCGCGATCATATCGCCCGGATAGAGCGTCATCGAGCGGCTGGCGTAGGCGACAAGCGCCTCGATGCCGAAATAGAGATCGGACGTATCGCTGTTCTGGCGGATTTCTCCGTTGACCGTTGTCAACATTTTCAGCGGCTGGCCCCAGCGAAATTCATCGACGGTGACCAGCGCCGGCCCGGCCGGGCAGAACGTATCGAAACTCTTGCCGACGTAGTGGACGCGAAAGAAGGAATTCTTTTCGTGCTCCGCTAACTGGATGTCGCGCGCGGAGACTTCGTTGGTCACGGTGAAGCCGGCGATATGATCCTTGACTTGCGCTTCGCTGATGCGGCGCGCCTTGCGGCCGATGACGACGCCGAGTTCGACTTCGTAATCGAGCTTTTTGGTTTCCGGCGGCAGTATAATGTCGTCGGCCGGGCCGCACAGGCTCGACGTGGCCTTGGCGAGCAGCATCGGTTCGCGCGGTGCCACCGTCTCGCCAAGAACCGCACCGGCTTCCGCGATGTGCGATTTGGTATTGGCACCGGCGATGATGAGCGTGCGCGGCACCGGCACCGGGCAACCAAGCCGTACCGAACCAAGCGCAATCGGTTCGACGTCTCCGCGCGCCGCATAGGCACGGTCGGCGATCGAACGCCAGTCCGACTGTTCGAGGAACAGCCGCATGTCGGATACCGGCGTACCGGCCTTCGCCGCCCTCATCGCTCTTTCCAGATCGACGATCCCGTCATCGACCTGGATTCCTGCGCGTTCGGCGCCGAAAGCGCCATAACTGACCAGCCTCATACCTTGCCTTTCCGTTGTGTGGCGCGCCGGCCGGGCCGCTATTTCAGCGATACGCCGGCCGCGGTGATAACGTCGTGCCACTTCTTGGTTTCGCCCGCGATGAACGTTGCGAACTCCGCGGCGCTGGAAGGCGCCGGCTCGACCGCCAGTTCGGCAAAGCGCTTTTTCACCGCCGGATCGGCAAGCGCCTTCAGGCAGGCGCCATTGAGCTTAGCGACGATCGGCTGCGGTGTGCCGGCGCGGACCGCGAGTCCGTTCCAGGCCCATGCTTCAAAGTCGGGAACGCCAGCTTCGGCCATGGTCGGCACGTCGGGCAGCGCCGCGATGCGTTCGCCGCTGCCGACTGCCAGCGCCTTGAGCGCGCCCGACTTGATCTGCGGCAGACCTGTCGCGGCGTCGACGAACAGCAGCGCGATGCGGCCGCCGAGCAGATCGGTGAGGGCATCGGCGCCGCCTTTGTAGGGTACGGCGGTCAACTGAATACCGACGCGCTGCTTGAACAGTTCGAGCGCAAGATGGATCGGGCTGCCCGGACCGGGCGCGCCGAAGTTGATCTTGCCCGGCTCTTTCTTGGCCTGCGCGATCAGGTCCTTGACCGACGTAACCTGAAGGGCCTTCGGGCTGGTGACGAGAATCAGGGGCACGCGGCCGGTGCGGCAGACCGGCGCGAAATCCTTGGCCGGATCGTAGGACAGACGGGTGCTGTAAAGCGTTGGATTAAGCGAGAACGTGGCGGTGTCGCCGATCAGCACCGTGTAGCCGTCAGGCTCGCTGCGGGCGACGGCATTGGCGCCGATCATTGTTCCGGCGCCGGCCCGGTTTTCGACGTAGACGGTCTGGCCGAGGGCGGCCGACATCCTTTCGGCCACGAGACGGGCAACGACATCGGTAGCGCCGCCCGCTGGATAGGGAACGATCAGGCGGATCTGGCGCGCCGGATAATCGGATTGCGCGGCGGCCGGCAAAACGGCGGCCGATACGGCGGCGAGCGCCGCTACTATGAGCGCGATTGCACGCATCTGCATATTTCGTCTCCCTTGTCTGGGCAGGCCGGGTGTTGTTCTGCCAATGGTTTTTCCGCCGGCTGCCGGCGTTTCCTCGGCGCTATTGCAGCGGCATCGACGGCGTTCTATCAAGCGCCTCCGCCAACCGCGTCCGCTGAGCGGACGGAGGGTGTCCGTATCCGATGCCACGCGCTAAAGCCCAAGCCAAAGTTCGACCCAGGTCTCTCAAGCCTCAAGCCAAACCCCGTGCGCGTTCGGCTGAATTCCGCGCGGTGGCGCGCACCGTTGGCGTTATCCGTGCGCTCAATGAACTCGGCCTTGCGCGCGTCACCGATCTCGCGCGTGCGACGCATATTCCGCGGCCGTCGCTTTACCGTATCATCGAAACGCTCTGCGCGCTCGGCTACATGCAGCGTCGGGCCGGGCAGGAACTATACGAACTGACCGTGCTGGTCCGCACTCTGAGCGAAGGCTTCAACGACGAGCCGTGGGTATGCAACGCCGCGCAGCCGGTCATGGAAGCTTTACAGCGCGAGATTGTCTGGCCGACCGATATTTCGACCTTCTTCGGCAATGCCATGTATTTGCGCGGCACGACACGGCGGCACAGCCCGCTCACCATCGACACCGCCAGCGCGGGCCTGCGCCTGCCGATGCTGCAATCGGCGAGCGGGCGCGCCTATCTCGCCTTTTGCAGCGATGCCGAGCGCGCCGCTATCGTTGCCAACCTGAAGTGCTCGAGCGAGCCGTGCGACAAAAGCGCCTGCGATGCCGAACTGGTGCGCAATCTCGTCGCGGCAACGCGCAAGAAAGGCTACGGCGAACGCCACGGCGAAGTCTTCGCCAAGACCGGCGCGATCGCTATTCCCGTGCGGCAGGGTGAACGCGTGCTGGCTTGCCTGAGCATTTCTTTCATCGCCTCGGCGTTGACACCCCACGAAGCGGCCGCGCGTTACCTGACGCAGCTTCGCGATGCGGCGCACGACATCGAGACCCGGCTTTCGACGGCGGCCGAGAGCGGACCGGCCCTGGTCCCGATGGAGCCGGCGCGATGACCGAACCGCAAACCGACCCCTCGCGGGCGCCGCACTGGACTCTCACGGCATTCAGGATGGGCGCGATGGCGGTGCTGCCGTTGCTGCCGGGGCTCGCCGCATTCGCGATGGCTTACGGTACAGTGGCGGCGCGCAGGGGCTTCAGCTTGGTCGATGCGCTACTGATGACCGGCACGGTCTATGCCGGTCTCACCCAATTGATCGTGCTGGAGACCTGGCCTGAGCAGCTCACGAGCACGGCGATTATCGGCATGGTCGCGGTCGCTGCGTTGGTGAACATGCGCTACCTGCTGATCAGCGCCACCTTGCAGCCGCTGTTGGCAAATTCGGCACCGTCCAAAGTCTATCCGACGCTGTTCTTTCTCGGCGAGCCGAACTGGTTGCTGTCGCTGCGCTACCACGCCGACGGCGGCCGCGATCCCGCGTTCCTGCTCGGCTCCGGCGTCATGATGTGGTTCGTCTGGGTGCTGGCGGCGATCCCGGGCTATTGGCTCGGCGCTTCGGTCGGCGATCCGCATCGCTTCGGCCTCGATCTGGTAATGCCGGCGTTTTTCGTCGCCATGTTGGTGTCGCTGTGGCGCGGCCCGCGCAAGGCGGTCGGCTGGGTTGCCGGTGGCGCAGCGGCGATCGCCGCCGATCAGTTGCTCGGCGGCTTCTGGTACCTGATCGCCGGTTCGATCGCCGGTTGCCTTGCCGGGGCCTTCATCGATGATTGAGCACCAGCCGGCCGGCTTCTTCATCCTGCTCGCGGCGATGTCCGTGACCGTCTACCTGACGCGGGCCGGCGGCTATTGGCTGATCGGGCGCGTCACTATCGGCCCGCGCCTGCGTCGCATGCTGGATGCATTGCCGGGCGCGATCATCGCGTCGACGGTGGCGCCAATTTTGGTGCAGGGCGGCTTTCGCGCCGCGCTGGCGATGGGTGCGGCAGCGGCGGTGATGATCGCATTGCGCAATGATTTTGCCGCCGTGCTGACCGGCGTGGCAGTGGCGGCGGCGGCCTTCGCGTTGGGCATTTAGGCGCGTCGAAGCATGCTATAAGCGCGCATGCCTTTGCAAAATCGCGTCACGCCCTTCGGCGAACTGACCGTTACGCCCGCGCGCGGGATGCAGATGGGCAACCGCGGCGGGCGCTTGCATAACGCGCGGCAAGAACTGGGAAACCGGCGCTGGGCCTCCAAGCAATGGATCTGCTGCCAGCTCGACTTCAACGACCGGCATCGCGAGGTCTGGGGCGACAGTTACAGCGAGTTGTTCTTTCTCGACGAAGTGACCGCGCTCGCCGCTGGACATCGGCCGTGCTTCGAGTGCCGGCGCAAGGACGGGCAGGATTTTGCCACGCGATTTCCCGGCGCGCGCAAAGCGCCGGCGATGGACGATGTGCTGCACGGCGAACGGCTGGATGGAAAAACAAAACGCCTTCATCGCCGCGCCATCGATAACTTGCCGGATGGTGCGACCATTGCGCTCGATGGCGAAGCCTATGCCGTGCGCGGAAAGGACTTATTGCGCTGGACGGCGTCTGGCTACGCTGGCAGGCGCGCACGTCTGCGCGGTATCGACGTCGATGTGCTGACGCCGCCGTCCATCCTGCATGTGCTCGAGAGAGGTTATGCGCCGCAGTGGCATCCTTCCGCCGCTCACGGGGGTTCAACCGGTGCCGTGGGTGCTGTCGGTGGCACCCGGCGCGCCCACAGGAAATAAACGATCGCCGCCATGATTGCCTGCATGACCACCAGCATGGCGACGCAGGCCGACCAGCCGCCGACAGTCCAGGCGAAGCCGCCGAGCGTCGCGCCGAAAGCGCCGCCGGTATAGAAGCTGGTGACGTACAAGCCGACCGCCGACGAGCGTCCGACCTTGGCGGTGGTGGTGACATATCCGGTCGAGATAACCTGGCAGACCACGCCGCAGGCTGCGCAGACGGTGAGACCGACGACGATGATCCAGAGCGGACTGGCGAGCGTCAGCAATACCCCACCAACCCACAGCCCGATTACCGGGATCATGAAACGCCGCCGGCCAAAACGGCCGACCGCCCAGCCGGCCAGTGGGGCGATGCCCGAGCCCGCCAAGTAGACGAAGAAGATCGCGCCGAGCCAGGTAGCCGACAGATTGTAGGGTTCGACCGCCAGCCGGAAATTGATGAAGGTAAAGATCGAGACGAAACAGAACAGCACGCCGAAGCCGACCGCGTAAGTGGCGAGCAGTTGCGGATTGCGGAAGTGCTGGAGCATCTGCCGGCCGGAAGCGATCAGGCCTTCCGAACTCACGAATTTTTTCTCGCGCGGCAGCAGAATCAGGACGCCGACGGCGCAGGTTAGCGTCATGGCGGCGATGCAGAGAGTTGCATAACGCCAGCCAAACAGATCGGACAGGACGCCGGTGAGAAACCGTCCGCTGAAGCCGCCGATGGTCGCGCCCGACGTATAGATGCCGGTGGCGGCGGTCGCCTCATGCGGCTCCCATTCGTCGCCGATATAAGCGACTGTCACCGCGAATACCGGCGGCATCACCAGACCCTGGACGAAGCGCCAGAACACAAGCGCGTGCAGGTTCGGCGACAGCGCGCACATCACCGTCGGGATGGCGAGCAGGAACATGGCGGTGACGATGACGCGCTTGCGGCCGAGCACATCGGCGACGGTGCCGGTGAACGGCGCGGTCAAGGCCACGGCCAGCGTGCTCGCGGTCATGATGGTCGATATTTCGGCGGCACCGGCGCCGAATTCGCTCGACAGCAGCGGCAGGATCGCTTGCGGTGAATAGAGATTGATGAAGGTGCAGTAACCGGCGAGCCCGACCGCCAATTGGCGGGCGGTGAATCTCGATCGATGCGCGGCAGTCATAAGCGGCAATCCGGCAGGTAACAGGGCAATACGAAGCGAAGCTATGCATTGTTTTGGCCGCAATCCCAAGAGGAAGCGCGGCGGAGCCGCTGGCCGCTGAGCGCATGGCTGACTTTTGTCATGGCCGGGCTTGTCCCGGCCATCCGGCTTATAGACGCGGTGCCATCCTAAACGAGATCACCGGGACAAAGGCGAGCGAAGCGACGCCGTCCTGAGGACGGCTATGCCGGTGATGACAGCAACGCGCGCTTCAACGTTTCCACCGGTGTTCCCGTGGCATCGATTTCGTGCCAGTCGAGCAGGCCGAGGTCATAGTCTTCCTGGCCGCGCGCGACGGTTTCATCGGCATCCGACGCATCGCCCGTGCGCGCGCCGACGCGCGCGACGCGGGTGGCAAGATCGGCGGTCAGGAACAGGCCGTGAAATGGAGCGCTTTGATTCCCCGCGCTTTGCGCAGCGCCCGCAATGGCCGCGCGTTCGTCGGCGCGAGCAAACACCGCATCGACCACGGCGGAGTGACCGGCGGCCAGCGCGCGCCGCGCTCTGTCGGCGAGCGCGGCATAAACTGCGGCGGTGACTTCGGGCGTATAGGCCGAGGCCGGCAGGCGCTCGGTTTCCGGAACGCCGAAATGAGTCTTGCGCATGACGTCGCTGCGCAGAAGCACCGCGCCCGGCGGCGCACCGACGTTAGCCGCAAGCGCACGCGCCAGCACCGACTTGCCGGTGCCGGACAGGCCGCCGACCGCGACCAGCATCGGCTTTCGCGGTCGCAGGAAATTGCCGGCGTGGACGAAATAATCGCGTGCGCTTTTTTCCATCGCGGCATCGCGATTGGGCCGCGCGGCGGTGACTTTGGCGCGGATCGCCGCCCGCACCGACAGGAACAACGGCAGCGCGGCCAGCGCGTCGAGATTTGCGTCGGACCGCATCTCGGCGAGATAGCGATTGAGTACGATATTGGCGGCCGGGGTCAGCTTGCGCTCGATCAGGTCCATCAGCAGGAAGGCGAGATCGTAGAACGTGTCGATGGTCGCGATCTTCTCGTTGAACTCGATGGCATCGAACAGCATCGGCGCGTCGTCTATCATGACGATATTGCTGAGATGGAGGTCGCCGTGGCAGCGCCGGATAAAACCGTTGCGTTCGCGCGCCGTCAGCAATGAACGCGAACGATCATAGGCGGCGCGAGTCGATGCGGTCAGGGTATCGACGTCGGCGGCCGCGAACAGATCAGATGCCGAGTGCAGCTCGTCATGGTTCTGCCGGATGATGTCGTTGAGCGTGGCGGCAAATCCGGCGTCGTGCGCCACCTTGGCCATGCCATGCGCCTTGGCCACGGCGCGGCCGAGGGCATCGGCGAGGGCGCTGTCGATGCCGCCACGATCTTCCGGACGCTCCGCCAAATGGTCGAGCGTGCGTTTTTCGTCGAAGCGGGCCATCTCGACCGCGTATTCCACCGGCTCGCCGCCACCGTCCAATGTAAGCTTGCCGCCGTCGCGGGTAATGGCGCGAACGCCTCGATAGATTGCCGGGGCGTAGGGCCGGTTGACGGCGATCTCGGCTTCGCAGGCCGCCTTGCGTTTCTCAAGGGTGGTGTAATCGAGAAAGGGAAACTTGACCGCGCGCTTGATCTTGAGCGCGCGATCCCCCGCGAGAAAGACCGACGCCGCGTGCGTGTCGATGCGTTCGACCGTGGCGCCGCCATGCGTCGCCGGATCGGCGAGGAAGTCGATAACCGGTTGCTGCGAGGCGGCATCCCGGCTCATCGCCGGGGGCCGGTTACGCCGCCACCGCCTTCGGCTTCACCTCGGCGATATAGTCTTCCATCAACTGCCTGGTGATAGCGCCCGGCGTAAAGCGCCAGTCGGCGATCTCCGACACCGCAGTAACTTCCGCCGCCGAGCCGGTGATGAAGCATTCCGACATGCCGGTGAGTTCGTCCGGCATCACGCGCCGTTCGATCACTTCGAGGCCGCGCTTGCGGGCGAGGCCGATGACGGTCTGCCGGGTGATGCCGTCGAGGAAGCAATCGGCCAGCGGCGTGTGTATCTTGCCGTCCTTGACGAAGAAGATGTTGGCGCCGGTGCATTCGGCGACGCGGCCTTCCCAGTCCAGCATCATGGCGTCGGCATAGCCTTTGCGCTCGGCCGCGTGCTTGGAGATGGTGCAGATCATATAGAGACCGGCGGCCTTGGCGCGGCACGGCGCGGTGCGCGGATCGGGCCGGCGATATTCGGCGAGATCGAGCCGGATGCCCTTCAGGCGCTGTTCCGGATCGAAATAGCTCGGCCATTCCCAACTGGCGATGGCGAGGTGAATTTTATTGTTCTGCGCCGACACGCCCATCATCTCGGAGCCGCGCCAGGCGACCGGACGGACGTAAGCCTCCTTGCGGCCGTTCTTGTCGACCACGAGCTGCTTGGCGGCGTCGATTTCGGCAACGGTGAAGGGGATTTCAAAGTCGAGGATGTTGGCCGAGCGTTTAAGGCGTTCGGAATGCTCGGTCGATTTGAAAATCTGGCCGCCATAAGCGCGCTCGCCCTCGAACACGGCGCTGGCGTAATGCAGGCCATGGCTGAGCACATGCAGGTTCGCATCGGCCCAAGGCACCAGCTTGCCGTCGTACCAGATGACGCCTTCGAGCCGGTCGTAGGATTGCGCTGCCATGGTATCCTCCTGAACTCTAACAGCGGCGGGAGCCCTTGGCGGGGAGCGCCTGCCTGTGACCGTTTGCGGCCCCTTGTGCCGCTGTGATGGCGCATTTTGAGCGCCAATTCCAATACTTTGCGTCTCCGGGCAACTCCCGGTATGAGACCTTAAGGGCCGCTGCTGGCGGCTCCGAACGCGTTCCTAGGAACGATCGTTACGTTCGCAGGCGAGTTTTTGTAACATAAAACCAAAATATGTCAACATGGCTGACATAAATTCCGGTGCAAAGACTTCTGGTCCGGCTGGCGGCGCGGAAGCTGCTGCCGGGGGTCGGCCCGGCGCTGACTCGATCGGCTTGCAGCCGGCAGGTCCAGAGCCGATTTGGGACATCATCGAACTTCTGTTCTTTGCGTATCGCGATTTCGTCGGCGATCCGGACGAGGTGCTGTCGAAACTCACCTTCGGCCGGGCCCACCATCGTGTGGTGCATTTCGTCAACCGCAATCCCGGCATGAAGGTTGCCGACCTGCTCGATATTCTCAACATCACCAAGCAGTCGCTGGGACGGGTGCTCAAGCAACTCATCGATCAGGGCTACATCGTGCAGAAGGAAGGCGAGCAGGACCGCCGCCAGCGCCTTTTGTATGCGACCGCGAAGGGCGAGGCGCTGTCGCTCAAGCTGGCGCAGTTGCAGACCGAGCGTATCGGCCGCGCTTTCGGCGAATTTGGTCCCGGTGCGCACGAGGCGGCGCGGCGTTTCCTCACCGCGATGATCGACAGCGATAATCGGGAAGGTGTGCTGCGGCTGATCGCGCGCGCCGACCGGGTCAAGCGGGAGTAGGGATGTTGACCTTGCTACCACCTTCCGCTCATCCCCGCGAAGGCGGGGACCCAGAAACGACATCTGCTGTGCTCGCAGCTCTGGATTCCCGCTTACGCGGGAATGAGCGGAGTTTGGAGCGACGACTATGAATCCCGTGCGCTTGCCGCTGCCGGATGACGCGCCGCATTTGCTGGTGGTCGATGACGACCGCCGCATTCGCGATCTGCTGTCGCGCTTTCTGGCCGGCGAAGGCTATCGCGTCACCACCGCTGATCACGCTGCCGATGCCCGCGCCAAGCTTACCGGCTTGAGCTTCGATCTGCTTATCCTCGACGTGATGATGCCGGGCGAATCCGGGTTTGATCTGGCCAAGTCGATCCGTAACGGTTCGACCGTGCCGATCCTGATGCTGACGGCGCGCGATGGCGCGGAAAGCCGCATCGAGGGCCTGACGCTCGGCGCCGACGACTACCTGTCGAAGCCCTTCGAGCCGCGCGAACTGTCGCTGCGCATCGCCAACATCCTCAAGCGCGCCCAGCCGGCGGCAGCGCCGCCAGTCGAGTCGGTGCGTTTCGGGCCGTTCGTTTATCACCTCGCGCGCGGCGAACTGCGCAAGGGCGAGGAAGCGATCCGTCTGACCGATCGCGAGCGCGAAATGCTGCGGATTCTGGCCGCCTGCCCGGGCGAGACGGTGTCGCGCATGGCGCTCGCCGGCAACGGCGAGCAGGTCAGCGAGCGCGCCGTCGATGTGCAGGTCAATCGCCTGCGCCGCAAGATCGAGCGCGATCCCGCCAATCCGCTGTTCGTCCAGACCGTGCGCGGCATCGGTTACCGGCTGGTCAGCACGACATGACCAGCCTCGACATCCAGAACGGCATGCGCTCGGCAGTGGCGCGGCTGCGCGCGTTCTGGGAATGGTACGACGCAATCCCGCCGATCCGTAAAATCCATGCCGGGCTTGGCCGCATCGCCGAAGGTTGGCGGCGGCTCGCGCGCTGGCTCAACAGCGTGATGCCGAAGGGGCTCTACGCCCGGGCATTGCTCATCATCATCCTGCCCATGGTGATCCTGCAATCGGTGGTCGCCTTCGTGTTCATGGAGCGGCACTGGAATGTCGTGACGCAACGTCTGTCGGCTGGTGTGGTGCAGGACATCGCCGCGCTGATCGACATCTACAAAGGCTATCCGCAAGACCCGGATCTGGTGCAAATCCGCAAGATGGCGCAGAACCGCCTCGGTCTCGCCGTCGATTTCCTGCCGAATGGCGACATGCCGCCGCCGGGGCCGAAGCCATTTTTCTCACTGCTCGACCAGACCTTGTCGGAACAATTGCGCAAGCAGATCGGGCTGCCGTACTGGCTCGATACGGTGGGCAAATCGTCGCTGGTCGAAATCCGCATTCAACTCGACAACAAGGTCATGCGCGTCTACGCGCGGCGTAGCGCGGCATATGCGTCGAATTCGGAGATATTCCTGATCTGGATGGTCGGCACCTCGACGGTGCTGCTAATCGTCGCCATTATTTTCCTGCGCAACCAGATCAAGCCGATCCTCAAGCTGGCCGACGCGGCCGAGAGTTTCGGCAAGGGCCGTGACGTGCCGAATTTCCGGCCCCGCGGCGCGCGCGAGGTGCGGCGCGCGGCGCAGGCTTTCATCGAGATGAAGACGCGCGTCGAACGCGCCATCGAGCAGCGCACGACGATGCTCGCCGGCGTGTCGCACGATCTGCGCACGGTGCTGACGCGTTTCAAGCTCGAACTCGCGCTCGTCGACGATAGTCCCGAAATCGATGCGATGAAAAAGGACGTCGACGAGATGGCCCGCATGCTGGAGGCTTATCTCGCCTTCGCGCGCGGCGACCTCGGCGAAATCTCGGCGCCGACCGACATGGCCGATTTCCTCGAAGAGCTAAAAGACGACGCCGAGCGTCACGGTCATCGCGCCACGGTAGTGTTTCACGGCGCATCGATCGTTACGGTGCGGCCTGCGGCGTTCAAGCGCTGCCTCGCCAATCTGGTGTCGAACGCTGCGCGCTACGCACCGTCAATCGCCATTACCGGTCACCGCGATCACCGTTATCTGACCATCACCGTCGATGACGACGGGCCGGGCATCCCGATGGCGCAGCGCGAGGACGTGTTCAAGCCGTTCCTGCGTCTTGACGATGCCCGCAATCAGGACGAGGGCGGTACCGGCCTGGGCCTGGCGATCGCGCGCGACATTGCCCGCTCGCATGGCGGCGACATTGTGCTTGGCGATTCACCGCTTGGAGGTTTGAGAGCGACGGTGCGTGTGCCGGTGTAGCGTTCTTGTCCCGGACGCGGTGCGACGCGCGAGCGGTGCACCGCAGAGCCGGGACCTTCGCAGATGCTCACATGATCCCGGGTCTGCAACGCATCACTTCGTGCAGCATTGCGCCCGGGAAAATAGGCCAGGCTTAAGCCGCTTCCACCGTCTCATCATCCTCATAGCGTGCCCGGCGGCGGCGACGCGGGCCGCGCATCAGGCAACGCGGCAGCGCGCAGAGATCGCCGATGAAACCGTCCCAGCGCTCGGCGCTGGAAAGGCCGCGGTCGAGCGCGGCCATGGCAAGCTCGTTGGCGTCTTCATCGTCTTCAGCGTCGAGCCAGACACTGACGACGCGGGCGAACATCAGCGCAGCACCCTGCGCACGTAGGGCACCGCGTGCACCCGATGCACCGATGCCGGCGGCTTCGAGCATCCAGCCTTGCGAACGCGTCGCCATCGCATTGAGCGCCAACGCAAGACCGGGGCTGCGCCGCGCCGACCGCACGATCGAGCGTATCGGATCCTTGTAGGGCGTCATCGCTTCCAGCCGGCGCATCAGCACATCGAACAGACGTTCACGCGGATTTTCCACGAGCATGTCCTCATCGCCGCCGTCGAGCACGGCTTTGTCGATGTCCTTGATGTGCGCGGCGTAGATCGCCAGCGTCGAACCGAATTCGGCGCGCAACGCCGAGAGCTTGATTCCGGCGCGGCCGGCAACTTCGGCGAGACCGATCTGCTCAAAGGAATGTTCGGCGAGCAGCGCCATAAGCGCATCGACGGCTTTGTCGCGGTCGGACGTGCCGCGCGGTGGCGGCGGCACCGGAGCTTTAGGGGCGGCTTTGCGGGTGCGGGTGGTTTTGCGGGCCATGATCGCCTCCATCGGGCTATGGACTGTCCCGCTCAATGTAGGTTTGCAAAGGCGACGGTTCTAGGGCGGAACCGCGCCTCACCCTGAGGAGCGCACGAAGTGCGCGTCTCGGAGGGCGAGGCGTGGGCAATCCTCGTCCTTCGAGACGGCTGCTGTGCAGCCTCCTCAGGATGAGGATTGAGAACTCACCTACCCCGCCAATTCCCGCGACCTTTTCGCCGCCGCGTCGACCGCCTGGGTCAGCAACTCATCGAACCCGTTCGGGCCCATCAGCACGCCGAGCGCGGCGGCGGTGGTGCCGCCGGGCGAGGTCACGTTCTGGCGCAGCGTCGCGGCATCCAAATCGGAGCGGTGCAGCAGTTCGCCGGAACCGGCGACGGTCTCGCGCGCCAGCCGTGTGGCGAGGCCTTCGGGCAGGCCGGCGGCAATGGCAGCTTTGGTCAGCGCTTCGGCCAGAAGGAACACGTAAGCCGGTCCGGAGCCTGATACTGCCGTCACGGCGTCGATCAATGCTTCATCGGCGACCCATTCGACCTTGCCGGTGGCGGCCAGCAGATCGGTGGTCAGCTTGCGTTGTTTGGCGGTGACTTTCCTGTTCGGCACGGCGACCGATATGCCGCGCGAAATCGCCGCCGGTGTGTTCGGCATTGCCCGCACGATCGCGGTGCCGGACGGCAATGCGTTTTGCAGAAAAGCCAACGTGCGGCCGGCCATGATCGAGACAACGAGCGTGGATTTGCCGACATGCGGCGCAAGGGCCGGCATGGCTTCCGGCGCCATCTGCGGCTTCACCGCAATTACAATCACGGCAGCGGGCTTGGTTTTTGCCGCTCCCTTGGGATTGAGCATCAGTCCGCGCCGCGCCAAAGCCTTCATGGCCTTTGCCGGTTGCGGATCGATCACAGCCAACTTCTTGAGGCTGAGGCCGCGCGCCACCCAGCCGTCGAGCATGGCGCCGCCCATCTTGCCGGCGCCGAGCAGCAGCAGATGACCGGTGAATGTACCGAGCGTTTTTAAATTCTTGGCGGGCTTCTTCATGTCGCGATCCTAGCGGCAAACCGCGTCAGCGCGAACAGCCTGTTTTTTGCGCATTTCCGATCATGCGCCCCTCAACATCGCCATCGCCGCCTCGTGCGTGCGCTTGTCGCCGGCGGCGATGATGCGGCCGCCGGCCTGCGGCGGGCCGTTCTCCCAGGTCGTGATAATGCCGCCGGCGCCGAGGATGACCGGGATCAGCGCAACGATATCGTGCGGATTGATCGACGTTTCGATGACGAGGTCGATCTGGCCCGCGGCGAGCATGCAGTAGGCGTAGCAATCGCCGCCGTAACGCGACAGCTTGACGCTGTTCTCGACTTTGACGAAGGCGGTGCGGTCGTCGTCGTTCATCAACAGCGGGCTGGTGGTGAACAGCACGGCGTCGCTTAGGGCCGCGCAAGACCGCACATGCAAGTCGCGATCACCTGTAGGGCCGCGATAATGCGCCGCGCCGCCGTCGCCGATAAAGCGTTCGCGCGTGAACGGCTGGTGCATCATGCCGTAGACCGGTTCGCCGAAGCGCATCAAGCCGATCAACGTGCCCCAGCCGAGCATGCCGGCAATGAAAGACTTGGTGCCGTCGATAGGATCGAGCACCCAGACATATTCGGCGTCGGTGCGCTCGGAGCCGTATTCCTCGCCGAGGATGCCGTGTTCGGGAAAATTCTCCCGGATCAGGCTGCGCATGGCGTTTTCAGCCGCGCGATCGGCGGCGGTCACCGGATCGAAGCCGCGCGACAGCTTGTTCTCGACGGCGAGCGCCGTGCGGAAGAACGGCAGAATGGTATCGCCCGATGCCGAGGCGAGCTTGTCGACGAAACTGGTGAAATCGATCGCGGTCATCGGGCTCTCTGACGTTGGTTCGACCTATCCGAGACCGACCCTGGCGGCAACGGCTAACGCCGGCGCAACGTATTAAAGCCACGGGGCCGGATACGGGTGGCAGCCGGAGCGGCCAAAAGCGACGGCCGAGTAGGCCAGTGGACGGTTTCAGGCCTTTGGATGAAAATTACTTATACGGCGCCGTATCTTGTCATTTATTACGGAGAGGGCTGGAATAGAAACATTTTCGCATAACCTCCTTACGAACCGCAGTATCAAAAACCAGCCATGCACTATTGCATGGGAAAAGCGGCTCAAACCCTTGATTTTTGTGCGTTGCGGCGTAAGTTATTGCAATGCGGTAGCGATACCGTTGCCCTCCTTGGGCGTTTCCTCCCTAGACTTGGGCCGCTCTTCGTGAGCGGCCCTTTTTTTGCGAAAACGCCGCTTTTGCGAAACGGCTGGTGGCGGACGAAGCGGGAGGGCTTATAGCGCGGATGGCCTTCCAGCCTATTCGGCGGCCGCCGCGCGGTACGGTCGCAGTTCCTCGAGTGGGATGTCGCCGAGCCGCTGGGCCAGCGTGACCATGTCTGCCGCCAGGCGGTCGAAGCCCGCGGTCTTCAGGTAGCGGCGCTCGTCCATATAAAGCGCACGGTTGATCTCAAGCTGGACCGCGTGAAGCCCGGCGGCCGGATTGCCGTAGTGCTCGGTGATGAAGCCACCGGCATAAGGTTTGTTGCGGCTCACGGTATAACCCATGCCGCGCAGGGTCTGCTCCGCCGTGTCCGCGACAACGCCGCCGCAACTGGTGCCATAGCGATCGCCGACGACGAATTCAGGCCGCGGCCGCTCGTCTTTATGACCGGCGGTCGAGGGCATGGAATGGCAATCGACCAGCATGGCGGCGCCGAAATCGCGGTGCAGCCTGGTGAAGAGCCGGCGCAGCGCCCGATGATAAGGCTTATACAGCGCCTCGATCCGCGCCAGCGCGCCATCGACCGGGATGCGGCGATCGTAAATTTCCTGGGCATCGCCCACGACCCGCGCCACGGTGCCGAGACCGCCGGCGACCCGCATCGACCGGGTGTTGGCGAATGAGGGCAAATGGCCCTCGAACATGCGCGGGTCGAGTTCGTACGGCTCGCGGTTCACGTCGATGAAGCAGCGCGGAAAATGCGCCCGCATCAGCGGGTAGCCCTGCGCGACCACGCCGGCCATCAACTGATCGACGAAACTATCTTCCGACCGACGCAGTGTTGCGGTGTCGAGCCGGGACATTGCCATGAAGGCGCGCGGATAGGTCGATCCCGAATGCGGCGAATTGAACAGCGCCGGGGCCCGGCAGACAGCCGGCTCGACTATCTCGAATGGCGGATCAAGTTCGTGCTTGTCGGTCATAAAGGTCAGTCACAGAGAAACGCGGTCGTGAATAGCTCACGGGCACAATGCGATATGGTTCGGTCAGTGGCCGACAAGGACGCTTGGCGAGGCCGCAGTCGGGCAGGGCTGGCTTTGGGCACGCGATACCTTCCGTTGTCCACCGCTGTTGTCTATTGTTCATGAGCCGGGGGATAAAGCTAGGGAAAGCTTTTGGTTCACCCGTTATTTACCCGGCGCAGTTCTTATGGGTGGCAAGTGCCGGCACTCGGGCCGCCGCGTTGGGACGTACAAGAACAATGTCGAAAATCCTGCTGGCCGAAGACGACACCGATATGCGGCGCTTTTTGGTCAAGGCGCTGCAGAATGCGGGATTCGACGTAACTTCCTACGATAATGGGCTATCGGCCTATCAGCGCCTGCGCGAGGAACCGTTCGAGCTGCTGTTGACCGACATCGTGATGCCGGAAATGGACGGGATCGAACTCGCCCGCCGGGCTGCCGAACTCGATCCCGATATCCGGATCATGTTTATCACCGGTTTTGCCGCGGTGGCGCTTAACGCCGATTCCACCGCGCCCAAGCATGCCAAGGTGCTGTCAAAGCCCATTCACCTGCGTGACCTCGTGAACGAAGTTCACAAAATGCTGGCGGCCTGACAAGCTCGTTCCGCCTACGCTGACAATCTATATTCATTCGCCATATTCGCGTGTTCTCGCCTGCGCGGCTGCATGTTTGCCATTCCGCGCGTCGCGAGCGATTGCGGGCGGGGCAGCGAAGGCGCAAATTTCCGGCTCCAAAACGAGTCGGAATTTATCCCGTTGAACACGCCCGCGCCCGCCGTATCGATCCCCAACCTTTTCTTTGTTTTCTTCCGTGTCGGGCTGTTGAGCTTCGGCGGCGGTCTTTCGGGATGGATTTTTCGTGAAGTCGTGACGACTCGGCACTGGATCGACGAAGAAGAGTTCCTCTCCGGCCTCGCGGTCAGCCAGATATTGCCCGGCACCAATGTCAGCAATCTCGCGGTTTTCATCGGCAACAAGCTCAATGGGCCGCTGGGAGCCATTGCCGCGCTGACCGGGCTGATTGCCGGACCGTTCTTCGCGGTGATCGGGGTTGCGACCGTCTATGGGGTGATCAAGGCGCTTCCTCTTGCCGAAGCCGGGCTGGATGGCGTCACCGCTGTGGCCCTCGGCCTCATTCTCATCGTGGTGGCAAAAGGGGCGCGCCGTGCGGCGCAACGCATCGAAGCGATGATCGCGCTCGCCGTCACGTTCATTGCCGTCGGCTTGCTGCATTGGTCGCTGTTGGCGGTGGCCCTCGTCGTTGGACCAATTTCCGTCGCAGCCGCCTGGCTCAGGGTGCGTGCCGATGCACGATGACGATTTTCCTTTGGCTTTGCTCGCGGTTTTCGTGCCGTTCTCGCTGGTATCGATCGGTGGCGGCGCCAGCGTCATCGCCGGCATCCAGCATCAGGTCGTCGACGTTCGGCAATGGATTTCGGCGCGTGAGTTCATTGAATTGTTCGCCATTTCACGCGCCTCGCCCGGTCCGGGCTCGATGCTGGCGACCGTCATCGGTTGGCATGTGTGGGGCTGGAGCGGAGCCTTGCTGACGACGCTCGGGTATTTCGTGCCGTCGTCGCTGCTGTGTTACGCCGTCGTGCGCGTCTGGAACCGGCATCGTGGCAAGGGCTGGCACACGGCAATGGAGCGGGGGCTGGCGCCGGTCGGTAACGGACTGCTGCTTGCCGGCGTCCTCTCGATCTTGCGTCTGAGCGGCGGCGGGATCGTATCCTGGGCAATGACACTCGGCGTTGCCGGCGTTCTGATGCTGCGGCCGAAATTGCATCCGCTGTTGCTATTTGCCATGAGCGCCGCCGTTTTCATCGCCTTGCGGGCATTTGGGACCGGTCTCGTCTAGCGGGCGGTTGTCCAGAATGGCCTTTAAGGATTTCGCAGCGGCAGGCTTGTCACCCCGGCGGCGAGCCGATAAGAACCACGGGACGAACGGGCGCGTAGCTCAGCGGGAGAGCACCTCCTTGACATGGAGGGGGTCACAGGTTCGATCCCTGTCGCGCCCACCACCAAGTCTTTGTTTTAGCCAACTAAATTAAGACTTAACGAAAAGGCCCGCCACTGGCGGGCTTTCTTGTTTTGTGAATCCGAGTCTTCGTCTCTGTGACCGAAACGACGTGAAATTCGGGCCGCGTCTCTGCCGTCAAAATTTCTGTTCCTGGGATCGGGAGCGATCGGCGATAGCCGCCTGGGTTCGCCAATAGGTTAGCTGGTGGACTAGGGCAGTCCGAGCCGCTCGAACGGGCGAGACCATTCCGCCGGAGCATCGCGCAATGCGGCGACACCGATGCCGCGGGGAAGGCGGCCCTCGACGGCGGCCTTGATGAGCGCGGGTGCGACGAAGGCCATCGAGATCGTCATGTTGACGTGGCGCACGCTGCATTTATGGCGCGCCGCGGCACGCCGCGCGCCATCATGATAACGATGCGACTGAACAGGCCACCGGCCAATCCGCCTGCGACGCCGCACAACGGGATCGCCAGCCAGTCGACGCCGCTGCGAAGCATCGCCGGCGTGTTGCCGAAGTAAGAATAATTGCCCACCAGAGCCAGCGAGGTGAGGCCGGCTGCGATCACCGCGGCTATGATGAGACCGCTGGTGCGCGTTTCGAAGGCGCGGCTCATCTCCTCGATGCCGAAGACAATGCCGGCGAGTGGAGTGTTGAAGGCGGCCGCAACGCCGGCCGCGGCGCCGGCGAGGATTAGCCCGGGTTGGCGCCGCGGCGAGAAGCGGCCGATCGCAAACATGATCGAAGCGCCGACTTGGACGGTGCAGCCCTCGCGGCCCGCCGAGGCGCCACATAAAAAGCCAAGCAGCGTTAGTAGTATCTTGCCGACGGCGATGCGAGCCGACACAAGCTTGGCTCTTGCCTCCTGGCCGTCCAGAGATAGACAAGGTTTCATAACGTTTCCCGCATCGCAGCGAAGCCCTGAAATATCGTAGACCGGGCACTGACGCTATCTCGCGGACCACGATTCAATGTTGGGTCGAACTCTAGAGTTCCTTGCTAGATTTTGTGCGGCTGCGGCCATCGTCAAAATCGCTCAGACGCCGCTCGAGACAGACTCTTTGGCGCAGCCGGAAACTTTCTTTTGATCAGAGCATTCCAACTATAAGGGCGCTCGGGAACCAGGCCACGAATATTGGCAATTCATTTTGGAGCCCCGTCCTTTCCGTGTTTGCCGCTCTTTCAAAGGAGCTTCCAATGACAGAGTTACAAAGACCGCGGGTTGCAATGCATCCGCGTAACCAGAATGACGGGGTTCCGCGGCGGCGGTTCCTCGCTTGGTCGAGCACGGCACTCTTGGGCGCGTTTGCTTTCGGCGGCAAGCTGCCCAGTCTGAGCATCGACCAAGCATTTGCGGCGGCTGCAGGAGGCGCAATGGGCAAGCTGTCGATCTGGGCGAAGAGGATGTCGGTATTCTGAATTACGCCTACGCGCTCAACCGCGATCCGATACTTGATGGGCATGAACGGCAACAACAGCTTCATGCCTCCGGGGCCTCAGAACTCATCGAAATGGTTCCTTACCTCTCGAAGCTTTGCGACGCCCTCTCAAGCTCGATGATTAGTGAGGACCGGAAAATCTCGCTGAAGGTACTAAACGAATAAGGAAACGTCACTTGCCGTCAGGCTGAAAGCCTTGGATTGATTGTGACAGAGCTCGTCATAAATTCGCTGAAGCATGCCTTCAAAGAAGTGGCAAAAGACGGGCAAATCACTGTTGCCTATCAAGTTTCAGGAACAGATTGGAAGCTTTCGGTCGCCGACAACGGGATGGGGAAGCCGGACGGTGTCTTTGCCCAACCAAAAACTGGCCTTGGCACCGGCATCGTCAATGCGCTCGCCAAGCAACTCAATGCCCAGGTTGAAACTTTGAGTGACTCCCAGGGAGCGACCGTGTCGATCACTCATGCAATTTTTGCAGCGAAGGGAAACAAAAGCCGCTTCGTCGGCAAGCCGATAACTCTCGCCCCCGGAACGGGCTCTCGCACGCCGAGCCAAGCCAACTCAAGCTAAGAAAGCCACTCGCTCGACGGCACGCACGGCATAGAAAGGCAAGCTTCCGGGAGCAGAACGGCAGATCATCCTCCTCTCCTGCAAAACAGTTGATGAGAACAGATCGGATCCGCGTCCTATGGCACGAGCATTCAAGAAATGGACGCCTGTTGGATTCGAGTCAGCATCGCGATCACGGGTGCCGAATTTTATCCGGGTTAAGCGTCCATTCCTGACACGTAGGCCAGGTCGGGGTGTTCGATGGGTTCCAATTCCACGGCAGGAGGTCGTCGAGGCGGCTCATGTGATGCCCGCTGGACATGCGCTCCAGCACATTCTTGAGGTAGGCTAAGGGTGCGACGTCGTTGAGCTTCAGCGGTGCTGATGAGGGAACTGAGGGAGCCGCAACGTTCATCAGATAGGCAACGGTTAAATCGGCAACGTCATTTTCTTGTCGGCGTCGCCGTGTACATTCGCTTTGCCGTGACGGCAGTCCGCTTGGTAGCGCTCACTTACATTTCGAGTGAATGCGGTCTGACCAAGATGTTCGCATCACGAGCGCGTTATGGACGTGTGTCAATTAACATTCCGGTACATCGACATTCCTGTAAATCGACATTCCGGTAAATTGACATCGGGTATTATGTGACATTGAGCGCTGGTTGGCGCGGAGAGTTGTTAATTCATGCCAAGCATAGTGTTAGCAAGCAGACTTACATGGAACATTGTGTAAGCGATTTTCCGATTTGGAAGGAACGACAATAGCCGTCCCTTGTTGAAAGTAATCTGCGGACCGAGCGTTTCCCGCAGGCGCTCAAAATTGCGCACAACAACGCAACAGGGAGACGGTTTATGCAAATAAAGAATACGGTGGCATTGGCGGCGGTGATCGCCGCCGCATCGGCATTTTCGCCGGCGTTTGCTCAAAGTCCTACGTCTGCCGGTAATCCGACAAAATCGCCAAACGATCAGCCAATCTATTCGCCGACGACAGGACCGACCAATAGCGCGGTCAAAGGACAAAACAGTGGCGGCTCAGCCGACGGCAGCGGCTCAAGCGGTGGCTCAGGCACGAGTGGCTCGGGCGCCGGAGCGGCCGGCAGCGGCACGGATGGTTCGGGTGCCGCTGGAGCTGGTGGTGCTGCGGGTGCGGGCGGTGCGGCCGGAGCAGGTGGTGCCGGTGCTGGCGGCGCTGGTGGTGGTGCCGGCGGCGCGGGCGGCGGCGGAAGCGGCAGTCGCTAACATTTGATATTAAAAGGGAACGCCCGGGCATGCTCCCGGGCGTTTTAGCCTAATTCGTGGCGGTGATGGTGAGCCACCACCGCGCGACGGTTTCGGCTGCCCAAAATATCGGCTGATGAAGCGCTTTTGCGCCAACACCTTCATCGTCTGCCCTTCGCGACCCCGCTCAACTCAAAGAAGCCGCATTCCATCGTGACGGCCGGCATCGCCGCGCCAACGTTACGAGGAGTCAATCTTTCCCGGCTTGTTTGTGCTTCGGCCGCTGCCTATCTCAAAAGAATGGCGACGCTCTCAGGACCTCCCCGGTCGGATGGCGCTTCCGGCCAGCGACGGCGTTATTCCCGCATTATCCAGCCCACGGACGAAGCAGAATGAACATCGCCTCAAACGCAACACCCAGCGCGGATCGGACAAAAGAGAGACGTTCGACCCCCGGTGCTCCGTCGCTCGATGATCTCTGCATCAATACTATTCGCACGCTTTCGATGGACGCCGTACAGCGGGCCAATTCTGGCCATCCTGGCGCGCCGATGGCGCTGGCCCCGGTGATCTACACGCTCTGGCAGCGTTTTTTGCGCTACGACCCGAACGATCCGGTCTGGCTGAACCGCGACCGCTTCGTGCTGTCGAACGGTCATGCCTCGATGCTGCTCTATGCGATGCTGCATCTTGCCGGCGTCAAGGAAGTCAACGCCGATGGCCGCCTGTCCGGCGCCCCTGCCGTGTCGCTCGACGACATCAAGGCCTTTCGCGAACTCGATAGCAAGTGTCCGGGACACCCGGAATATGGTGTGACCACGGGTGTCGAAACGACGACCGGCCCGCTGGGCCAGGGCTGCGCGACCAGCGTCGGCATGGCGATTGCCGAGCGCTGGCTGGCGAAGCGGTTCAACCGGCCCGACTTCAAGATCTTCGGCTACGACATTTACGCCATGTGCGGCGATGGCGACATGATGGAGGGCATCACCAGCGAAGCCGCTTCGCTGGCGGGCCACCTGATGCTCGGCAACCTGTGCTGGATCTACGACAGCAACCGCGTCACCATCGAGGGTCATACCGATCTCGCTTTCGGCGACGATGTCGCGGCACGCTTCCTGGCTTATGGCTGGAACGTGCAGCGGGTCGGCGACGCCAATGATGCAGAGCGTCTGGCGCAGGCGATGCAGGAATTCCGAAACGCCAACGACGTGCCGACATTGATCATCGTCGAAAGTCACATCGGCTTTGGCGCGCCGCATAAGCAGGACACCAGCGCCGCGCACGGCGAGCCGCTCGGCGTCGAAGAAATACGCCTGGCCAAGCGCAGCTATGGGTGGCCGGAGGACGCCGACTTCCTGGTGCCCGACGGCGTGCGTGAACATTTCGACGCCGGCATCGGCCGCCGCGGCAGCGAACAGAAGGCAGCCTGGTCGAAACTCTTTGACGGCTATCGCGCCAAGTATCCCGACCTGGCGAACCAGATCGAGCGGATGCAACGCAATGAACTCCCCGAAGGGTGGGACGCCGATATCCCCGAGTTTCCCGCCGATGCCAAAGGCGTCGCGAGCCGCGAAGCTTCCGGCAAGGTGCTCAATGCTATCGCGCGGCATTTTCCATGGCTTATCGGCGGCGCGGCGGATCTTTCGCCCTCGACGAAAACAGACCTGACATTTGAAGCGGCCGGCAGTTTCGAGCCGGACAATTACGGCGGCCGCAACCTGCATTTCGGCATTCGCGAACATGCCATGGGCGCCGCCGTGAACGGGCTGGCAGTCTCCAAGCTCCGCGCTTACGGTTCGACCTTTCTGATTTTTTCCGATTACATGAAGCCGGCCATCCGTCTCGGTGCACTGATGGAATTACCGGTCATTTCCATTTTCACCCATGACTCGATCGGACTTGGACAGGACGGCCCGACGCACCAGCCGGTCGAGCAACTGATCGGCTTGCGCGCGATACCCGGTTTGGTGACATTGCGACCGGCCGATGCCAACGAAGTCGCCGAGGCGTGGCGCACGATTATCGGTTTCAGGCGAGAAGCTGCCTGTCTGGTGCTCAGTCGTCAGCCGCTGCCGACGTTCGACCGCAAGCGTTACGCTTCAGCCACAGGCGTCGCGCGCGGCGCTTACGTCATGGCTGACGCCGAAAACGGCAAACCTGAAGTGATTTTGATCGGTACCGGCAGCGAAGTTTCGCTTTGCGTCGACGCCTATGAGACGCTGAAGCAGCAAGGCGTCACCGCGCGCGTGGTCAGCATGCCGTCTTGGGAACTTTTCGAGCGGCAGGATCGTCAATATCGCGACAGCGTGCTGCCGCCGGCCGTGGCGGCGCGCGTTTCGGTCGAGGCCGGGTCGGTCCTTGGGTGGGATCGCTATGTGGGCATGGACGGCGCTAGGATCGGGATGCGATCGTTCGGTTCATCGGCCCCGATCAAGGACCTGATGAAAAAATTCGGCTTTACGTCCGAAAAGATTGTCGCCGCCGCCAAAGACCAGATTGCGAAGCACCGGAAACAGACAGCATGAATCCTCTCAAACAACTCGAAGACTGTGGCCAGTCGCCGTGGCTCGATTATCTCAAGCGCAGCCTGATCGAGACGGGCCAGTTGAAGACGATGATCGAGCGCGACGGCCTCAAGGGCATCACGTCGAACCCTTCGATCTTTGAAAAAGCCATAGGCGAGAGCGACGAATACAAGGATGCGCTCAAGAAGTTTCAGGCGCAGGGCGACCACAGCATTTCCGATATCTACGAGCATCTGGCGATAGCCGACATCCAGGCTGCGGCCGATGTGCTGCGACCGGTCTATGACGCGACCAAGGGGCGCGACGGCTATATCAGCCTGGAATGTTCGCCCTATCTCGCCAATGACACCGACGCGACCATTGAAGAAGCCTTGCGGCTCTGGAAGGCAGTCGATCGCAAAAATCTCATGGTCAAGGTGCCGGCGACCCCGGCCGGCATTCCCGCGGTCCGCCATCTGATCGGCAAGGGTCTCAACATCAACATCACTTTGCTGTTCTCCATCGACGTCTATGAGCAGGTGGTCGAAGCTTACATCGCCGGCCTCGAAGATTTGAAGAAGGCCGGCGGCGACGTTTCTAAGATCGGCAGCGTCGCCAGCATTTTCGTCAGCCGTATCGACAGCGCGGTCGACAAGCGGCTCGACAAGCTCGCCGACAAGAAGGTGGCGGACAGACTGCGCGGCAAGACCGGCATCGCCAATGCCAAGGTCGGTTACGCGCGCTATCAGGCGCTGTTCGCCGGGCCGCGCTGGGATGCGCTGGCGAAGGCGGGTGCGAAAACGCAACGCCTGCTGTGGGCATCCACCAGCACAAAGAGCCCGGCCTACAAAGACACGATGTATGTCGAGGCGCTGATCGGCCGCGATACCGTGGATACGCTGCCGCCGGCGACGATGGATGCCTTCCGCGATCACGGCGAGGCAAAGCCCGATGCAGTCGAGCAGGATGTCGCGGGTGCGCGGGCGGTGCTCGCCGAACTGGAAAGCAACGGCATCTCGCTGAAGCAGGTGACCGATGAACTGGTCGCCGAAGGCGTGCAGTCTTTCGCGGATTCGTTCGACAAATTGTTCGGCGCCGTCGCGCAGCAGCGCCGCGCGCTTCTGGACGGCGAGCGCGTCGGTCAGGAATTCAAGGCGGGCTCACCGGAGCTGAAAACCGCTTTCGACGCCGAGATGGAAGCGTGGCGGGCCGGCGGCCGCATTCGCCGGCTGTGGGCGGGAGACGCTTCGCTCTGGTCGGGGACCGACGAGGCGAAGTGGCTCGGCTGGCTCACCATCGTCGATCAGGAACTGGCCGATGTGGCGCGTCTCGACGGATTCGCCAAGACGGTCAAGCAACGCACCTTCACCGATGTCGTGCTGCTCGGCATGGGCGGTTCGAGTCTCGGCCCGGAAGTGTTCGGCGACACGTTCGGGCATCAGGCCGGCTGGCCGCGCTTTCACATGCTCGACAGCACCGATCCGGCGCAGGTCGCTTCGATCGATAAGGCGATCGATCTGGAAAAGACGCTGTTCATTGTCTCCTCCAAGTCGGGCAGCACGCTGGAGCCCAATATCTTCCTCGATTATTTCTTCGACCGCGTCGCCGCGTTGCGGGGCAAGGACAAGGCAGGCGCACAGTTCGTCGCCGTGACCGATCCCGGTTCGTCTCTGGACAAGCACGCCAAGAAGTCAGGCTTCGCCCATGTGTTTCACGGCGTGCCGTCGATCGGCGGGCGTTATTCCGTGCTGTCGAAATTTGGCTTGTTGCCGGCGGCGGCGATGGGGCTCGACGTCAAGCGTCTGCTCACGACGACGCAGGCGATGCAACGCCGCTGCGCCGCGGACGTGCCGCCGGCGGAGAATCCCGGCGTGCAGCTCGGCATCGCCATGGGCGTCGCGGCCACCAAATTCGGCCGCGACAAGGTGACCATCATCGCGTCGCCGGGAATTGCCGACCTCGGCGCCTGGCTGGAGCAGCTTCTGGCGGAAAGCACCGGCAAGCAGGGCCGCGGCCTGATCCCGCTGGCCGGCGAGCCGCTCGGCGCTCCGGATCATTACGGCAAGGATCGGTTCTTTGCGTATCTTGAACTGGACGGGCAGCACGACCCGTCACAGCGCAAGGCGGTTGCGGCGCTGGAAAGCGCCGGCCATCCGGTGGTGCGCATTAGCGTGAAGGATGCCTGGCATATCGGGCAGGAATTCTTCCGTTGGGAGGTCGCGACGGCGGTGGCGGGCGCGATCCTCGGCATCAATCCGTTCAATCAACCGGATGTCGAAGCCAGCAAGGACAAGACGCGCGCACTGACCGACGATTATGAAAAATCGCATCGCTTGCCCGATGAAACGCCGATCTTCCGCGAGAACGGCATCGCGGTTTATGCCGATCCGCGCAACGCGGCCGCGCTCGGCCGGCACAATGCGCTGACCGGTTACCTGAAGAGCCATTTCGCGCAAGTGAAGAACGGCGACTACGTGGCGTTGCTGGCCTATATAGAGCGCAATGAGCGGCACACCGACGTTCTGACCGCAATACGGACGCGGGTTCGCGACAAGACGCGCGCCGCGACTTGCGTCGGTTTTGGTCCCCGCTTCCAGCATTCGACCGGGCAAGCCTACAAGGGCGGCCCGAATTCCGGCATCTTCCTGCAAATCACCTGCGACGATCCAGCGGACATCGACGTGCCGGGCCATGGCTACAGTTTTGGCGTCGTCAAGGCGGCGCAGGCGCGTGGCGATCTTGGCGTGCTGGTCGAGCGCGACCGCCGTGCGTTGCGCGTCCACCTTAAAGACGTCGATGCGGGACTCGACGAACTCCGCCGCGCCGTGGATGCCGCGCTCGAATAGCCATCTCCAGAATAATTGAAGGAAACGAAACCATGCAAATCGGTGTCGTCGGACTTGGCAAAATGGGCGGCAATATGTCTCGCCGCTTGATGAAGGCGGGACACACTTGCGTCGTCTTCGATGCCAATGCGGCGCCGCGCGAAGCATTGGCGAAGGAGGGCGCCAAAGCCGCGGCGTCACTTGAAAGTCTGGTCAAGGGCCTGACCGAAAAGCCGCGCGCTGTCTGGCTGATGCTGCCGGCCGGTGCGATCACCGACAAGACCGTGCAGGATCTCGCAGGCTTGCTCGAACCCGGCGACATCATCATCGACGGCGGCAATTCGTTCTACAAAGACGATATTCGCCACGCGAAGGAATTGGCCAAAAAGAAAATCCAGTACGTCGATTGCGGAACGTCCGGCGGTGTCTGGGGTATCGAGCGCGGCTATTGCATGATGATCGGCGGGCCGAAGCAGGCGGTCGATCATCTCGATCCGATCTTTTCGGCGCTGGCGCCCGGCGTCGGCGAAATCCCGCGCACCACCGGCCGCGCCGGCGATCCCGGAGCGGGCGCCAACGGCGCCGAACGCGGCTATATTCATGCAGGGCCGTCGGGCGCCGGGCACTTCGTCAAGATGGTTCATAACGGCATCGAGTACGGCTTGATGCAGGCCTATGCCGAGGGCTTCGACATCCTGCGCAACAAGGATTCGAAAGACCTGCCGGAAGACGAGCGCTTCACGCTCAATCTGCCGGACATTGCCGAGGTGTGGCGGCGCGGCAGCGTCATTTCATCGTGGTTGCTCGATCTCAGCGCCGCCGCGCTGGTCAAGGACCCGCATCTCGAAGGCTTCTCCGGCTACGTCCAGGATTCAGGCGAGGGCCGCTGGACCATCGAGGCGGCGATCGAGGAGGCGGTGCCTGCCGAGGTTCTTTCGAGCGCGCTCTATGCGCGCTTCCGCTCGCGCCAGGAGCATACCTTCGGCGAGAAGATTCTCTCGGCCATGCGCCTCGGCTTCGGCGGGCATATCGAGGGCAAGGAGGCGACCGATCCGCAAACGCCTGCGACATCGCAGGCGCATCCGTCGACCCAGAACGCCGCGGAGTAAATGCAATGCTCGACAGACAAACCACTGCCGTCCCACCGATCCGCGTGGCGGAATCGGCGCCCCGCCGCCAAGCCAAGCCGGCCGATCCATGTACCATCGTTATTTTCGGCGCCAGCGGCGATCTGACGAAGCGGCTTGTCGTTCCGGCGCTCTATAATCTCGCGCGCACCAATATCTTGCCGGAGAATTTTTCACTGATCGGCGTCGCGCGTACCAAAGAGGACACGCAGGAATGGCGCGACCATCTTCATACGATGCTGGAAAGCTTCGTCGGCAATGCCGCGGCCGAATTCGATGTTTCCCGCATTGACGAGAAGGTGTGGAAGACGCTCGCCGAGAAGATGTCCTATATCGACGGCGATATCACCAAGCCCGAAGTCTATAAGCAACTGCACGGTCTTCTCGACAAAGCGAAGAACGATCACGGCACCAAAGGCAACGTAATTTTCTATCTCGCCGTCGCCGACCGGCTGTTCGGGACCGTTGTGGATGAACTCGGCAAGGCCAAACTGACCGACCAGCCGACCGATCATGATGGCAAGCCGAAATACTGGCGGCGCGTCGTGGTCGAAAAGCCGTTCGGCCACAGCCTGAAATCGGCGCGCGACCTTAACGCCAGCATCCTGCGCACGCTCGACGAGGATCAGATTTTCCGCATCGATCACTTTCTGGGCAAGGACACGGTCCAGAGCATCATGGCGTTCCGCTTTGCCAATGGGCTGTTCGAGCCGATCTGGAATCGCGACCGGATCGATCACGTCCAGATCACCGCCGCCGAGACGGTCGGCGTCGAAAAGCGCGGCAAGTTCTATGAGCAGACCGGCGCGCTGCGCGACATGGTGCCGAACCACGTGTTTTCGTTGCTGTCGATGGTGGCGATGGAGCCGCCGACCGGCTTCGATGCCGCGGCGATCCGCTCCAAGAAAGCCGAAGTGCTGGCGGCGATGCCGGCCGTCATGCCCGACCGGGCCGTGCGCGGCCAGTACGGCGCCGGGACGGTGTTGGACAAGAAGGTCAAAGCCTACCGGCAGGAGCCCGACGTTGCGCCGGATTCGGACATTGAGACTTACGTGGCGATGCAGCTTGAGATCGATAACTGGCGCTGGGCGGGTGTGCCGTTCTACATCCGCACCGGCAAGCACCTGGCCCAACGCAACACCGAGATCGCCATCCGCTTCAAGCAGGCGCCTTACACGGCATTCCAGGGCACGCCGGTGGACGCGTTGCGGTCGAACTGGCTGGTGCTGCGCATCGCGCCGGACGAGGGCATCTCGCTCCAATTCGAGGTCAAGCGTCCCGGACCCATCATGGATCTGGCCGCCGTCAAAATGGATTTTCGTTACGGCGACTGGTTTCCGAAGGAGCCGAACGTCGGTTACGAGACCTTGCTCTACGATGTGATGTGTGGCGACCAAACTTTGTTCATGCGTGCCGATATGGTCGAGCAGGCGTGGCGGATCGTCCAGCCGGTGCTCGATGCCTGGGGCAAAGACACTGATGACGCCCACATGCCGATGTATGAATCCGGCAGCGAAGGGCCGGGGGAAGCAGATGCTCTCCTGACAAATCACGACCGGCGCTGGCGGCCTGTCAAACGCCCCACGACGGCCAAATCGTCATGAGCGACGCACCGCGGACGCCATCATTGAAAATCTCCGCGGTGGTCACGGATGTCGATGGCACTTTAGTCACCAATGAAAAGGTGCTGACCGCACGCGCCAAGGAGGCTGTCGCAAAGCTGCATGCGGCCGGGATCGGCTTTGCGATCGTCAGCAGCCGGCCGCCGCTCGGACTGCGTATGCTGATCGAGCAGCTTGGCATCACGACGCCAGTGGGCGCGTTCAATGGCGGCGTGATTGCCACTCCGGCGCTGGCGAGGATCAGCGAACATCTTCTGACGCCTGAGGTCGCGGAGCGCGCCATTGCAATGCTGGATGCTCAGGACGCCGACGTTTGGGTTTTTTCCGGGCAGGATTGGCTGGTGCGTCAATCGACCGGCCCGTACGTCGCGCGCGAGCAACGCACCGTCGGCTTTCCTCCCACGGTCGTTGACGACTTCGGACCGTTTCTCCACACCGTCGGCAAGATCGTCGGCGCCAGCGCCGATTTCGAGCGGTTGGCGCGATGCGAGGGCGAGGTGCAAACGGCGCTCGCGGGGCAGGCGACGGTGGCGCTGTCGCAACCGTATTACCTCGATGTCACGCATCCGCTCGCCAACAAGGGCGATGCATTGTCGGCCATGGCGAAGTTGCTCGCCATACCGCTGGCGGAAATCGCCGTGATCGGCGACGGCCGCAACGATGTCGCCATGTTCAGGCGCGCCGGTCTCAGCATCGCCATGGGCAATGCCGGCCCCGAGGTGAAGCAGGCCGCCGATCTCGTCACCGGCAGCAATGGCGACGATGGTTTTGCGCAAGCCGTCGACATATTCATCCTGGGCGGCGAACGGCGGAGCTGGCAACCGGCGGTGGGACAAGCAGGGGCGACCCTATGACCGACCGAAATACGTCGAAAATCTCTCTTGTGCTCGCCGACGTCGATGGCACGCTTGTAACCTCCGAGAAAGTATTGACTCCGCGCGCCGCGGAAGCGGTGCAGGCGCTTGCCGCCGCGGGCATTGGCTTTGCCATCACCAGCGGCAGACCGCCGCGCGGCATGGCCATGTTGATCGCGCCGTTGGCGCTGCGCACGCCGATCGCGGGCTTCAATGGCGGCGTTTTCGTTCATCCCGATCTCTCGGTGATCGAGAGCCATACGCTCGATCCCGCGATCGCCAAAAAGACCATCGGCCTGCTGCTCGACAAGGGACTGGACGCCTGGGTCTACACGGCCGACGAGTGGCTGATCCGCCAGCGCGATGCGCCGCATGTGGCGCGTGAAACCTGGACCGTGAAATTCGACGCCAAGGTCGTGCCGTCTTTCACCGATGAGCATCTTGCGCATGCCGTCAAGATCGTCGGCATATCGGACGATCTTGCGCTGGTTGCCGATGCCGAGAAACAGGCGCAAAAAGAACTCGGGGACGGGGCGAGCGCGGCGCGGTCGCAGCCTTACTACCTTGACGTGACCCACCCGCAGGCCAACAAAGGCGCCGTGGTCGGCACGCTTTCACATCTTCTGAAGATTCCGCCGGAGCAGATCGTCACCATGGGCGATATGCCCAATGACGTGCTCATGTTTCGCAAGAGCGGGTTTTCCATCGCCATGGGCAACTCGAGCGATGAGGTCAAGAAACAGGCGACTGCGGTGACCGACAGCAACGAGGAAGAAGGTTTCGCCAAGGCCGTGCATAAATTTATTCTTCGGGAAGCCGCGGCATGACGTGCGAGCGGGGAGGAGACCATGATGGCGCCTGATCATCCGCCGAGCCGCGCCTGGAAGTCTGCGCTTTCCAATGATGTCGCCAAACCAGTGGTCGTCATCGTGATGGGCGTTTCCGGATCCGGCAAGACGACGGTTGCCGTTCTGTTGGCGGCAGCGCTCGGCTGCCAATTCCAAGAGGGCGACGATTTTCATCCCGCCGCGAACGTCGAGAAGATGCGGAACGGGACGCCCTTGAACGATGCCGACCGGATGCCATGGCTGCATAAGATCGCCGAAGAAATCGACGGCTGGCGCGCGCGCGGCGAGTCCGGCGTGCTGACCTGTTCGACGCTCAAGCGCGCGTACCGCGATATCGTCATCGGCGACCGCGAGGACGTGACGCTGGTCTACCTTAAGGGTTCGCGCGAACTGATCCACAAGCGCATGGCGGCGCGGCACGGCCATTTCATGCCGGTGGCGCTGCTCGATAGCCAGTTCGCGGCGCTGCAAGAGCCGACGGCGGACGAACACCCGATCACGGTCGATATCGCCGGCAAGCCGGCTGAGATCGCCGCCAAGATCGTGCAGCAATTGGAGCAGCGGCAAAAATCGACGTACTCCAATGCGGCGGCGTCACCGTGAGGCTTTCGAGATGACGATCGGTGCATTCGACGCGAAGGTTGAAGTTTTCGACGATCCGGAAGCGATGGCGCGCCGCGTCGCTGAATGGATCATCGGACTGGCGAGCGCCAAACAGGACAGGTTCTCCATTTGCCTGTCCGGCGGCTCGACGCCCCAAGTTTTATACCGGCATCTGGCCGAGCCGGATTATCGCGACCGCTTCCCCTGGCCACGCGTGCATTGGTTCTGGGGTGATGAGCGGTTCGTGCCGCATGACGACAAGTTGAGCAATTATCGCATGGTGCGTGAGGCGCTGCTGTCTTACGCACCGATTCCGCCGACCAATGTTCATGCGATCCCGACCGAAGATTTGACACCCGATGCCGCCGCGTCGGCCTATGAACGCGAACTCAAATCATTCTACGGCGCGGAGCGTCTCGATCCGGCCCGGCCTTTGTTCGACGTCAACCTGCTAGGCCTTGGCGAGGACGGACATACGGCCTCGCTGTTTCCCGGCAGTCCGGTTCTGGCCGAGCGTGAACGCTGGGTCCGCGCGGTGGTCGGCGCCAAACCCGAAGCACGCATCACGCTGACCTATCCGGCGCTCGACAGCAGCGCGCACGCGGCTTTCCTCGTAAGCGGGCAGGGCAAGCGCGAAATTCTGCGTCGGCTTCGCGATGGCCATGAAAGTCTGCCGGCAGCGATGGTTCGCCCGTCCGGCACGCTGTGGTTGTTTTCCGACAAGTCCGCAAACGGCTGAACAGATCGCGTCTTGGCCGCGGAGATTGGTTCGATTATGACTGCGCTTGCTATCATCCCGTCAGCCGCAATCTTCCTCGCGGAACTGCCCCTCATCACAGCCGTAACGTAATGCAAAGACGATGGCTCATCGCGCTGATCGTGTTGCTGGTCTTTGCCGGCGGCCTGGCTTTGGCCTGGCTGTTTCACGGCGTGACCGGCATCGACGCCATTCAGGCCCGAATCGCCGGCCTTGGCGTCTGGGCGCCGGTCGGCTTCGTCCTGCTCTATGGCGTCGGCACGATCGTCATGATTCCGGGCGGTGTCTTCGACGTTGTCGGCGGCGTCGTGTTTGGTCCGCTCCTCGGCAGCGTTTACAATCTGGCCGGCGGTACGCTCGGCGCAACCGGCGCGTTTCTGGTGGCGCGCTATCTTGCCGCCGGCTGGGTCGAGCACCGCGCCGGCCCGCGCGTGCAGAGGGTGATGAAAAGCGTCGAGGCCGATGGTTGGCAATTCGTCGCCTTCGTCCGGCTGGTGCCGATCTTCCCGTATAACATCGTCAATTATCTGCTCGGCCTCACCCGCATTCCGTTCTGGCGCTACGTCGCCGCCACCGTGGTGTTCATGGCGCCGTCGACGGTGGCTTACACCTTCATCGGCCACGCCGGCGGCGAGGTGGTTTCCGGCGACACCAATAACATCCGCTACGCGTTGGCGGCGCTGGCGCTGATCGCGGTCGTCATCATGGCGCCGCGCTTTTACAAGCGGCTGAAGCGCAAGCCTGATCCGCAGGTGTGAGAGGTTGCCTGTCTAGAGCCTTTCCGGCTTTGATGGAATCAAAGTCGGGCTCCAGCTTCTTGTCTTGACGCGTTTTCTTCACGCGAACCGGTACCCACTTCGCTCGAAAACGCTCTAATCCAGAGGCACGTTGAGTTTCGTGCCTTTGGTGACAATGCCGCCGCGATTGCCGATCTCGATCGAGCCATAGCGCTGCTTGAAGCATTCCGGCAGCGGCCGGTCGCCCGCGACGCTGAGCCAAAGGCGCAGAAGGTGCCGCTTCTTGGGCGCGTCCGGCCAGTCGCGGAATCCGGTGCGGTCGTGCAGCAAAGCGTGATTGTAGACGAACTGCATGTCGCCGGGCTCAAGCTGCATGCCGAAATGAAGGCGCTCGTCGTTGGCGAGTGTGTCGAACAGGTCGAGCGCCTCGACGTGGACCGGCGTCAGCCGCGGCGCGTCGGCGAAGCGTTGCGCGCTGTCGATATACTGGCGTTGATAGAAGCCGGTCAGAAAGCCGGCATGCCAGTTCAACGGCGGAATCTGATAGTACGGCTTTTGCCCTTCGGGCACTTCGCCGCGCCGGTCGGTGGCGATCTGATCGAACAGCAGCGCGGCGAGATCGGGGCGCGTGCGGTGCATCTCGTTGTAGATGGCTGCCGTGCTCACCAGCAGGGATTTGCCGCCCTCCATGGCTTCGCGAATGCACAGCAGCCCGACAACGTCGGCTGAATCGGTATGGAAAGTCTGCCGCTCCGCGGTCTGGTAGATGCGCGTGTTGGGGTCCTTGGCGTTCGCGCCGATGTCGCGGACATGCCCGAGAATATGGCCCATCGCGTTCTGCGACCGTGCCGAGCCGAGATGCGCGCCGACGCCGCAGAAGATCGTGGCGGCCACCTCCTGCGTATATTTCGCCACCGGCAGCCCGCGGATCACCTCGAAGCCGATGCCATGGATCAGCGTTTCCCGCAGTTTGGCGAGGTGAGCGCCGAAGCCCGGCAGTGGAAATTTCTCTTTGGTAATCTCGCCGATTTCCTTTGTCGTCGTGAAAAACGAGGCGGCGGCGCGCTCAAGCTCGGCAATTTCATCGGCACTGAGGTGGACCAGCCAGCGATCCGAATTCGCCGCCATGGTGTCGCCGCGCCATGCCGACGGAATATCGATCGACCCTGGAGGAACATTCATTGTGGTCTGCATTGCGGGGCCTCCCAAAGATTGATCGATCACCAGAATTGCTTGCTCGCGATCCGCGCGCCTTGCGCCATCGCCGCGAGCTTCGCGAACACGACCTGCGGATCGACCGCCGCCTGGCCGACCCAGGTGCCGTAGCCGCAGTCCGAACCGGCGATGACGTTCTCGCGGCCGACGAGCTTGGCGTAGTGGCCGATGCGCTGCGCGATCAGCTCGGGATGCTCGATGAAATTCGATTTCGACTCCAGCACGCCGGGGATCAGCACCTTGCCGTCCGGCAGCTTGACGGTCTCGAACAACGACCATTCGTGCGCATGGCGCGGATTGGCGGCCTCGAACGAAATCGCGCTCGGCTTTGCCGAGAACACGATATCGACGATGTCGGCGAGCGGCACGTCCTTGTGGTGCGGGCCTTCGTAATTGCCCCAGCACACATGCATGCGCAATTGCTCGGCGGGAATGTTGGCGACGGCGTGATTGAGCGCCTCGACGTGAAGTTGCGCGCGCTTGCGGAAGGCAGCGAGGTCGAGATCGGCATACTGGATGTGGCGGCCCATCGCGAGATCGGGACAGTCGATCTGCAACACGAAGCCGGCTTTGGCGACGGTCTCGTATTCGTGACGCATGGCGTCGGCGATGGCGTAAATATAGGTCTCGAAATCCTTGTAGTAGTCGTTGCGGAAAAACAGCGAGACGACGCCGGGGGAGGCGGCGCTCATGAAGCCGCCGGTGGATTTTACCCCGCTGAGCGCTTCCTTGAGATTGTCGGCATCGACGACCGGCGCCTGCGCATCGCGCACCGCAATCGGCGCGTTGCAGGCCGGGGTCTTGCGGCGCGAGCGGCCGGGATCGCCGAAGACACGCTTTTCCAGCATCGGGAACTCGTGGACGTCCTGATAGACGAAAGTGTTTCCGGTGCCACCGAAGCCCTCGAGCCGGTCCTTGACGTAAGTGGCGTAGCTCGGCTTCGACATTTCGCCATCATTGATGAGATCGACCCCGGCATCGGCCTGCTTTTCGACCAGTTCCCGCACCGCCGTCTTGATCCGCGCAGCAAGGGCTTGCGGCTCGATCGGGACGCCTTCTTCCTTGGCGTACATCATCCGGATCAGGTCGTCGGGCCGCGGCAGGCTGCCGGTATGCGTGGTCAGAAAACGGTCGCTACTGCGATGCATGGCGGCAAGTTCCTCCGGGTCGCCGGAGACTTTAGGGCAGCGATCCGGACGCCGCTACCCGCCTTGGCGGGCGCGTTGACAGGGGGGGCGTAGACCCTTATGTACCCGGTCAAACCTGTGATTGAGAGACTGTGATGAAAGTTCGTAACTCGTTGAAATCGCTGCGTACGCGCCACCGGAACAACAAGATTGTCCGGCGCAAGGGCCGCGTTTTCATCATTAACAAGACCAATCCGCGCTTTAAAGCCCGCCAGGGCTGAGGTTTCGCCGTCAGGCCCGTTTTACCGGCCGCCGGCCGGATACCGATCAAGAGCCGTTGATTTGCCATCTGCGCCGGAGGGATTACTCTCCGGGCATGCGTTTTCGATTCCGCTTTCCTGTTCTGACGCCCGTGCTCGCCATTGGCCTCTTGATGGCCACCTTGGCGGCCTTTCCGGGGGCTTTTGGCGCTTTCGCGCAGGCGCAGGAAGGCAAGACGGTCAAGCCGCCGGCAAACCTGCCCCAGCATAAGCCTGCTGCGCCCAATTTGAAGAAGGGCGACCACGCCCAAAATCTCGATTTCCTGTTCGGCGCGCTCAAAGTCGCCCCCGACGAAGCCACCTCCAAGGCCATCGAGCAGCGCATCTGGGCGATCTGGGTGATCTCGTCCAGCGACACCGCCAATCTCCTGATGACGCGGGTGCGCACTGCAATCGAGGCCAAGGAAACCGATCTCGCCATCAAGCTTCTCGATGGCATCGTCAAGATCAAGCCGAACTACATCGAAGCGTGGAATCGTCGCGCCACGCTCTACTACATGAAGAAGGATTATGGCCGCGCCCTCGCCGATATCCGCCAGGTACTCAAGCGCGAGCCGCGCCATTTCGGCGCGCTGGCTGGGTTAGGCATGATCTTGCAGGACATCGGCGACGACAAACAGGCGCTTGAAGTTTATCGCCGTGCCTTGGCGGTCTATCCGCATCTCCAGCGCATTCCCGAATTGGTCGACAAACTGAAGGAAAAGGTCGAGGGCCGGGATATCTAACAACCCTTTTCCGCCGCGACCGCTTCGTTCGACTGTTATCCCTGGATATCCCTGATCGTGCGCCATCGTCCCCATGATGGCTTGGAGCATATTGTTTAGCGTGTCCCGCCCTTTGCGCCTTCTCCGAAAAACTGTCGTCGCCGTCGTCGCCTTATTCGCGACGCTGGCCGTCGTCACCGAGATCGGTGTCTGGCGCATCGATGAAGCCTATCCGCCGCAGGGACGTTTCGTCGATATTGCCGGGGGTCGTCTCCATGTCGTCGAACTCGGCAAGCCCGATGCGCCGCCCGTCGTGCTGCTGCACGGCGCCAGCGATCATCTCGCCGACATGAGGCTGGCGCTCGGCGATCGTCTTGCTCAGCGTTACCGCGTCATCCTGGTCGATCGGCCGGGTCATGGCTGGAGCGACCGGCCCGATGGCGAAGCCGATTCATCGCCGTCACGTCAGGCCGCGCTGATTCATCAGGCCGTCGTCGCGCTTGGCGTCAAAAGCCCGATCGTGGTCGGACATTCCTGGTCGGGCGCGCTGGCGGCTGCCTATGCGCTAGCCTATCCGACCGATGTGCGCGGCGTGGTTCTTTTGGCGCCGGCGACGCATCCTTTTTCTGGCGGGGTCGGCTGGTTCAACGAAGTCGCCGCGGTGCCGGTCGTCGGATGGCTGATCGCGCACACCGTCGTGTTGCCGGCCGGCTATTTCCTGCTCGGCCCCGGCGTGGACTTCGTGTTCTCGCCGCAGAAGCCGCCGGCAGATTATGTCGCGCGCACTGGCGTCCCGATGCTGCTGCGACCGTCGGAATATATCGCCAATGCCGAAGATCTAATCCACCTGAATGCCAATCTGCGCGTGCAATCACCGCGCTACGGCGAAATCGCTGCGCCAGTCGCAATCGTGGCCGGCGATGCCGACCCGATCGTCGATCCGGACATTCATGCGCGCGCTATGGCCAAGCAACTACCGCACGCGACACTGACAATTTTGCCCGGCGTGGGCCATATGGTCCATTATGCCGCTCCGGATCGCGTGGTGGCGGCTATCGATAAGGTCGCGGCGGCCGCGCAAGCGCCGCAAAAGTCCCCGCTCAATAATTATTGCTGCGAATAGAAATTATTGGTGCGAATAGACTTGCGACCGTTCGGCCTCGCGCAACAAATCGAGGGTCAACCACGGCTTTTGCATGAACAGGGCTTTGTCCGGCAAATCTTTCGGCATGCCAAAGCCGGAACTTACAATGACATGCATGTTCGGATGGAGCCGTCTTGCGGCATGCGCGAGTTCCACCCCATTCATTTTGCCGCTCAAATTCACGTCCGCGTACAGCAGCGAAACCGCCGGCCCCAGCTTCTCAAGTACATCGAGCGCGACCTCCGCTCTGTCACACTGAATAACGCCCATCTCGCTTTCTTCAAGCACCAGGGCGACCAACTCACGCTGCATTTCGTCGTCTTCGACGACGACTGCGATTGGTCTGAAAGGTGTCGTTTGTCCCATCGGTCGC
The DNA here is from genome assembly GCA_041691675.1 of Hyphomicrobiales bacterium. Classification (GTDB taxonomy): domain Bacteria; phylum Pseudomonadota; class Alphaproteobacteria; order Rhizobiales; family Xanthobacteraceae; genus Pseudolabrys. Next base: position 4,424 of record JBEPUC010000008.1, on the reverse strand, counting down.
CCTCCGTCGGATGTCACAGACATAGAGGCAATGCTTCGCGCGCCACATGGTTCACCGCGAACTGGTGATATGCAGGAATCCTGCGCAGGGAACTCGATTTATTTTCGGGCTCGCTAATCGCCGGCGTTGTCGGCGCCGACATAGGCGATGCGCAGCATGTTGGTCGCCCCCGGAGTGCCAAGCGGCACGCCGGCGACAACGATGACGCGCTGGCCGGACTTGGCGAAGCCCTCCTTGAAACCGATCCGGCAGGCGCGGTCGACCATGTCATCCTGATCGTGCGCGTCCTCGGTGACGACGCAATGCACGCCCCACACCACGGCGAGCCTGCGCCCGGTTGTCATTTTCGGCGACAGCGCGACCACCGGCGGGCGCGGCCGTTCGCGCGCCATGCGCATTGCGGTCGAGCCCGACGAGGTCCAGCAGATGACGCCGGCCAGATCGAGCGTGTCCGCGATGTGACGGGCGGCGTCGGCGATGGCATCGGCGCCGGTCGCTTCCGGGTTGGGACGTTGCGCGTTGAGGATGCCGCGATAGAACGGATCGGCTTCGACCTCTTCAGCGATGCGGTTCATGGTGGCGATCGCTTCGATCGGATATTGCCCCGCCGCGGATTCCGCCGACAGCATCACGGCGTCGGCGCCTTCATAGATCGCGGTGGCGACATCGGAAACTTCGGCGCGCGTCGGCACCGGCGACGAGATCATGGACTCGAGCATCTGCGTCGCCACCACTACCGGCTTGCCGGTGGCGCGGCCCATGCGCGTCATCTGCTTCTGCACGCCGGGCACTTTCTCCAGCGGCATCTCGACGCCGAGATCACCGCGCGCCACCATCAGCGCGTCGGCGACTTCGAGGATTTCGGCAAGCCGGTTGACCGCCTGCGGTTTCTCGATCTTGGCCATGATGAGGGCGCGGCCGCGTGTCAGCTTCTTGGCCTCGGCAACGTCTTCCGGACGCTGCACGAACGACAGCGCGATCCAGTCGATGCCGGCCTCTAACGCGGCTTCGAGATCGGATAGATCCTTTGACGCCAGTGCGGACAATGGAATGGTCGAGTCCGGCACGCTGACGCCCTTGCGGTCTGACAGTTTGCCGCCGACGACGACGCGCGTGGTGACGCGGTTCGGTTCTACGCCGGTGACGGTCAGCTTGACCTTGCCGTCGTCGATCAGCAGCGTGTGACCGACCTGCACCGCGGCGAGAATTTCCGGATGCGGCAGGTAAATGCGGTCGGCGCCGCCGATGGCCGGATTCGAATCGAGCACGACGGTGTCGCCTTTGTTCACCGTGATAGCGCCGCCCGCGATGGTGCCGAGCCGCAACTTGGGCCCTTGCAGATCGACGAGAATGCCGATCGGACGGCCGGTGTCCTTCTCGACGCCGCGAATCATCGTCACCAGTTCGCGCATGCGATCCTGGCTGGTGTGGCTCATGTTGATGCGGAAGACATCGGCGCCGGCAACGAAAAGCTTGCCGATCATTTCGGCATTGGACGAGGCAGGCCCGAGGGTGGCGACGATCTTGGCGCGGCGCAGACGTCTCATTTCTTCAAGCCTTCCTTGCCGTTCGCCGGTGCGGCCGGGGCAATTGACGGTTGCCGCGACGGACCGCTCGGGGGGCGCGCCGGCAACGGACGATCCGGAGGCTGTTCGGCGGTGTCTGTCAACTGCACCGTCCAGGAGCGCTGCTCGTTGGTATCGACTTCAAAATAGCCGGTCTGGTCGTAGCCGCGCGCCAGACAATTATCCGTTCCGCGAATGGTGAATTCCTTCTCGCGCGAGCACATCAGCGCATGGCCGGACCACTCGCCGCCGCGGTCGTAATCGACCGCATAGATGTAATAATAGCGTGCAACCAGTTCGCCGCGCAGCAACGTATCGCAGGTTCGCGCCGAAATATTCCACCAGCCTTCGGTGGTCCAGCCTTCGGCATCCTTGTAGCCGATGGCGACGCCGACACGGCTGCCGGTGTTGTTGCACAGCCGGAAGTCGGCCAATGCCGGGGAGAGAGACGCGGCCAGCATGAGAGCCGGCAAGGCAAGGCGCGCCAGCAGGCCGGGCTTGCAGCGTCTGATAATGGTCGCGAGCAATGCAGTCACGATTGAGTTGTCAGATCGTTGTTGTCAGGATGCCCGGTGGATCGGGATGAGGGCGGCGTCCCCGAATTTCGATTGAGCCTAGCGGGCGTTTATGGCGTGCCGACGACGATGGCGCGAAAGTCGTTGACGTTGGTATAGGTTGGACCGGGTTCAAGCAAATCGCCCAGGCGGGCGAAGAAATCGGTCGAATTATTGTCGGCGAGAAAGGCGGCAGGATCGAGGCCTAGCGCCTGGGCGCGGGCCGCGCTTTCGCCATCGACGATGGCGCCGGCCGGGTCGGTCGCGGCGCCGCCGCCGCCGTCGGTGCCGTCAGTGTCGCCGGCAATGGCCGCCACCGCGGGCATGCCGGCCAGCGCCTCGACCAGCGCCAGCGCGTATTCCTGATTGGGGCCGCCACGGCCCTGGCCGCGGATGGTCACGGTCAGTTCGCCGCCGGAGACGATGACGGCGCGTTTGCCTTGGGCCCGCAGGTCATGCGCCATTTGTGCCTGCGCGCGCGCCACCTCGCGGGCCTCGCCTTCGACGTCGGCGCCGAGCGAGATGCAGTCATAGCCCGCGGCGCGCACGGCCTGCGCGGCGGCGGCCAGCGAATCGGCGGGGCGGGCGGCGAGCGTAAATGTCGTGTTCGAGAACGCCGCGTCGCTGGCTTTGGGCGATTCGTTCCTTGCGTCGTCGAGCGCCTGCGCGATCGATGGCGGCAGGTCGAGCCTGTATTTGGCGACGATGGCGCGTGCATCCGCAAGCGTCGTCGGATCCGGCACCGTCGGCCCCGAGCCGATCGCGGAAGGGTCGTCGCCCGGCACGTCGGAAATGGCGATGGTCGCGACTTTGGCGGGATGGGCGTGGCGCGCCAGCCGGCCACCCTTGATGCGCGACAGATGTTTGCGCACCGTGTTGATCTCGCCGATATTGGCGCCCGAGCGCAGAAGTGCTCGCGTCACCGCCTGCTTGTCGGCGAAGGACACGCCCTCGGCCGGCGCGATCCAGTTGGCCGATGCGCCGCCCGACATCAGCACCAGCACCAGATCATCGACGGTGGCGGCATCAGCGAGTTCGAGCGCGCGCGCGGCGGCTTTGAGCCCCGCGGCATCGGGCACAGGGTGGCCGGCCTCGATCATGGTGACGACGCGGGTGGGGCGGCCATAGCCGTGACGCGCGACCGCGACGCCGGTCAGGCGGTCCGTCGGCAGCTTCAGTGTGTCGAGGTAATGCGCCTCGGCGGTCTCTACCATGGAGCCTGCGGCCTTGCCGGCGGCCAGTAGAATGACGCGACCGCTAGGAGGCGGCGGCAACAGCGGCGGCAAACAGGTGGCTGGGTGGGCGGCATCGACCGCGGTCTGGAAAAGGCTCAGGAGAAAGGGACGAAGCGGGTTCCGTGTCATGGAGCGGATACCGCCGTCTTTTTCCGGCCAAGGCAAGCTGAAACATGGCAAGACGTTTTCGCGGCGCTTATGTTGAGGATCGGAACGACGGAGATTTGAACAATGGCCCCTGTGATGGACGACAAGACCCGCACCGAGCTCGAGGCCGCCGTCTATAGGCGTCTGGTCGAGCATCTGCGCAGCCATACCGACGTGCAGAACATCGATCTGATGAATCTCGCCGGTTTCTGCCGCAATTGCCTGTCGAACTGGATGAAGGACGCCGCCGACGCCAAGGGCCTCGCCATGTCCAAGGATGAAAGCCGCGAGATCGTCTACGGCATGCCCTATGACGAATGGCGCGCCAAGCACCAGAAAGAGGCGAGCCCGGAGCAGAAGGCGGCATTTCAAAAGTCCAGCCCGAACCACTGAGTCTGTGAACAGCGTGCATTACCGCGCGATCGCCTTGACCTGACACCGTTAAATTCCGAAAGCTCTCGGGCAATCTGGCGAGGCTGACTGCCGCGCGCCCTACAGGAGTTTGCCGATATGTCGATGCCCGCCGCGGCCGAAAAAGAAGAAGCCTCACACCGCTTCGCCAAGGATCAGCTCAAGGCGATCATCGAGCGCATCGAGCGGTTGGAGGAAGAGAAGAAAGCCACTTCCGAAGACATCCGCGACGTCTATGCCGAGGCCAAGGGCAACGGCTTCGATGCCAAGGCGTTGCGCGCCATCGTGCGCATGCGCAAGATGGACTCCGACGAGCGCCGCGAGCAGGAAGAGATCCTGGAAACCTACATGCACGCGCTGGGCATGTTGCAGTAGGTCGCTTTTCCCGGGCGCAGCGCATCACGTCGTGATGCGCTGCAGAACCGGGATCTTTCCAAATCGGAGTGTGAAACGATCCCGGATCTGCGGTGCATCGCTGCGCGCTGCACCGCAGATCCGGGAAAAGACGCCCT
>JBEPUC010000007.1:0-126723 GCA_041691675.1 Hyphomicrobiales bacterium | reverse complement strand
AGACCGGCAGCTTCACCAAAGCCGCCGAGGTCGTGAACAAGACCCAGTCGGCGGTATCGATGCAGATGAAGCGCCTGGAGGAACGGCTGGTTCGGCCGATTTTCGCCCGCGACGGCCGCGCCTCGAGACTGACCGAGGACGGCCAGCGCCTGCTCGATTACGCCCGGCGTATCATCAAACTCAACGTCGAAACCATCGCCGCCTTTTCCGACGCCGAACTGTCGGGCCGGGTGCGGCTCGGCGTGCCGGACGATTATGCCGACCGCTATCTGCCGGAAATCATGGCGCGGTTCTCGCGCGCCTATCCGGGCGTCGAGCTGTCGGTGATCTGCGAACCGTCGGTCGATCTGCTGGAGCGCATCGACGAGAACGACATCGATCTCGCCATCGTCACCAATTGCGAGAGCCAGCGCGCATCGGAGACGTTTCGCCGCGAGCGGCTGCTGTGGGTGACCTCGAACCGGCATGCGACGCATACCGAGGAACGCCTGCCGCTTGCGCTCGGGCGGCCGACCTGTTCGTGGCGGCGCTCGGCCATCGACCGGCTCGACACCGTGGCGCGGCCTTATCGCATTCTGTATTCAAGCTCGAATGCCGGCGCGGTGGCTGCCGCTGTACTCGCGGGCTTCGCGGTGTCCGTATTGCCGGAGTCAGGACTGCGTCCCGGCATGCGCGTCCTGACCGCCGCGGACGGCTTTCCCGAACTGCCGAGTTGCCAGATCGGGCTGGTGCGAAATGCGCACGAAAGTTCAACGCTGGCGAACGCGCTAGCCGAGCACATCGTCTCATCGCTGGATAATTTGTCGGATACGGTGCAGGCGGCGGAGTAATTTTCAGCGATACGAATTTTAATTGTTGTCATGGCCGGGCTCGTCCCGGCCATCCCGCTTAGTTGGCCACGATGCGTCCCTAAACGAGATCACCGGGACAAGCCCGGTGATGACAACAATGATTGCTTTAAACTAACAAATCTCCACCGCCACCGCGCTCAAAACGCGCACCAGATCGCCGGGCGTCAACTCAACCTGCAAGCCGCGACGGCCGCCGTTGCAGAGAATGCGTTCAAACGCCAGCGCGGACTTGTCGATAAACGCCCGCGCGCGTTTCTTCTGCCCGAACGGCGATATGCCACCGACATGATAGCCGGTGATGCGCTCGGCTTCGGCCGCGCCCAGCATCGCCGCGCTCTTGGCGCCGGCCGCAGCGGCGAGCTTTTTCAGATTCACTTCGCGGTCGGACGGCGCCAGAATGCAGACAACCTCGCTGCCGGCTTTCGCCATCAGCGTCTTCAGCAAACGGGCCGGCTCGATGCCTAAAGCTTCGGCGGCCTGCATGCCAATGCGTTCGGCATTGGGGTCGTAGTCGTATTCATAGAGCTTGAAAGAAACGCCGGCTTTTTCGAGCACGAGGGTCGCGGGCGTGGATTTGGCCATGATGATAACCTATCCCGGCCTCATCCTGAGGAGCGCTCCAAAGGAGCGCGTCTCGAAGGACGAGGCCGCCCCATCCTTCGAGACGCGGCCCAAGGGGCCGCTCCTCAGGATGAGGCGGCGTTAATACGCATACTCATCGAATATCGGATCGACCGAGCCCTTCCACTCGCCGTGGAATTTTTCCAGCAACTCTTCTGCCGGCGTAATGCCGCGCGCGATCGACTCTTCGAGCGGACGCAAATAACGCGTTTCGTCGCGGCCGTTGCCGTCAAGACGCTTGCGCCGCGCTAGGCCGTGCGATGCAAGCCGCACTGTTTCCTGCGCCAGCGTCAGCACGTTGCGCCCTTGAATCTCAGCGGCGAAGCCGAGCTTCGGTACATCGTCGCGCAGCTTCTGGCGTTCCGCGGCGGTCCAGCCTTTGACCATGTCCCAGCACGCGGTCAGTGCGTCCTCGTCGTACAGCAGCCCGACCCAATAGGCCGTAAGCGAGGGCAGCCGCCGCCACGGCCCGCCATCAGCGCCGCGCATTTCCAGATAACGCTTGAGCCGCACCTCGGGGAAAATCGTCGACAGATGATTGGCCCAGTCGGAAATCGTCGGCCGCTCGCCCGGCAACGCATCGAGCTTGCCGGCGAAGAAATCGCGAAACGATTTGCCAGTGACATCGATATAGGTTTCGCCGCGCTTGACGAAATACATCGGCACGTCGAGCGCGTAATCGGTGTAACGCTCGAAGCCCATGCCGTCTTCAAATGCGAATGGCATCATGCCGGCGCGGTTGTTGTCGGTGTCGCGCCAGATTTCCGAACGTGCCGACAGAAACCCGTTCGGCTTGCCTTCGGTGAACGGCGAATTGGCGAACAGCGCGGTCGCCACCGGCTGCAAGGCCAGCGACACGCGCAGCTTCTTGACCATGTCGGCTTCCGACGAGAAGTCGAGATTGGCCTGCACCGTGCAGGTGCGGTACATCATGTCGAGACCGCGCGTGCCGACCTTCGGCATGTAGTTCGTCATGATCCTGTAGCGGCTCTTCGGCATCACCGGGATTTCGGCACGTGACCAGTTCGGCGTCATGCCGAGACCGAGAAAACCGATGCCCAAAGGCTTCGCCACTTCGCGCACCTGGGACAGATGCGCCATCAATTCCGAACAGGTCTGGTGAATGGTCTCGACCGGCGCGCCGGACAATTCAAACTGGCCGCCCGGCTCCAGCGAAATCGCACCGCCGCCGGTGACGTCGAACATGCCGATGATGTTGTCGCCGTCCATGATCGGCTCCCAGCCGAGCAGGCCGTGCATGCCTTCGAGAATGGCGCGAATGCTTTGGCGGCCCGCATAGGGCACCGGCCGGTGACCATCGATGGTGAAGACGAACTTCTCGTGTTCGGTGCCGGCGCGGAACTGCGACTTCGGCTTGTTGCCCGCCTCAAACCACGCGACGAGTTCGTCGCGGGTCTCAATCGGGGTCATATCGATCTGATCGCGCGCCATGCAGGGTCACTTCTTTGCGCATGATCATGCCCGAAAACCGGTATCCACTTTTCGGGATCATGCGCCGGAAAAATTGGTCGCGACCTTAATCACGGGCCGGGAGAAAGGGCAATGCGGCCAGGGTGGCCCCGGCATGCAACGCGTTACGGAGCGCATATGACATACGCATTCATTCTGATTGCGCCGCCGTGCATTCATTAGGGATTTATTCTGGTGCGTCAGTCATGACGATCTTCCCGGCGTTTAGCCTTTCGGTTCATTTTTTGTTCTTCTTCCTTTCAGGCGAATGCGTTATGGGTGCGCGATGGAATTTACCCCGCATCAGGATGACGCCCTCAAGGAAGTCGCCGACTGGCTCAAGGCCAAGCCCGGCACCGGCAACACCCCGCAGGTCTTTCGCCTGTTCGGCTATGCCGGCACCGGCAAGACCACGCTCGCCACCCATATCGCCGACGCGGTCGATGGCGAGGTGAAGTTCGCCGCCTTTACCGGCAAGGCGGCCTCCGTCATGCGCGGCAAGGGATGCCGCGGCGCCACCACCATCCACTCGCTGATCTACCGCGCGCGCGAAAGCGGCGAGGAAGTGCCGAGCTTCGACCTGTGGGACGAGGCGCCGGCCTCCAAGGCGGCGCTCATCATCATCGACGAATGCTCGATGGTCGATGCCGAGTTGGGACGCGACCTGCTGTCGTTCGGGGTTCCTCTCTTAGTGCTTGGCGATCCGGCGCAGTTGCCGCCGATCCAGGGCGGCGGCTTCTTCACCGCGCAGGAGCCGGACTCGATGCTGACCGAGGTCCACCGGCAGGCGCGCGATAATCCGATCGTGCGGCTGTCGATGGACATTCGCGCCGGCGACTATCTCGAACCCGGTCGCTACGGCGAGAGCGAAGTCGTGCTCAAGGCCGACCTCGATCCGCAGCGCGTGCTCGACGCCGATCAGGTGCTGGTCGGCCGCAACAATACGCGGCGCGCCTATAACCTGCGCATGCGTGAGCGGCGCGGCTTTACGGACACGATGCCGGAAGCCGGCGATAAACTGGTTTGCCTGCGCAACAACCGCAAGAAGGGTCTGTTCAACGGCGGGCTATGGTCGGTGAAAGAACGCGGCGGCCGCAAGACCGGCATTATGACGATGCGGCTGCTGCCCGACGATGAAACCGCGACCCGCGGCGTCAAGGTGTCGGTGCGGCCGGAATGTTTCACCGGCGGTATCGAGCAGATCGACTGGCCGCGCCGCAAACCCTACGACGAGTTCGATTACGGCTATGTGCTGACCGTGCACAAGGCGCAGGGCTCGCAATGGGACGACGTCGTTTTATTCGACGAGTCTTTTGCGTTTCAGGACAGCCGCGAGCGCTGGCTTTATACGGCTGTCACCCGCGCAGCGAAGCGGCTGACGGTGGTGATGTAACTCGATTTTGAACTGGCGACACTCCATTTAATGACTAGATGATCGCCAGTTGCCATTACGTCCCCTGCCCTGAAGGAAACCCCATGAAGCTCTATTATTCTCCCGGTGCCTGTTCGCTGTCGCCGCACATCGTTTTGCTTGAAGCCGGCACACCGTTCGAGCTGAACAAACTCGACTTCGCCAGCCGCAAGACCGCCGATGGCGAAGACTATTACGCCATCAATCCGAAGGGCGCGGTGCCTGCCCTCAAGCTCGACAATGGCGAGGTCCTGACCGAAGGCGCCGTGATCGTGCAATACATCGCCGATAAAGCCGGCAACACGGCGCTGGCCCCCGCCGCCGGGACCGACGAGCGGCTAAAGCTGCAGGAGTGGCTGAACTACATCGCCAGCGAGATCCACAAGGGATTCTCGCCGCTGTTCAATCCGAAGGCGCCGGATGAATACAAGAACATCGTCAAGACAAACCTGGCCAAGCACTTCACCTATCTCGACAAGCAACTGGCCGGCAAAGACTACCTGACCGGCAAGAACTTTACCGTCGCCGACGCGTATCTGTTCACGATTCTGAACTGGCGGCACAAGCACAACATCGATATCAGCGGCTACAAGAATCTCGCCGTCTTCGCCGACCGCGTAGCCGCGCGCCCGAAGGTTAAGGAAGCGATGCAGGCTGAAGGTTTGTTGAAGGCAGCGTAAGCGCTTGAAAGAAGCCTGACCGCATTAGCCCTCTCCCGACTAAAATCGGGAGAGGGCTTTTTCGTACTGGGATATCGCCACGTAGGCGGGCGCCTTAACGCAGGAGTCCGAGAATAGGCGCGCTACAAAACACCTTCACGCCCGAAATGTTCGCGCAGCAATTTCATGTTGCGGCGATTGGCGCGGAACATGACGTCGAAGGCATCGCCCAGGAGCGGCACGGCGCCGACGATCCCATCGAGTGCGACGTTGCCGACCATGCGGGCAATGATGTGACGCGGCGCGCCGAGTTCATGCGCCTCCTTGACCATCCACAACGAGATCAACGTCGTCACGGTGTCGCCGATGCCGGGCGCCAAGCCGATGAGCGCGTCGAGACCCACGGTGATGCGCGTGCCGGGAATGACGATAGCCGAGTCCATCAGATTGGCGAGCCAATCCAGCCGCTCCAGCGCCGCTCGGCGGGTGAAGTCGTTGTGCCGCCGGGGAGCGGCACGGCGAGACACGGCGCGGGTATATGCGTTTGCCATTGCTGATAAATAGGAAGCGTCGGCGCGCACGCAAGTTACGTCAGAAGTTATGTCAAATGACGTAACGCCCTATCGCTTTCGCGGTGACACCAGCCTTAGGCCGCCGCCTTCTTCTCCGGTGCGAAGCGGCCGTAGAAGCTCTCGCCCTTCTCGGCCATCTCGATCAGAAGTTTCGGTGGCGTGAAGCGCGGGCCGAATTTGGCTTCGAGCTTACGGCATAGTGCGACGAATTTCTTCGTCCCCATCATGTCGATGTACGACAAAGTGCCGCCGGTGAACGGCGCGAAGCCGAAGCCGAGGATCGAGCCGACATCGGCCTCGCGCACGTCGGTAACGACATGTTCCTCGAACGTGCGCGCGGCTTCGACGGCTTGCGTGACGAGGAAGCGCTGTTTCAACTCCTCGACGTCGATCGCTTCGATCTCCTCGCGCGACAGTTTCTTCGGCAGCAGATCGGCCAGCCCCGGCCACAGCTTCTTCGGCTGGCCCGCCGGATAATCGTAGAAGCCCTTGCCGTTCTTGCGGCCGAGGCGGCCCTGCTTTTCCACCATGCTTTCCAGCAGGATCTTCATGCCGGGCTCCACCGCCTCGGGCCCGAGATCGGCCTCGGTCGCGCGCACGATCTTCAAGCCGAGGTCGAGCGCCGTTTCGTCATTGAGCGACAGCGGCCCGACCGGCATGCCGGCCATGCGGGCGGTGTTCTCGATCATGGCCGGCGGAATGCCCTCCAGCAGCATCAAGTGGCCTTCCTTGATGTAATTGAGCACGCAGCGATTGGCGTAGAAGCCGCGCGAGTCGTTGACGACGATCGGCGTCTTGCGGATGACGCGGATGTAATCGAGCGCGACGGCAAGCGCCCTGTCGCCGGTTTCCTTGCCGAGAATGACTTCGGTCAGCATCATGATCGCCACCGGCGAGAAAAAGTGAATGCCGATGAAACGCTTCGGGTCCTTGAATTCGGCGGCCAGCGACGTGATCGGCAGCGTCGAGGTGTTCGAGGCGAAAATCGCGTTGTCGCCGATCACCGCCTGGATTTTGGCGATGACATCGGACTTGACCTTGCGATCCTCGAACACCGCTTCGACGACAAGTTCGCAATCCTTCAGCGCATTGTAATCGGCCGACGGCGTGATCTTCTCGAGCAACGCATCGCGGTCGGCGCCTTTCATGCGCCCCTTCATGACGCGGTCGCTCAGTGACTTGTGCAGGGCCGCCTTGCCCTTGTCGGCGGTTTCCTGATCGCGGTCGATCAGCACCACCTGCAATCCGGCGGCGGCGCTCACTTGCGCGATGCCGGCGCCCATGAAGCCGGCGCCGACGATGCCGATTTTCTTGAGCGTCGTCGCCGGCACACCCGCCGGACGGCGCGCGCCCTTGTTCAAATCCTGCATGCTGACGAACAGCGAACGGATCATCGCGGCCGCTTCCGGCGAACGCAAAATCTTGGCGAACCAGCGCGACTCGACGCGCAGCGCCGTGTCCATCGACAATTGCAAACCTTCGTAGACGACCTGGAGAATGGCGCGCGCGGCCGGATAGTTGTCGTAGGTCTCGCGGCGATAGATCGCGTTCGCCGCCGGGAAGGTCATCATGCCGGCTTTGGAATAGACGAGGCCGCCGGGAAGCTTGAAGCCCTTCACATCCCACGGCGCTTCCGCCTTGCCGCCGGCCTTGATCCAGTCCTTGGCGGTTTTGACGAGATCGGCCTGCGGCACGACATTGTCGATCAGCTTCATCGCCTTGGCGCGGTCGGTTTTAAGTTGATCGCCCTTGAGCAAGAACTGCAAGGCGTCGGCCGGCTGCATCATGCGCGCGACGCGCTGCGTGCCGCCGGCGCCGGGAAACAAGCCGATCTTGATTTCCGGCAGGCCAAGCCTAGTCTTCGGATTGTCGGCGGCAACGCGGTGATGACAGGCCAGCGCCAGTTCGAAGCCACCGCCCATCGCCGTGCCGTTGAGCGCGCAGACCCACGGCTTGCCGCTGGTCTCGAGCCGGCGATAGAGCTGCGACAGCTTGCGGCTTTCATCGAACACGAATGTCGCGGCTGCGACCTCGCCTTCGCTTTTTGCTTTTTCGGCATAGACCGCGCCCATGCGCTCCAGCATCGTCAGGTCGGCGCCGCCGCAGAAGGCCTCCTTGCCCGAGGTGATGACCGCGCCCTTGATGCCGGCGTCGGTCGCGACCTTTTCGACGATCCCACCAAGCTCGGCGATGACATCCATGGTGATGACGTTCATCGACCGGTCGGGCATGTCCCAGGTGACGAGCGCGATGCCGTCCGCATCGGTGTCGAGCTTGAAGTTGGTCATGCTCGTTTCCTCATCCTTTGCTCGATGTCGATTTTTGGCATTGCGCTTTAGTCCTCGGCCGTTGCGATCCCCTCCCCCCGCGCGCCTTTGCGCGTGGCGGGGAGGGGTAAGGGGTGGGGGGCTGCTGCGCTCCCAAGAGCGTCGGTAATAACCGACATTACACCTTCCGTGTTGTTAGCACGTCGGTATTCCAAAACCGGAGCACACGATAACCCTGCGATTCAAGATAGAGAGTTCGCACTTGGTCGGACGCAACGGTTTCGCCGCTCATGTGGCCGCTGCCATCGACTTCAATGACAAGTTTCGCTTCATGACAAGCAAAGTCTGCGAAGTATGGGCCGATCGTTGCCTGACGACGAAAGTGGCCACAGCCAATTCGCAAATCGCGCAAATGCCACCACAGCCGACGTTCGGCGTCCGTCATTGCGCGTCGCAATGTTCGCGCCCGATCCACGCGCGCGTCCTTTTTGCGATGACTTGGCTCCTTGCGAAGCATGCCCCCCACCCCTGACCCCTCCCCACCGCTACGCGGGGGGAGGGGAAAAGTGACGCTTTGCGCCAATTTCAAACCCGTTCGATAATCGTCGCGGTGCCCATGCCGGCGCCGATGCACAATGTCACCAGCGCGGTCGATTTGCCGGTGCGCTCCAGCTCATCGAGCACGGTGCCGAGGATCATCGCGCCCGTCGCGCCCAACGGATGTCCCATGGCGATCGCGCCGCCGTTGACGTTGATCTTGTCGTGCGGAATGTCGAACGCCTGCATGTAGCGCAGCACCACCGAGGCGAAAGCTTCGTTCAACTCGAACAGGTCGATATCACCGAGCGACATGCCGGCCTTGCGCAGCACCTTCTTGGTGACGTCGACGGGGCCCGTCAGCATGATCGCCGGCTCCGAGCCGATATTGGCGAAGGCCTTGATGCGGGCGCGGGGCTTGAGACCATTGCGCTCGCCGGCTTCCTTGTTGCCGACGAGGACCGCCGCTGCGCCGTCGACGATGCCGGACGAATTGCCGGCGTGATGGACGTGGTTGATCGATTCGAGTTCCGGGTAGCGCTGCACGGCGACGGAATCGAAACCGGCCATTTCGCCCATCTGCACAAACGACGGCTGCAGCGACGCCAGCGTCTGCATCGTCGTCGATGGCCGCATGTGCTCGTCGCGATCGAGGATCGTCAGCCCGTTAATGTCCTTGATCGTCATCACCGAATTCTTGAAGTAACCGGCTTCCCACGATTTGGCGGCGCGCTTCTGACTCTCGACCGCGTAGGCATCGACATCGTCGCGCGAGAATCCGTACTTCGTCGCGATGAGGTCGGCGGAAATGCCTTGCGGCAGGAAATAAGTTTCGACCGCGATGGTCGGATCCACCGGCCAGGCGCCGCCCGCTGCCCCGATGCCGACGCGGCTCATCGATTCGACGCCGCCGCCGATGGCCATGTCATGCTGGCCGGACATCACCTCGGCTGCGGCGAAATTCACGGCGTCGAGACCCGAAGCGCAGAAACGGTTGATCTGAATGCCGGGAACGCTGTCGCCGAAGCCCGCGACCAGCGCCGCGGCGCGGGCGATATCGCCGCCGGCCTCGCCGACCGGATCGACGCAACCCATCACGACATCGTCGACTTGCGTGGTGTCGAGCTTGTTGCGGTCCCTGACCGCCGCGAGCGTCTGCGCCGCCAGATTGAGCGCCGTCACTTCATGCAGGGAACCGTCGGCCTTGCCGCGTCCGCGCGGGGTGCGGACCGCGTCGTAAATGAAGGCTTCGGGCATGATCAGCTCCAAATCTTGGCGCGGAAGATACGGGAAATCCCGCGGCCGATTCGCCGCCGCAGGCTACGCTCTCGTTGTCAGTTAAGTGTCACCGGCGGCTTTACAATCCGGCCCGGCGGCTCACGGCCGGGCGCTGAGGACTTCGGCAACTTTAGCCGAAAGCGCCCGCACGGTGAAGGGCTTGCCGATGAAGGCGATGCCTTCGTCGAGCCGGCCGTGATGAATGATGGCGTTGCGGGTATAGCCGGTCGTGAACAGCACCGGCAGATCAGGCCGCAATATCTTCACCTTGTCCGCCAGTTTGCGGCCGTTCATCGAACCGGTCAGCACGATGTCGGTGAACAGCAGCGCGATGTCTTCATGTTCCGGCAACAGACTGAGCGCCTGTTCGGCATCGGCGGCATGGACGACCTGGTATCCGCTCTCGCGGAGCGCGGCGGCGGTGAACTCGCGCACTCCGGCGTCATCCTCCACCACCAGCACCAATTGGCCTGTCGCATTTTCCTTGGCGCGCTCGGGCGCTACCTCGGGTGCGACGCCTTCGGCTTGCGTTGCAGCGACGCCGCGATAGCGCGGCATATAGAGCTTGATGGTGGTCCCCTCGTCCGGTTCGGAATAGATCGCGGCATGGCCGCCGGACTGCTTGGCAAAGCCGTAGACCTGGCTCAAGCCGAGCCCGGTGCCCTTGCCGACCGGCTTGGTCGTGAAGAACGGCTCGAATGCATTGGCGACGACGTCGGGCGTCATCCCGATCCCGGTATCGGACACGCACACCAGTACATATTGTCCGACTTTTACGTCGTGATGACGGGCGGCATAGGCATCGTCGAGATGAGAATTGGCGGTCTCGATGGTGAGCTTGCCGCCGTTCGGCATGGCGTCGCGGGCATTCACCGCGAGATTGAGTATGGCGCTTTCCAACTGGTTCGGGTCGGCGTGCGCCGGCCATAAGCCGCCCGCCAGCACGACCTCGACTCCGATCTGCTCGCCGAGCGTGCGCGTCAACAGATCGGACATGCCGCTGACCAGTTTGTTGGCGTCGACGACGGCTGGCGCGAGCGGCTGCTGACGCGAGAACGCCAAAAGCCGGCTGGTCAACGCGGCGGCGCGCTTGGCCGCTTCCATCGCGTTGTTGATATAGGTCCGGTGCTTTTCATCGGCCGAACTCAGACGCCGGCCGAGCAATTCCAGACTGCCCAAAACCACCGTGAGCAGATTGTTGAAATCGTGAGCGATGCCGCCGGTCAGCCGCCCGACCGCCTCCATCTTTTGCGCTTGGCGCAACTGAGTTTCGGCATTCTCGCGCATCGCCGCTTCGGCGGTCAGTCTGTTCGCGGCCTCACGCCAACGCTCGGTCGCCTCGCGTTCGCGCGCGGCCTGGCGGATCGCCATCCATGACACGGCCAGAAGGCACAGCGCCGCCAGCAATCCAAGACCCGCATAGATCACCAGGTTTCTGCGCCAGAATCGCAACGCCGACTTTTTCGAGATGGCGAAGCCGGCGATCACCGGATAGTCGCCGACCTTGCGGAAGCCGGCGATCTGGTCCTCGCCGCCGATATTCAAATTCACCGCCGCATAGCCATTGGACGCCGCCGCGAGTCGATTGGAAATCGTCGAGGCCGACAGAATGGCGGCGCTCTGGGCCGGTTGTTGCGCCAGAATGGCGCCGTCGCTGCGAAACAGGACGACGTATTCCTCGAAGCCAGGCTCGACGTTACGGTAAAAATCCTCGAAATATTTGCGATCGACCGACACCGCGATGGCGCCGTAGAACACTTTCGGATCGGGGCCCTTGATGCGGAGCGCGACGTTGAACACCGATTGACCGGATTGCCGGCCTGTATAGGAACGCGAGATGAAGGGCGTCGTGTAGTTGCGTGCCTTGAGCGCCTGGAACCAGTCGCGATCCGTAAACGTGACCGAAGGATCGGGCGGAAAGGTGCGCCCGCTGCCGATCATCCGTCCTTGCGCGTCGGCGATGGTGATGGTCGCGACCTGGTCAAACTCGTCCTGCAGACGCTTGAGCAGGTTGTGCAGACTCAAGGCGTCGGCCGGCTTATTGAAGTCGAGTCCCTCGAGCCGCGTGTTGATCTCGTCGATGACCAGCTTATGGGTTTCGAACACCTTGACGGCGTGCTCGTGCAGGATGTGACCATTCCGCTCGACGCGGACGGCGGCGTCGCGCAATGCGTCGCGATAGCCTTGCCAGGACGCAAGCGCGACCAGAACAGCCGGCAATAATATCGAGATCGCGAGCAGCGCCCGGGTCGGTTGCAGCACCCGGTCGATGGTCGTGCGTTCGGTTACATCAGCCAATAATGCCGTCTCGTTCCTGCCCCTGAGTCGAAACGTATCAGAGACTGCGCGCGATCAGAAGCTTCATAATTTCGTTGGTTCCGGCGTAGATGCGCAGCACGCGCGCATCGCGATAAAGCCGAGAAATAGGATATTCGTCCATGTATCCATAGCCGCCGAACAGTTGCAGGCAGCGGTCGATCACCTGGGCCTGCGTATCGGTCAGCTTGTATTTGGCCATCGAAGCCGTGACGGTATCGAGCTTGCCCTCGATATGCTGGCCGATGCAGTGGTCGAGAAAGACCTTGGCGATGGTGACCTCGGTCTTGCATTCGGCGAGTTCAAACTGGGTGTTCTGGAATTCGATGATCTTCTTGCCGAAGGCCTGGCGCTGCTTGACGTAATCGATGGTGAGCGCCAGCGCGCGTTCCATCATCGCCACCGCATGCACCGCGACGATCAGACGCTCCTGCGGCAACTCTCTCATCAGTTGATAGAAGCCCTGGCCTTCCTCGGTGCCGAGCAAGGACTCCGCGGGCAACCTGACATCGTCGAAAAACAATTCCGAGGTATCGGCGGAATCCAGGCCGAGCTTCTTGAGCTTGCGGCCACGACGAAATCCGGGCGCATCGTCTGTCTCAACCACCATCAGCGATACGCCTTTGGAACCGGCCTTCGGGTCGGTCTTGGCGACGACAATAATGAGATTGGCGTGCTGGCCGTTGGTGATGAAGGTCTTGGCGCCGTTGAGGACGTAGCCATTGCCGGACTTCTCGGCCTTGGTACGCACGCCCTGGAGATCGGACCCGGTGCCGGGTTCGGTCATCGCGATGGCGCCGACCCGTTCGCCGGTGGCGAGCTTCGGCAGCCAGCGTTTCTTCTGCTCCTCGGTGCCGTAGTGCAGAATGTAAGGCGCGACGATGCCGGAATGCAGCGGCGAGCCGAAGGTGTCGAAGCCGCCGAGCGACAATTCGCGATTGATCACCGCTTCATGGGCGAAACTGCCGCCCGCGCCGCCATATTCCTCCGGCATCGACGCGCACAGCAGACCGGCCGCGCCGGCCTTGGTCCAGACATCGCGGTCATAAATGCCAGCCTCGTGCCAGCGATCGACATGCGGGGTGAATTCTGCGGCGATATAACGCCGCGCCTGCTCTTCGAGCAGAACGAGGTCTTCAGACATCCACGCAGGGCGGGGAAGATTGAGAGCTTCCATTGAGGCGTTTCCCGACGACTCGTTTGGAAACAACAATAGAGACACAAGACCGCCGGCGCGAGAGCCGACGCATGCACGTGTCCCCTTCCCCCGCACGAAATTTGCGCGCGGAAGAAGGGGTCCGGGTGAGGTTAGTACAACGCCGCTTATTTCGCCCCGTGAGCGGGATCCTTGACGTCCTTGATCGTATCGAACTCGACGTTTTCGACCCGACCGCCAACCTTTTCCACCTTGCGGATGTAAACATTCTGCACGATGTCGCGGGTCTCCGGATCGATCGAGATCGGCCCGCGCGGGCTTTCCCATTTCATCCCCTTGGCCGCCGCGATCAGCGAATCGCCGTCGGTCTTGCCGCCGGTCTTCTTGAGCGCCTCGTAAATCAATTTCATGCCGTCCCATGCGCCGACCGAAAACACATCGGGATTGCGCTTGAACTCGGCATTGTAGGCCTTCACGAACTCCTCGTTCATTTTCGACTTATGTTCCCAGCCGTAGTGAAACACGGTCCGGATGCCGAGTGCGGCATCGCCCATGCTCTTGAGCGCGTTGTCGTCCATGGTGATCTCACCCTGGCCGAGAATCTTCGTCGCCGGGAAACCACGCTCCTGCATCGCCTTGGCCATGGCCGGCGGCTGCGCGCCGCCCGGAATGAAAATGAACACCGCGTCCGGATTGATGTCCTTGGCCTTCTGCACGTAGGCGGAGAAATCCGGATTGGCGACCGCCATGCGGACCGAGCCGACGACCTCGCCGCCGCCGGCCTTGAAGCCCTTCTGGAACCAGGTCTCGGCGTCGATGCCCGGGCCGTAGTCGGCGACCATGGTGTAGATTTTTTTCACGCCGTGTTTAGGCGCCCATTGACCGAAGGCGTATTCGAGCTGCGGGATG
This sequence comes from Hyphomicrobiales bacterium, assembly GCA_041691675.1. Classification (GTDB taxonomy): domain Bacteria; phylum Pseudomonadota; class Alphaproteobacteria; order Rhizobiales; family Xanthobacteraceae; genus Pseudolabrys. The sequence goes on along the minus strand of JBEPUC010000007.1, from coordinate 112,676 downwards.
GTCAGCGACGTGCGCACGATGTACGGCGACTTCTCTGTGATGACCGAGGTGGCGGCGTTCATGACGACCATGAGCTTCTTGCCTTCGGCCGAGGCGCCGGCGGCGCCGAGCGCTTCCGGCGTCAGCGTGAAGCCGGCCAGAACGTCGACTTTGTCGCGCACGATCAATTCCTGCGCCAGACGCTTGGCGACATCCGGGCTCGGACCGCCGGTATCCTTGCGGATGATTTCGATTTTTTTGCCGGCGACCGTGTCGCCAAATTTCTTCATGAACAGCTTGACGCCGTTATCCATCTGCGTCGCGGTGTCGGCGAACTGGCCGGAATAGGCCATGATCAAGCCGATCTTGATGGTATCGGCCGCCTGCGCCGAAGACGCCGCCGAGGCGGTAATAAGCGCCGCCGCCAATCCCAACGCTGGTTTGATAATAACTGATTTTCGCATTTCGATTTCTCTCCCGAATAGCCGTATGGTCAAGCAACGGCTTGTCCTTAAGTTAGCGGCATTCCGGGCTTTCGTCACGAACTTGCGTCACGACCCTGCGTCACGGAGAAGCGCGCGTGCTGGGATTTGGAATTTTCGACCACCTCGACAGCAACGGCGCGCCGTTGGGCGGTTTTCTGGAGGAGCGGCTGCGCTTCGTCGAGGCGGCCGACAAAGCCGGCTTTGCCGGTTATCATCTGGCGGAGCATCATTCGACGCCGCTCGGCATGGCGTCGAGCCCGAGCGTATTTCTCGCCTCGGCCATCCAGCGCACCCGCAAAATCAAGCTCGGGCCGCTGGTTTACGTGCTGCCGCTCTATCATCCGCTGCGGCTATATGAAGAAATCTGCATGCTCGATCACCTCAGTTCGGGCCGGTTCATGCTCGGCGTGGGCCGCGGCGGGGCGCTGGTCGAGCATCAGCGCTATGGGATCGAGCCCACTGACGCCTCGCCGCTCTATCACGAAGCCTTCGCCGTGCTGATGCGGGCATTCGAGACCGACGTGCTCGATTTCGACGGCAAGTTCTTCAACTTCAAGGATTTCGTCATTCAGGCAAAGCCGGTGCAACGGCCGCACCCGCCGATCTGGTACGGCGCGCCGAGTCCGGACGCGATCGGCTGGGCGGTGCCGCTCGGCATCAACGTGGTTTCGCTCGGACCATCGCTGCGTGCCCGCGCCATCGCCGACCGTTACCGCAAGGATTGGGCCGATCTCGACCGCGATGCCGGCGCATTGCCGCATATCGGCATCACCCGGCATATCGTTGTCGCCGATACCGACGCACAAGCGCAGGAGATCGCGCAAGCCTCTTACCCGCGCTGGCGCGCGGCGATGGACTATCTCTGGCGCCGCTCCGGTCAGGACTTCTCGCTCAAGGAAATATATCCGACCGATTTTGATGCCTTGCAGCAAATCGGCCATGGCATCGCCGGCTCGCCCGCGACGGTGCGCGACTATATCGCGCGGCTCGAGGGCGACGCCGGCATCAATTACGTGCTGTGTCAGATGATGTTCGGAGACATGACATTATCCGATGCCAGTCATTCGATAGATTTGTTTGCCAGCGAAGTGATGCCGGCGTTCAGTGAGATATCCGCTCATCCCCGCGAAAGCGGGGATTCAGCCCTGCGCTTCAATTCGTGATTTCTGGATCCCGCTTGCGCGGGAATGAGCGGAGTATGTGGCAACCCTCTTCACAAACATGCTACCACCTTTCCGCCAAGCCGGATGAGACAAAATGGACGCAATAGCGGGCAGCTCGACGCCGGATCTGACCGACTCGCCTTACGCCTGGTGGCGGCTGACGGTGTCGGTGGCGCTGAGCACCATCGGCGGCGTCGGCATGTGGTCGGTCGTCGTCGTGCTGCCGGCGATGCAGGCGGATTTCGGCGTCGACCGCGCCGCGGCGTCATTGCCTTACACGCTGACCATGTTCGGCTTTGCCGGCGGCGGCGTTCTGCTCGGCCAACTCGCCGACCGTTTCGGCGTCACGCTGCCGGTCATCCTCAGCACGCTCGCACTGAGCGCCGGCTATATCGCGGTCGGACAATCGACCAGCCTGTGGCAGGTCGCCATCGCACACGGCCTTCTGATCGGCGTCGGCACCTCCGCGACCTTCGCGCCTCTGATGGCCGACATCTCGCACTGGTTCGTGCGCCGGCGCGGCATCGCCGTCGCGGTCGCCGCGTCGGGCAATTATCTTGCCGGCACGTTCTGGCCGCCGGTGGTGCAACACTTCATCACGGCCGATGGCTGGCGTGCGACTTACACCGGCATCGGCCTGTTTTGCCTTGTCACCATGCTGCCGCTGGCGCTGCTGTTACGGCGGCGCATGGAGACGGGACACAGCGTTGCTTCCGGCGCCGCCGCCGCGGCCAAACAGGCGGCGCTGCCGTTCTCGCCGATGACGCTTCAGGTGTTGCTGTGCATCGCCGGCGTCGCCTGCTGCGTCGCAATGTCGATGCCGCAGGTTCACATCGTCGCTTATTGCGGCGATCTCGGCTACGGCGTGGCGCGCGGCGCCGACATGCTGTCGCTGATGCTCGGCTTCGGCATTATCAGCCGTGTCGCTTCCGGCTTCATTGCTGACCGCATCGGCGGCGTCGGTACGCTGCTGATCGGCTCGGTGCTGCAAGGCGTCGCGCTATTTTTGTATTTGCTGTTCGACGGATTGTTCTCGCTCTACGTCATCTCGGCGCTGTTCGGGTTGTTTCAGGGCGGCATCGTGCCCTGCTATGCGATCATCGTGCGCGAGTATTTCCCGCCGAAGCAGGCGAGCACCCGCGTCGGTCTGGTGATCATGGCGACCATCCTCGGCATGGCGCTCGGCGGCTGGCTGTCGGGCGAGATTTTCGACCTCACCGGCTCCTATCAGGTGGCGTTCCTCAACGGCCTTGGCTGGAACCTGGTCAACGTCTCGATCATGACCTGGCTGTTGATCCGCTCGCGGCCGCGCGCCCTTGCGATCCAGACGGCCTGACAAAAAACTCAAGGTCAGGAATAGCTAGAACGCCTCTTCTGACAATGCCATGGTCGAGGCCGCGCCGGCCTGAATGCGGGCGAGACGTGTCGCGGTTTCCGGCAGCATGCGGTCCATGAAGAAGCGCGCGGTGGTCAGCTTGGCGTCGCAGAACGCTGCCGAACCGTTGCCGCTTGCTGCTTTGGCTGACGCAGCTTCGGCGATCATGCACCACATGTAACCGAACGCCACCAGGCCGAAGAGATGCATGTAATCGGTGGCGCCGGCGCCGGCATTGTCCGGCTTGGCCATGGCATTCTGCATGAACCACATCGATGCCTGTTGCAGATGACCTGACGCGACGCCGAGCGGCGTGACGAAAGGCTTCATTTTTTCATCGGCGGACTTTTCCTTGATGTAGCCGCCGATCTCGCCGAGGAAGGCCATCAGCGCGCGGCCGCCGTCCTTGCCGAGCTTGCGGCCGACCAGATCGAGCGCCTGAATGCCGTTGGCGCCTTCGTAGATCATGGCGATGCGGGCATCGCGCACGAACTGCTCCATGCCGTTTTCGGCGATGTAGCCGTGGCCGCCATAAAGCTGCTGCGCCGACACCGTGTTGGCAAAACCGACATCGGTGAGCACGCCCTTGATGACGGGAGTCAGCAGACCGAGTGCATCATCGGCGCTCTGGCGTTCCTTGTCGTCGCCGGATCGATGCGCGACGTCGCTTTTCAAGCCCGCCCACATGACCAAAGCACGCCCGGCTTCGTTGAAGGCGCGAATGGTCATCAGCGTGCGACGGACGTCGGGGTGAACGATGATCGGATCGGCCGGCTTGTCGGGATACTTCGCGCCGGTGAGCGCCCGGCCCTGCAAACGATCCTTGGCGTAGATGACGGCGTTTTGATACGCGACCTCGGACTGCGCCAAACCCTGCACGCCGACGCCAAGGCGCGCCTCGTTCATCATCGTGAACATGGCATTAAGGCCGCGATTTTCCTCGCCGACCAGCCAGCCGGTGGCAGCGTCGTAATTCATCACGCAGGTCGAGTTGCCGTGAATGCCCATCTTTTCTTCGAGCGAACCACACGACACGCCGTTGTGCGCACCGAGCGAGCCATCGTCATTGACCGCAATCTTCGGCACGATGAACAGTGAAATGCCCTTGGTGCCGGCGGGTGCGCCTTCAATGCGCGCCAGCACCAGATGGATGATGTTCTCCGACAGGTCGTGTTCGCCGGCCGAGATAAAAATCTTGGTGCCTGAAATCTTGTAGCTGCCGTCATCCTGCTTGACTGCCTTAGAGCGCAACAGGCCGAGATCGGTGCCGCAATGCGGCTCAGTCAGATTCATCGTGCCGGTCCAGACGCCGGTCACCATATTCGGCAGATATTTGGTTTTCAGGTCCGGCGAGGCATGCGCCAGAATCGCCGCGATCGCCCCTTGCGTCAGCCCCGGATACATCGCGAAGGCCATATTGGACGAGCACAGGAATTCGTTGACCGCCTCGGTCAAGGTCGCCGGCAGGCCCTGCCCACCGTATTCTTCCGGCACCGAAATGCCGATCCAGCCGCCTTCGACGATCTGCTTGAAAGCATCCTTGAAGCCGTCCGGCGTGGTCACGCTACCGTCGGGATGACGCGTGCAGCCTTGCGTGTCGCCGACGCGGTTGAGGGGCGTCAGCACATCCTCGGAAAGCTTGGCCGCTTCGCGCAGGATCGCCTCGACCAGATCGGGCGTAGCGTCGGCAAAGCCCGGCAGGTTGCCGTAACGGTCGATATGAAAGACGTCGTTGAGCAGAAACAACGCATCGTCGACAGGCGCTTTGTAGGTCGGCATTGTCCCTCTCCCCGGCGTTCCAGCCGCTGGCGTAAACGAATTTTTAAGCTCTCGGTTTCGTCTGCGCCCCCGCGCGTCTCAATCGAATTCCGCTTTGTGAAGTTCCGGCGGAAAGGCCGGAAAAAGGAATCGGTTGCCGCAAGTCTAATATGATCGTTCCCGTTTACCCCCGTATTAATGGACGCGGCCGGCAGCTAACGCCCGCTCGCGCGCGGGCATCCAGCGCAGCGATGGCCCTCCGGTTCCCGGCTCCGGCGCAAATTCGCCGGGAAAGTCCAACACTTCCGCCAAACATTAACCCCGTGTTTACCGTGAACGGCAAAAAGTCGGTTGGTGGATTGGACCGGTCCTCCCGCATCGATGTGCATTGAAGCGAGCCGGCTCCGCGAATGGTCGATGGCGGCTCTTCGCAACTCCCCTCGACCGTGGGTGCGGAATGAAATTTGGTGTCCCATGGAGTGTGAAAGGCATCAGGCCGGAAGCCCGCGAGACTGCGAAGGAAGCAGCGCGCCGGTCCGGCATGCCTTTGGGCGAGTGGCTTAACTCCGTCATCCTCCAGCAAGCCGAAGAAGACGGCGGCCGTGGCGCTTACGGTCGCGACGATGAGGACTCCTACGGCGACGAAATTTCGGGCGTCCACGAGCGGCTGGACGACATCACCCGCCGGATCGAACAGTTCGCCCGCGCTTCCGCCGCACCGGCGCAGAAACAAACCAGGCCGCGTCGCGAACAGCAGCGCCACGAATCGCGCCAGGAACCGCGTCGCAACGAGCCTGATCGCGACGACCAACTCGCGCAGCTAATCGCCCGGCTCGATCAGCGTCTCGATCAATTTGTTCAGCTTCCGCGTCTGATGGCGGCGCATGCGCCGCCAATGGTGCCGATGGCCCCCATGCCGCATATGCCGCCCGTCGCGCATATGCCGCCGGCCTATCCGCCCATGCAGCCGCAAATGCAGCCGCAAATGCCGCCGCAGGCCCGGATGGCGCCGCAATTCGCGCCGTTGCAGCAGCAACCGTCCGACATTCGGCGCGACGTGGGTCCCAACATGGGTCCCAATATGGGCCCCGACATGTGGCGCGCCGTGGCTGAAATCGCCGCGCGCCGGCAGGCGCTGAGCGCCGGGCAAAAATCGCCAAACCCATCGGCGCGCACCCCGCAGTCGCCCGCGAACTATCCGCCGCAGGTTCAGGCCTACGCGCCGCCGCAGGCGCAATATGCCGCCGCTCCGGCTCCGGCATTGGCACCGATTCCGACCCAGGACCTTTCGGGTCTCGAGGAACATCTCCGCCAGATCACCGACCAGATCGAGACGCTGCGGCGGCCCGGCGTCGAGGACGCGATCAACGCGCTGCGTGGCGAACTCGGCGACATCGGCCGCGCCCTCAACGACGCGATGCCGCGCCAGGCCATCGATACCATCGAAAGGCAGATTCAAGGCCTCACGCACCGCATCGCCGAAAGCCGTCAATCCAGCAGCGGCGTCGATGGCGGCGCGCTGTCCGGCGTCGAAAATGCATTGGCTGAAGTGCGTGACGCGTTGCGGGGCCTGACGCCGGCGGAAAATCTGGTCGGCTTCAACGAGGCGGTTTCCGGTCTCGCCCACAAGATCGATTTGATCGTCGCGCAGAAGAACCCGGAGACCATCGGGCAGCTCGAACACGCCATTACCACGTTGCGCGATATGGCGGAGCATGTTGCTTCCAACGAAGCGGTCGGAAGCCTGGCGGCACAGGTGCAGGCGCTCGGCGCCAAAGTCGAGCAGATGGGCGGAGGGGCGGGCGCAAGCGACGCTCTCAGCAGCCTCGAACATCGCATCGGTGCGCTGTCCGACGCGCTGGCACAGCGTTCGCAGGCCGGCGCGATCGTGCCGCCGCGGCTTGAGGCTCTCGTCGAATCGTTGTCCGACAAGATCGAGCAGATCCAGCAGTCACGCGGCGACAATGTCGCGGCTGGACACCTGGAGGACCAGATCGTCGCCTTGGTCCAACGGCTCGATGCCTCGGATTCCCGGCTCGGCCATCTCGAAGCGATCGAACGCGGGCTTGCCGACCTTCTCGTCCATATCGAGGAAATGCGCGCCAGCAAGGGGACGAGCGGACCGCGCGAGGAAACGTCGCAAGGTGTGATCGACCTCAAGCACGACATCGCCCGCACCCAGAATGCGCTCGATGCCGTGCACGGCACGCTCGGCCTCGTGGTCGATCGTCTCGCTACGATCGAACGTGACGTGCGCAGCGGCGCACAGTCTCAGACCTTTGCTCAGACCTCGGCCCAGACCTCTGCCCGGACCTTCGGTCGCGCGCCGGTCGACCCCGAAATGATGGAACTGGCGCAGCCGGTGGGTAAAATCGCCGCACGCGCCGTGGAAATGGCGCCGCCCTCGATCGAACCGGTCGCGGTAAGTCTCCCGCCAGCGGCGCAGTTGCAGATACCCTCGCCCGCGCGGCAGGCTGCGCCCGCGGGTCCGGTCCAGCGTCCCGCCGCGCGGGCGAGAGGGCCGATCAATCCCGACCTGCCGCCCGACCAACCGCTTGAGCCGGGCTCGACCAGTCCGCGTTTCCAGGCCGACCCGAGCGCACGCATCGCCGCCTCGGAAGCCGCGCTTGGTCCGGCTTTTGGCAACGCTCGCCCGGTACCGGTCGCCGGTCCCGCCGGCAAATCCGGCTTTATCGCCGCTGCACGCCGCGCCGCCCAGGCCGCGCTGGAATCAGCGACCCCGCGCGGAAAGGTGCGCGCGGATGTGAGGCCGGAGTTGCGGCCAGAGTTGCGGTCCGAGCCGCTCGACGTCCGCATCGAAGAACACGAAGATCTGCCGGCGCGCCGCTCGATCATGAAGCGGGTCAAATCCCTGCTGATCGCGGCAAGCATCGTCGCCATCGTCATCGGGTCGGTCCAGATCGCCAGCAAGATTTTCCACTTCGGCGGCAGCGCAACGCCGCAGCGCCAGAGCGCGCAGGACGCCGCCGTTCCCGGCAACGATCCCGCGGTGGATGAGGAAACGACGCAGACTGCGACTGCCAACCCTGATGAGCTTAACGCGTCGCTGCTGTCGGGTAACAGCATCGTCACGCAGGGGCGCGCCGCGCCGCCTGCGCCGACTGTACCGTTGATTCAATCGGCGCCTGCGCTGCTGAACCCGCCCGTGCTCGGCCCGCCGACGTCGAACGTGCAACCGGCTGAACCGACCGGCGACGTCACCGGATCGATCCCGCACCCATCGTCGCGGCCGATGCGGGAGGCATCGGCGCCTGCCCCCGAATCCGACCGGCTGCCAGCCGCCCTCGGCAGCGCGCGCCTGCGAACCGCCGCATTGGGCGGCGACGCCAATGCAGCCTACGAAGTTGCGCAGCGCTTCGCGGAAGGTCGCGGCGTCCCGGCCGATGCAAGCGAGGCCGCGCGCTGGTATGAACGCGCCGCCGGAAAGGGGCTCGCCCCGGCGCAGTTCCGTTACGCCAGCCTGTTGGAAAAGGGCCAGGGCGTGAAAAAGAATCTCAGTCAGGCGCGGCGGCTCTATCTCGCCGCCGCCACCCAGGGCCACGCCAAGGCGATGCACAATCTCGCCGTGCTCTACGCCGAGGGTATCGAAGGCAAGCCGGACTATTCGACGGCCGCCACCTGGTTCCGCAAAGCGGCGCAACATGGCGTCGCCGACAGCCAGTACAATCTGGGTGTCCTGTGCGCGCGTGGGCTCGGCACCGACAAGAACATGGCCGAGGCTTACAAGTGGTTCGCGTTGGCTGCCGCCCAGGGCGACCGCGAAGCCGGCAAGAAACGCGACGATGTCGCGGCCCGCATGGACGCCGACGACCTGACGAGCGCCCAGCAGACGGTCGCGCATTTCGTTGCGCAGCCGCAGCCGCATGCGGCGGTGACCGTATCGGTACCGCATGGCGGCTGGGACGACGCCGCTGGCGCTGGCGACACGCCGCAGCGCCGCTCGAGCACGCGGCCGGCCCGCACCGTATCGACAAATATGCCGTTAACGATCGGCGCCGGGGCCCGGTAAGGTAAAGATCGACGAAAGCCGCGGCCGAGGGTAGGCAAGCGGGGCGAATCGCGCGATGACGTGATTGCGCCGACATTCGTTGCTAATATCGAGCGAAGCTGAAATTCCGCGCGCCGGACCAAGCCGCTTTGCAGATCTACCTGCCGATCGCTGACCTGCCCGTTAACATCTTCCTGGTGCTGGGGATGGGGCTGGCGGTCGGCTTCATCTCCGGCATGTTCGGCATCGGCGGCGGCTTCCTGATGACGCCGCTGTTGATCTTCGTCGGCATTTCGCCGGCCGTCGCGGTCGCAAGCGTCACCAGTCATATTGCCGCTTCGTCATTCACCGGCGCCATCAACTACTGGCGCAAGCGCGCCATCGACATGGCGCTGGCAATGATGCTGCTCGCGGCCGGCATCGTCGGCACCGCCACCGGCGTCTGGCTCTTCACCAAATTGCGGGAAGTCGATCAGCTCGATCTCGTCATCGGCCTGTCATACGTGACGCTGCTGACCGCGGTCGGCGCGCTGATGATCAATGAAAGCGTGCAGGCGGAAATTCGCGCCTATCGCGGCCAGCCGGCGACGCTGCGGCGGCCCGGCAGCCATAACTGGGTCCATGGGCTGCCGCTCAAGATGCGCTTCAAGCGCTCCAAGATTTACGTCTCGGCGATTCCGGTCTGGGGCATCGGCTTTTCCATCGGCTTCATCGGCGCCATTCTCGGCATCGGCGGCGGCTTCCTGCTGGTGCCGATGCTGATCTATTTCCTGCGCGTTCCGACCGTGACCGTGATCGGCACTTCGATGGTAATAACGCTGGTTACCATGACGTCGGCCACCATCATGCACGCCGCGACCAACCATCTCGTCGACGCCCTGCTCGCGCTGATCCTGATGGTCGGCGGCGTCATCGGCGCCCAGTTCGGCGCTCGCACCGGACAGAAGATGCGGGGCGAGCGTTTGCGATTGCTGCTCGGGCTTCTGGTGTTTGCCGTCGGCTTGCGCTTTGCCTATGAGCTGGTGGTCAAGCCCGACGATCTCTATTCGCTCCGCATCGTCGGAGGCCCATGATGCGGCGGGCAACGTTCCTCTTCGCTTTTTCGCTGACCGCATTGATCGCGTTCGCCGCCACGCCGGCTCGTGCCGAACGGCTGGTGGTGTCGCTATCGAACCATCGCGTTGCGGTGACATCGAACTTCGTCGGCGAGGACCTGGTGCTGTTCGGCACCATCGAACCGAACCGGTCGGCGACCCCGTTGCGCGATTCTTACGACCTCGTCGTCACCGTGACCGGCCCGCGCGAAACCTTGCGCACCCGGCGCAAGGAGCGCGTGCTCGGCATCTGGGTCAATATGGATTCGCGCGAGTTCCTGCACGTGCCGTCGTATCTGGGAATCCTCAGCAACCGTCCTGTCGCGGAGATCGCCAGACCCGACACGTTGCGCAGCCTCCAGGTTGGCCTCAATCATATAATCCTGACGCAACTTATCGGCGCCGACTTCGCCGACACCGTGCCGGACGATCCTTTCCGCGTGGCTTTCGTCAAGCTGGAAAAGCAGAACGGGCGCTATCGCGAGTCGTCGACCGCGGTCACGTTCCTGACGCCGACGGTTTTCCGTGCGTCGATTCCTTTGCCGGCCAATGTACCGACCGGCAATTATGGCATCGACGTCAAGCTGTTCGCCGACGGAGCGATGGTCGCGCGCACGACTTCGGCGCTGGAGGTTATCAAGGCTGGCTTCGAGCAATATGTCGCCGATGCCGCGCAGAATTACGGCGTGTTCTACGGTATCGTGACGGCGTTGATGGCGCTCATGATCGGTTGGTTCGCCAGCGTGGTGTTCAGAAGGGATTGAGCGCCGTTCCTCTCGCGGTCTTATGCGGTTGCCGCCGCCGGCCGCGTAACGAGGTAGATGCCGAGCGCCACCGGAACGATCCCGAGCAGATCAAACCATGCGACATGTTCGCCGAGCAGCAGCCAGCCGAACAGGATACCAAGCGGCGGCGTGATAAAATAATAGGAACTGGCTGCGGTCGCGCCCGATCGCGCAAGAATTTGAAACCAGAGTAGATAAGCAAAGACCGATACGACAAGCACGAGATATGCGAAGGCCGCGAGCAATCGCCATGTCGGCGTAACGTCGGCGACGCTTTCGAAGGTAAGCGCGAACGGCAGCGTCGCGATGCCGGCAGCAAGGCTTTGCACGCCATTGCCGATCCACAATCCGTCCTTCGGCGCAAAGCGCTTGAATAAGATGGTGCCGCCGACGAGTGAAAACAAAGCGGCAATCGTGAAGAGAATGCCGCGCAAGTGATCGGTGCCCACCGAGAGATGGCTCTGCACGATGAAGGCAACGCCACCAATGCCGGCGAGAAGGCCGACCGCCTTGCGCCAGGTCATGCTTTCGCCGAGCACGAGGACGGCCAGAACGGCGGTGACGATCGGATTGGCGCTGACGATGAGCGCGGACAACCCTGCCGACACATCGTGCAAGCCGATATAGCCAAGTCCAAGATAGACGGCCTGATTGGCAATCCCCAACATGGCAAACAATGCGACATCGCGCCGGCTCAGTGTCCACGGCACGCGCTGAACAGCGACGACGCCCAGCATCAGCACACCGGCGATCAGAAACCGGAAGGCAAGCAGCAGCAATGGCGGACAGTCGAGCAATGCGATTTTGGCGACCGCAAAGGCGGAACTCCAGAGGACGCAGAACGTCCCCACCATCACCGGAAGCGAGATCGTTCCGGATGCGGATTTTGGGACAGGCGCAATGAATGTGGCTTGAGACATTCTAGCTTGAGACATTCTAGCTTGAGACGTTCCGGCTTGAGACATGGACAAATCCTTTCGGCGCCCGATGTAGGCTCGCTTCTTGATATTTGAAAATTAAATGATATAATACGATTGAGTTGATTTGTGAATGGATAGCCGCGATGCTTGATCTCGAGCTTTTGCGCAGTTTCGTCTCGGTCGTCGACGCTGGCGGGTTCACGCGCGCGGGAGAGCGGGTTCACCGCACCCAGTCGACGGTCAGCCAGCAAATCAAACGGTTGGAAGATTCTCTCGACCGCCCGTTGCTTGTGAGGAACGGCAAACAAGCGACCTTGACCGAGGAAGGCGAGCGGCTCTTGACCTATGCGCGACGGATTCTCGCGCTTGAACAGGAAGCGCGCGATGTGGTGGCCCGGCCGGTGACAGACGGCGTGGTGCGAATCGGCATTCCGGAAGATTTCGCCGCGTACCGGCTGACGGAAATGCTGTCGGATTTCGCGCGCTCGCGTCCGACCTTGCGGCTGCATGTGCGTTGCGGACTAAGCCTCCACTTGCGCGAAGCGCTTGAGCGCGGCGAACTCGACGTTGCCCTGCTCAAGCGCAAGGCCGGACAACCGGGTGGCATCGCGGCCTGGCGCGAACGGCTGCAATGGGTGACCAGCCGAAAGCACCCGATCGACATGGACCGCGATCCGATTCCAATCGCGGTGTCGGAGCAGGGCTGCCTTTATCGCGAACAGATGATTCATGCTTTCGAGAAGGCGGGGCGTGCATGGCACATCGCCTATACCAGCCCCAACTTGCCCGGCATCCAGGCCGCGGTGTCGGTCGGTCTTGGCGTCAGCATATTGCCCGAGGTCGCGATCTTGCCCGACCACAAGATCATCAAAACAACGAACGGATTTCTGCCGATTACCAATACGGAAGTCGGTCTCGTCGTGGCCGAAGGTGCAAGCCCGGCGTCGCGACAATTGGCCGACGTGCTGGCCGAATTCTATCAAGATGGCGACCCGCGCAAGGCCGCATAACCGGCCCGTTCAGTCCGCCAAACACCTTTTCGCCGCGAAGGCGTAAAGGCGATCCGTTCCCAGCATATGCGCGGTGAAGGCCAGCGTGCCGAACACATCGGCAAAGGCCGCATCGCGCACATTCAATCCGCCGGCGAACGAACCAAAGGCCGGCATCACGATGCGCGTGGCATCGACGGCAAAGCAGCGGCGGCGAATCGAGCGCCCGCGTTGCGTGATGCGCGCGACAGGATGCAGATGGCCGCAAATCTCGCCCTCGCCGCCGGTCGGCAGATGTCGAAAGGTCAAGGCGCCCACGGTGAGCGTTTCATGGAATGCGCCGCTGATGCCGTCGGCCGGTTCCGGGTCGTGGTTGCCAATAATCCAGATCCAGTCGCGGCCGCGCTGCATCGCCGCGATGTTGTCGCGATCGTCGCGCGCCAGTCGCGCCGGGCCCCCGCCATCGTGGAAACTGTCGCCGAGCGCCACGACGACGCGCGGGGCGTAACGCCCGATCAGACGCGTGAGGCGCGCCAGCGTCGCGGCGGTGTCATAGGGCGGCAGGAATTGGCCGCGCGCGGCGTAGCTTGAACCTTTTTCCAGATGCAGATCGCTGACCGCGAGCAGGCCCTGCTCCGGCCAGTACAGCGCGCCTTCGGGATCGGCGATGAGGGAGACGGACGCAGTGCAGACAAAGTGATCCGCGCGTCCCCGCGCGAAAGCGCGAAGCGCGTCTCCCCCAAAAAGCGGGGACCCAGTGCTTTCTTCTTCTGGGTTCCCGCCTACGCGGGAATGAGCGGAGTATGCCGTCACTGCATCGCCTCTTTTACCAATTCGTCGGCGGCTTCCGCCAATAGCGTATCCGCTGCCTCGCCATAAACCGTTTCACGGCCGATCTCCAGCATCACCGGCACCGCCAGTGGCGAGACGTGGTCGAGCCGTTTATGGACGATTCGGCCCTGGATGCGCGACAGCATTTCGGCGAGCCGCTTGATGTCCAAAAGCCCGGTGGCCGCGTCGGCGCGGGCGGCACGAAGAAGTAGGTGATCGGCCTGGTGTTTACGCAAAACATCATAGACCAGATCGGTCGAGATCGTCAGTTGCCGCCGGGTTTTTTCCTCGCCCGGGAACCGGCGCTCGATCAGCCCGGCGATGATGGCGCACGTGCGGAACGTGCGCTTCATCAAGGCCGATTCGGCGAGCCACTCTTCCAGATCGTCGCCGAGCATGTCCTGATCGAACAATTGCGCCAGCGAGAGTTCCCCGCGCGATATGCGCAAGCCGAGATCGGCAACACCCCACACGGCCAGCGCGTATTCATTGGCGACGAAGCCGAGCGGCTTGAGCCCCGCGCGTTCCATGCGGCGAGTGAGCAGCATGCCGAGCGTTTGATGCGCAAGACGGCCCTCGAACGGATAGCAGACCAGATAGGATTTCGCGGCGCGTGGAAAGGTTTCGACCAGCAGATCACCAGCCGGCGGCAGCAGCGACCGCCATGCTTGAATCTCCAGCCATTCGCGCACCTGGTCGGGAAGCGCACGCCACGTGTGCGGATCGGCGAGAATGTCGCGCACGCGCGCGGCGAGATAAGTCGAGAGCGGAAACTTGCCGCCTTCATAGGCCGGCACTTTCGGGTCGGTCGCTGTGGAGCGCGAAACGTAGACCTCATCTTCCACCAGCGTCTCGTATTTCAGAATTTCGCCGGCAAAGACAAATGTATCGCCCGGCGTCAGACCTTCGACGAAATATTCCTCGACCTGGCCGAGCACACGGCCGCCGCGCCGGATCATCGACGTCGCCCCGCGAGAACGCACCAGCCGCACCTTGAGCATGTCGGCCTCGACGATGGTGCCGATATTCATGCGATAGCGCTGCGCCACGCGCGGATGCGTGATGCGCCATTTGCCATCTTTTCCCTGCCGAATCTTGGCAAAGCGCTCGTAGGCCTTCAATGCGTAACCGCCGGTGGCGACGAAATCCACGGCGGCATCGAAATCGCTGCGCGCCAACGTGGCATAAGGCGCAGCGGAGCGAACTTCCGAATAGAGGTCATCGGAAAGAAACGGCTCGCCAACGGCGCGGCCGAGGATGTGCTGCGCCAGCACGTCGAGCGCGCCGGTGCGCAGCGGCGGCGTGTCCTGTGCATTGGCAGCCACTGCGTCGATGGCGGCGCGGCATTCCAGAACTTCAAAACGATTCGCCGGCACCAGCACCGCTTCCGAAGGTTCGTCGAGCCGATGATTGGAGCGGCCGATACGCTGCAGCATCCGCGACGAACCTTTCGGCGCGCCGATATTGACCACCAGATCGACATCGCCCCAATCGACGCCCAGATCGAGCGACGATGTACACACAACGGCGCGTAGCTTGCCGGCGGTCATGGCGTCCTCGACCTTGCGGCGCTGCGCGACGTCGAGCGAGCCGTGATGCAAGGCGATAGCCAGATTGTCGTCGTTGATGCCCCACAACGACTGGAACATGAATTCAGCCTGGCTGCGGGTATTGACGAAAATCAACGTGGTCTTGTGGCTCTTGATCAGGCCATAGATTTCATCGAGCGCATGGCGCGCCGAATGTCCCGCCCACGGCAGACGCTCTGTGGTGTCCAGCATGGTGACGTTCGGCTGCGCGCCCGCCTGCGCGATGACGAGATCGGCGGAGCGCATGCCTTGCAGCGGCTGCGCCACCAGGAAGCGGCACAGCTCATCGGGTTCGGCAACCGTGGCCGAAAGTCCGACCGTCGTCATTTGCGACGCCAGCGCGAACAGCCGCGCCAGACCGAGCGACAGCAGATCGCCGCGCTTCGACGTGACGAGCGAATGCAGTTCATCGAGAATGACGCGCTTGAGCGAGCCGAACAGAAACGGCGCGTCGGCGGTGGCGAGCAGCAGCGCCAGTTGCTCCGGCGTCGTCAGCAGAATGTCGGGCGGATCGCGGCGCTGGCGTTGGCGTTTCGAGGTCGGCGTATCGCCGGTGCGGGTCTCCAGCCGCACCGGCAGACCCATCTCGCGCACCGGGATTTCCAGATTGCGGGCGATGTCGACCGCCAGCGCCTTGAGCGGCGAGATGTAGAGCGTGTGGAGGCCGCCTTCGCGGCGGATCGCACTGCCCGTCGAGACCAGCTTTTTACCGCGGCTGCCCCTGCCCCGCTCGCATAGTTCGACGAGAGTCGGCAGGAATCCCGCCAAAGTCTTGCCGCCGCCGGTTGGCGCGATCAGCAACGCCGAGCGGCCGCTTTGCGCCTTCGCCAGCAATTCAAGCTGATGCGCGCGCGGCGTCCAGCCACGGCTTGCGAACCAGCGCGCGAAATTGTCCGGCAGTACGGCGGCGTCGATGCGGGTGAGCGGCTTCATGCACGCCTATTCTAATCCGGCGAACCGGGCATATCTAAGAAACATGCGCGCCGAAGACATTCTGGTTCCCATGCCGTCCGGCCTTTGCTGCAAGCCCGGCGGCTTTCATATCGATCCGACCCGGCCCGTCGACAAGGCTCTGATTACGCACGGCCACTCGGATCACGCCCGCGCCGGCCACGGCGCGGTGCTGGCGACGCAGGAAACGCTCGACATCATGCGGCTGCGCTACGGCGACGATTTCGCTGGCTCAACGCAGACAATCCGATATGGCGAGAGCGCGAAGTTGGGCGACGTGACGGTAAGCTTTCATCCGGCCGGGCATGTGCTCGGCTCGGCGCAGATCAAGGTCGAGCGCAAGGGCCTGCGCGTCGTCGCCTCCGGCGATTACAAGGACCTGCCCGACCCGACCTGTACGCCGTTCGAGCTTGTGCCCTGCGACGTGTTTATTACCGAGGCGACGTTTGGATTGCCGGTATTCCGGCATCACGACGCGCCCGGCGAGACCGCCAAGCTGCTGCGCTCGGTTGAGCTATTCTCCGAACGCGCGCATCTGGTCGGTGCCTATTCGCTCGGCAAGGCGCAGCGCGTGATCGCGATGCTGCGTGCCGCCGGCTACGACAAGACGATTTATCTTCATGGCGCGATGGAAAAGATCACCGCTTATTATCAGGAGCGCGGCATCGATCTCGGTCCTGTCGAACTGGTGCGGGGGACGAAGAAAGCGGAACTCGCCGGCACTATCACCATTTGCCCGCCGAGCGCGATGAGCGATCTGTGGTCGCGCCGGTTTCCCGATCCGGTGCTGGCGTTCGCCTCGGGCTGGATGCGCGTTCGCGCCCGCGCGCGACAACGCGGCATCACTTTGCCTTTGGTGATTTCCGATCACGCCGACTGGGACGGCCTGACGTCAACCATTGCCACCACCGGCTGCTCGGAAGTCTGGGTGACGCATGGCGAGGAAGAAGCCCTCGTGCATTGGGCGCACATGCAGGGGCTGAAGGCGCGTCCGCTGGCGATCGTCGGCTATGGCGACGAGGAGGAAAGCGAAAATCCGGCGCCGGCAGAAATCGATTCTGGGGCTGACGCATGAACCGCTTCGCCGAACTGCTCGATCGCCTCGCCTACGAGCCCGGCCGCAACAACAAGCTGCGGCTGATTGCCGACTATCTGCGCAAGACCGAGGATCCGGATCGCGGTTATGCGCTGGCGGCGATGACCGGTGCGCTGTCGTTCAAGAACGCCAAGGCCGGCATGATCCGCGCGTTGATTGCCGAACGCACCGACCCGGCTTTGTTTGCATTGTCGTATGATTACGTCGGCGACCTGTCGGAAACGGTGGCGCTGATGTGGCAGCCTGTTCCCCTCCCCCCGCGGAGCGGTGGGGAGGGGTTAGGGGTGGGGGGAGATCTGGCTCCGCAAAAGAAAGTGCCCCCCACCCCCGACCCCTCCCCGCCATTTGCTTCGCAAATGTGGGGAGGGGAGAAGAACCGCCGTAACGATCCTTCCCCTACCCTCACCGACGTCGTCGAGACACTCTCGACTCTTGGCAAAGCACAACTCCCCGCGCAGATGGCGCGCTGGCTCGATGCGCTCGACGAGAACGGCCGCTGGGCATTGTTGAAACTCGTCACCGGTGGCCTGCGCATCGGCGTCTCGGCACGGCTTGCCAAGACCGCCGCGGCGTCGCTCGGCGGCAAAGAACCCGACGAAATCGAAATCATCTGGCCGGGTCTTGCGCCGCCGTATCTCGAACTATTCGCCTGGCTCGAAGGCCGCGGCGACAAGCCGCTCAACCGCGACCCGGCGCCGTTTCGTCCGGCAATGCTGGCGCATGCGATCGAGGAGACCGATTTCACCGCGCTCGATCCCGCCGATTTCAGCGCCGAATGGAAATGGGATGGCATTCGCGTGCAAGCCGTCGCCGGCCGCGACGAAGATGGCCATGTCGTCGCGCGGCTTTATTCGCGCACCGGCGAGGATATTTCCAAGAGCTTTCCCGACCTGCTGGAGTCCTTGCGGTTACCAGCGGCGATCGACGGCGAACTTCTGATCTTGCGCGACGGCCGCGTGCAATCGTTCAACGTGTTGCAGCAACGGCTGAACCGCAAGACAGTGACGCCGAAGCTGACGGCCGAATTTCCAACGCACCTGCGCGCCTACGATCTGCTGGCGGAAGGCGACGACGACTTGCGCGAACATCCGTTCGAGCAAAGGCGCGCGCGGCTACAAGCCTTTATCGAAAAGCTTGCCGACCCGCGCATCGACCTGTCGCCGCTGGTGCCGTTCCAAACCTGGGACCAATTGATCGCGGCGCGCGCCAACCCCGCCGAAGGCGGCGCCGGGCTGGATGCGGACGCGGTTGAAGGCGTCATGCTCAAACGGAGAGATGCGCCCTATCTGCCGGGACGGCCAAAAGGGCCGTGGTGGAAATGGAAGCGCGATCCGATGATCGTTGATGCCGTGCTGATGTACGCGCAACGCGGCCACGGCAAACGCTCGTCGTTTTATTCCGACTACACTTTCGGCGTCTGGAACGGCGACGACCAGCTCGTGCCGGTCGGCAAGGCCTATTTCGGCTTCACCGATGAAGAATTATCCCAGATCGACCGCTTCGTCCGCCGCAATACCGTCAACAAATTCGGGCCGGTGCGCGAGGTCACGCATGAGGCCGACACCGGGCTGGTGCTGGAAGTGGCGTTCGAGGGACTGCAACGCTCGACCCGGCACAAGTCCGGCATCGCCATGCGTTTCCCGCGCATCAACCGGCTGCGCTGGGACAAGCCGCCGCGCGAGGCGGATCGATTGGAGACGCTGGAGAAGATGCTTGATAAAAGTGCTACAAGCGATCCGCTCGTCCCCGCGCAAGCGGGGACCCAGGGCCAATCGGCATAGCGTGTCTGGATTCCCGCTTGCGCGGAAATGAGCGGAGTGCGAGGTGAGCGCGGATGCCAAATGAAATCGAGCCGGTGGAGAAGAGAATGAGCGCAGACCCGGTCAGCCGGTTTTTCGGCGGCTCGCCGCTGGCCGTTTTGGGCCGCCTCATTCTGGTGTCGGTCCTCGTCGGCGTCGTCCTGTCCGTTCTCGGCCTCGATCCGTTCGACATCGTGCGCAGCATCGAGCGGCTGTTCCGTTCGATCTGGAACATGGGCTTCGATTCGATCCGCTGGATCTGGAGCTATTTCCTGCTCGGCGCCGTCATCGTGATTCCGATCTGGCTGATCGTCCGCCTCATCAACGCGCCGCGAGGCCGTTAGAAGCGACCGTCTTTGACACAGCCCTTCACTGTTACGAACCGTCAGGTCTTCGCCCTCGCTGGTCCGGCGATGCTGGCCAATGTCACGACGCCGTTGCTTGGCGTCGTCGCCACCGCGGCCATCGGCCGGCTCGGCGATTCGGCCATCCTCGGCGGCGTCGCCATGGCGGCGCTGGTGTTCGACTGCGTGTTCTGGCTGTTCGGCTTCCTGCGCATGGGCACGGTCGCGCTCACCGCACAGGCTTTCGGCGCGCATGACCCCGGCGAGCAGCGCGCGGTGCTGGCGCGTGCGCTGATGACCGCAGCGGCGATCGGCCTCGCGCTGATCGCGGTTCAGGTGCCGCTGGCCGCGCTCATCTTCGGCAGCATGGGCGGCAGCGCCAATGTGACGGAGGCCGCGCGGCATTATTTCTTCATCCGGCTATGGTCGGCGCCCTTCGCGCTCGGCAATTACGTCATGCTCGGCTGGCTCGTCGGCCTTGCCCGGCCGCTGCTGGCGCTGACCGTCCAGATCGCCGTCAACGTCATCAACATGGCGCTCACCGTCACGCTGGTGCTCGGACTCGACTGGGGCATTTCCGGCGCCGCGCTCGCCGCCGTCGTCGCCGAGACCTGCGGCCTCGTCATCGGCCTCACCATCGCCTGGCGCATGGTCGGCGGCGGCTTTCATCTTCACGGCACGACCCTGTTCGATCGCGGCAAACTTATGCGCATGCTGGCGATCAACCGCGACATCATGATCCGCACGGCCGCCCTGATCGCGGCTTTCCTGTTTTTCACGGCGCAAGGCGCGCGTTCCGGCGACGTCACGCTCGCCGCCAACGCGGTGCTGCATAATTTCACGCTGGTCGGCGCGTTCTTTCTCGACGGCCTTGCCAACGCCGCCGAGCAACTGTGCGGCCGCGCCTTCGGCGCCCGCGACCGCATCGCTTTCGGTCGCGCCGTCAAGCTTATCATCATCTGGGGTTTCGTCTTCGGCATGGCCGCGACCGCCCTGTTCGCGCTTGCCGGCACCTGGATGATCGACCTGATGACGGCGAGCGCCGACGTGCGCGACGTCGCTTATCGCTATCGCTGGCTCGCCGCGCTCGCGCCGGTGTGCGGCGTCATGGCGTTCTGCTTCGACGGCATCTACATCGGCGCCACCTGGGTTCGCGACATGCGCAATCTGATGGTGGCGTCGTTTCTGATTTATCTCGGCGTCTGCTGGATCACGCTGCCGCTCGGCAATACCGGGCTGTGGATCGCGATCCTGTCGTTCTTCGTCGCGCGCGGCGCGCTCCAGGCGGCGCGCTATCCGGCGCTGGCGCGAACCCAGTTGCCGAGCGCGGTCTAGCCCGGCCAGCTATCGGCGGTGATCTCGGCGGCATCGGAGCCGACCATCGAGGCCAGCGAGTCGCGGTGACCGCGTTTGATCGCGGCGGCAATGTCGGCCTTCATCTCGGCCACCAGCCCGATGCCGCGATATACGAGCCCGGTGTAAAGCTGCACCAGTGTCGCGCCGGCTTTGATTTTCGCGATCGCGGTCGCGCTCGAATCGACCCCGCCGACGCCGATCAGCGGAAACTGGCTTTCCGCCCGCACGAACGTCTCGGCCAGCATGCGGGTCGACAGCTTGAACACAGGCCGCCCCGACAGGCCGCCGGCTTCCATTGCCTTGTCACGGGCGCGCAATGAACCCGGCCGCGAGATCGTCGTGTTCGACACGATCATGCCGTCGACTCCGCGCTTGCGGGCGATGCCGACGACATCGTCGAGATCGGAGAGCGTCAGGTCGGGTGCGATCTTGAGCAGCACTGGGGTCGGACCGGCCCGCGGCCGCACCCGCTCGCGCGCGTCGATCACCCTCGCCAGCAGGTCGTCGAGCGCCTCGGCCTGCTGCAAATCGCGCAGGCCCGGCGTATTGGGCGACGACACGTTGACGGTGAAATAACTGGCGACCGCGGCGAAGGTCTCGATCAGGCGGACGTAATCCTCGGCGCGGTCGGCCGAATCGCGGTTGGCGCCGATATTGACGCCGACGATGCCGCCTTCGTTCGCCCGCTGGGCAAGCCGCGCCAAAGTCTGCGGCGCGCCGCCATTGTTGAAGCCGAGCCGGTTGATCACGCCGCCGTCTGTCTCCAGCCGGAATACGCGAGGGCGCGGATTGCCTGTCTGTGGTCGCGGTGTGACGGTGCCGACCTCGACAAAGCCGAAGCCGAGCCGCAACAGCGCGTCGGGGGCAATCGCGTCCTTGTCAAATCCGGCCGCCAGACCGATCGGATTGGGAAAATTCAGGCCGAAAGCCCGCACCTTCAGCTCCGGCGGGTCCGGATCGGGCTTGACCCGGGGCACGAAACGCAGCGCCTTGAGCGCCAGGCCGTGCGCATCCTCGGGGTCGAGGACCCGCATCAAGGGGCGCGACAGGCGATCAAAAAAGCCGATCACCGGGGTTACTCCGCGACGCCATTGGCGCTGGTGAGACATTGTTCGGGGCGACCCTATCGGCCCGATGGCGCTAAGTCTAAAAAATCCGTCGAAATCCTCGAAAATCTGTCTCCGCCCGGCGAATTCGATGTGACAGCGGCCCGACTCAAGGCTATAATTCCTACATAGGTGGTTCGGCCCCGGCCGGTTCCCCGGAGCATTATCGGCACTAAAGTTTGACGCGAATTTTGACCATCAAGATCGACAACGAAGGGATTCCGGTTTTCCCATGCTGACACATAGCCAGATCTGGAACGCGATTGATCGGTTGGCGGCGCGCTCGAAATTGACCGCCTCCGGCCTTGCCAAAAAAGCCGGCCTCGATCCCACCACTTTCAACAAGTCGAAGCGGATCACGCCCGAAGGCCGGCCGCGCTGGCCGTCGACAGAATCGGTCGCCAAGGCGCTGGCGGCAACCAACACCAAGATCGAGACCTTCGTCTCCCTGATCAGCGAAGGCGGCAAGACCGCGATTGCCAGCGTGCCGCTGATCGGCTTTGCCCAGGCCGGCGCCGGCGGCTATTTCGATGACGGCGGCTTCCCGGTCGGCAAAGGCTGGGAAGAAACCGCCCTGCCGCAGGTCACCGACGAGCACGCCTATGCACTGGAAATCTCCGGCGACTCGATGAAGCCCGCTTACCGCGACGGCGATGTCATCGTCGTCTCGCCGGCGGCGCCGGTGCGCAAAGGCGACCGTGTCGTCGTCAAGACCAAGGGCGGCGAAGTAACCGTCAAGGAACTCAAGCGCAAGACGACCAAAAGCATCGAACTCAAGTCGCTCAATTCCGAACATCGCGACCGCACCTTTGCGATGTCCGACGTCGAGTGGATCGCGCGCATCGTCTGGGCCAGCCAGTAAACGAGTGCGTCTGGGTCTCCTCGCTACTCGAGGAGACACCCTCTCCTTTCCGGGAAGGATTACGCCGATCGCGCTAGCGCGCCGTCGATCATCTCGACGGTGTTCTGCAAGCCATAGACCGCGACAAACGAGCCAAAGCGCGGGCCTTTTTCCTGGCCGAGCAGCACCTGGTACAACATGTTGAACCAGTCAAGCGCGACGCCGGGCTTGCCGTCCTTGGCCTTCTTCTTCTGATCGAGGAACGGCTCGCGTCGCCCGATCTCGTAAACCACGTCCTGAATCGCTTCGGCGGTCGCGTCCGCCGGTAGCTGGCCAAGTGCATCGCGAAGATCCGTCAACGCCGCGCGTTCGCTGTCTGTCGGCTGCCGGAATTTCTTCGTCGGCTGCACGAAGTCGCGGAAATAATGGATGGCGTATTCGACTTGTGCATTTAGTTTCGGGTGCGTCGCCGGCGTCACGCCGGGCCGGTAGCGGCCGATAAAGCCCCATAACGTCTCGGCGTTTTCTGCATTCGACGACGATACCAAAGTCAGCAGCATTGCGAACGTCACCGGCATCTCGACTTTCGGCGGATGACCCTCGTGGATATGCCACACCGGATTCGACAGCCGCTGCTTGCCCTCCTGGCGCTTGTAGCCGTCGAGAAACTGCTGGTAGTCGTCGACGTTGCGCGGGATGACGTCGAAATGCAGGCGCTTGGCCGCCTTCGGCTCGCGGTACATGAACAGCGACAGGCTTTCCGGCGAGGCATAGCGCAGCCACTCGTCGATGGTGAGCCCGTTGCCCTTCGACTTGGAAATCTTCTGACCGTTCTCGTCGAGGAACAGTTCGTAGTTAAAGCCTTCCGGCGGCTTGCCGTCGAGCGCGCGGCAAATCTCGCCAGACAATTTAACGGAGTCGATCAGGTCCTTGCCTGCCATCTCGTAATCGACGCCGAGCGCGATCCACCGCATCGCCCAGTCCGGCTTCCATTGCAGCTTGCAGCGTCCGCCGGTAACCGGAACGGTGAAACGTTCCTGCGTTTCCGGCTCTTCATAAGTGATAGTGCCGCGCTTGGCGTCGTGCGCAATGATTGGCACCTGTAAGACCACGCCGGTACGCAGATCGATCGGCAGAAATGGCGAATAGGTCGCGGCGCGTTCCTCGCGCAGCGACGGCAGCATGATCGCCATGACCTTGTCGAGACGCGACAGCAGCTTCAACAATGCCTCGTCGAAACGGCCAGACTTGTAGCAATCGGTCGATGACATGAATTCGTAATCGAAGCCGAAATGATCGAGGAAGGCGCGCAGCCGCGCATTGTTGTGCTCGCCGAAACTCGGATGGGTGCCGAACGGATCGCGCACCTTGGTCAACGGCTTGCCGAGGTCGAGCGCGAGCGCCTCCTTGTTCGGCACGTTGTCCGGCACCTTGCGCAGACCGTCCATGTCATCGGAAAAGGCGATCAGCCGGGTCTTGATCTTGTCTTCGGTCAACACGCGGAAGGCGTGGCGCACCATCGTGGTGCGCGCGACCTCGCCGAAGGTGCCGATATGCGGCAGGCCAGAGGGACCGTAGCCGGTCTCGAAAATGACTTCGTCTTTCGGCTTACCCTTCAACCGTGCGACAAGTTTCTTCGCTTCCTCGAACGGCCAGGCGTTCGACTGCTCGGCCAGCGCGCGCAGATCGGCTGCGCTCATGGTCTCGAAATCCGGTTGTTGCATCGTTTCGCCAGTAGACATCGACATTACGGCCTCCGGCGGGCAGACATAGGCAAGGCGACAACGCCCGTCAAATCAACCGCGAAAGCATGCCCATCGTGCCGATTTCGGATCAAAGCCAGGTTTTACGCGGAAAGACGGCAGCCGTCGTCGGCGGCGGTCCGGCCGGATTGATGGCGGCCGAGGCGCTGGCCTCGGCTGGCGTGTCGGTCACCGTCTACGACCGGATGCCGTCGCTCGGCCGCAAGTTCCTGCTGGCCGGACGCGGCGGGCTCAACCTCACGCACAGCGAGGAATTGCCGAAATTCCTCGAACGCTACGGCGACATCGATCCGCTACTGCGGGCGGCGATCGAGGCTTTTCCACCATCGGCACTGCGGGCGTGGAGTGACAGCCTCGGCCAACCGACGTTTGTCGGCTCAAGCGGACGGGTATTTCCGACCGTTCTCAAAACCTCGCCGCTGCTGCGGACCTGGTTGCTGCGCCTGCGCAATCTAGGCGTCGCGACGAAACTTCGCGATCGCTGGGACGGCTGGGATGAAGACGGTAATCTCGGCTTCGTCGTCGATGATGAGAAAGTGTCGGTCGAGCCGGACGTGATCGTACTCGCGCTCGGCGGCGCCAGTTGGCCCAAGCTCGGCTCTGACGGGCATTGGGCTACGATCCTGGCCGAACAAGACATCGCGATTTCGCGGCTACGGCCGGCGAACTGCGGCTTCACCGCCGTGTGGTCGGATGTATTGCGCGGTTTCGAAGGCCACCCGCTCAAGCGCATAAGCCTGACGTTCGCCGGCCGCAGCGTGCGCGGCGAGGCGATGATCACGCGCGACGGCCTGGAAGGCGGCGCCGTCTATGCGCTGTCATCATCATTGCGCGATGCAATCGAGCACGACGGCGAAGCGACGGTCACCATTGACCTTCTGCCCGATATTGCTGTGGCCAAGCTCGGCGAGCGGCTGTCTGCGCCGCGCGGCAAGCAATCGTTGTCGAATTTTCTGCGCAAGGCCACGCACCTGTCGCCCCCAGCGCTGTCTCTCGTGCGTGAGGCGGCGCTGGCCAAAGGCTTGACGCTTGCGGCGCTCGGCGGCCGCGACATCGCCGGCCTGATCAAGTCGGTACCGGTGCGGCTGACCGGCGCTCAGCCCATCGCCACCGCTATTTCGACAGCGGGCGGCGTCAAATTTTCCGAACTCGACGAGCGGTTCATGCTGCGGCGTTATCCCGGTATATTTGTTGCCGGTGAAATGCTCGACTGGGATGCGCCGACCGGCGGCTATTTGTTGCAGGCGACCTTCGCCACCGGTAGGGCAGCAGGCAATGGCGCGGTGGCGTTTCTTAAAACGGGCTGATCGGAAAATACTTTAGCCACAGATCGGTGAAGCGGCCCTTCTCCCACAGCCGAAACAGCGCCCAGTTGAACGCCTGCCGCAACAGATCGTTGCCGCGCTTGACGGCGATGCCGACGCCCTCACCGAAATAGCGGCTTTCGAGATACGGTCCGCCGCGGAATTCGCAGCAGTTACCGGAGTCGGTGCCGTTGAGCCAGAACGACAGCGAGATGCCGTCGCCGAACAGCAGGTCGATCTCGCCTTTCTTGAGCGCGGCGCGGGCAGCATCGGCAGTCGGGTACGAATGCAATTCGGCTTCGGTGAACAACGCCTTGAGATAGGCCTCATGCGCGGTGCCTTCGATGGCGCCGATTTTCTTGCCGTCGAGCGCGGCAACATCGATGTCGCTGCCGCGCTTGGCGACGAAACGCGCAGGCGTGCGATAATAAGGATCGCTGAAGTCGACTTTCTTGCGCATCTCCGGTGTCGCCGCAATCGACGCGATCACGGCGTCGCCGGCATTGGTGTTGAGAGCATCGATCAGCGTGTCGAAGCGCCGCATCTGCACGGTGCAGGCGGCCTTGATCTCCTCGCAAATCAATCGCGCCAGATCGACGTTAAAGCCGGCCGGCATGCCATCGGCGCCTGCGAAATCGAAAGGCGGGTAATCGGTCTCGGTGAGGAAGCGGATGACGCCGATGCGCGTCAGGTCGGGCCGCTCCGGCCGGCGGCGCGGGTCCCAGAAGCCGGGAACGGCGATCGGATTGCTGACCGGATTGGCGTCCGGCGCGGTCGCCGCCGGCGCGGCTTCCTCGCGCGGCGCAACATGCGCCTGCGCCCATGCGGCGTCACACACACAGCCGGTCATTGCGCCGGTCAGAACCAGCATCGTCGCACCGGCCGCAGCACGACGCACCAGCCCGTACAGATTTCCCATTCGCCGGTCCAACCGCCCCAAGATTCGCGCAGGACAATAGCATTGTCATTCCGGCCGACCAGTCACAATCGCGCGGCTGTCAGGCTGTAAGGTGTTTTTCGATCTCATGCACCGGCAGCTTGACGAAGTCCTTGTCGACTTCGCGCTTTACAGCCGCACGCAAGGCGTGGCTGTAAAGCGGCCGGATCTTGCCGAGCGCTCGTGGCGGAGCCACCACGATCATGCGCTTGACCTTCTGCTGCTCGACCGCCGCGTCGAGCTTCTTGATCAGATCGGCGAGGAATCCTTGCTCCTCCTGGTCGTGCCAGTCGGTTTGTTCCATGGCGCTCTGGCTATGACCGACCGAATTGTGGGTCCGCCCCGGTGCGTCGGAACCAAGCTCGTGCGTAGCCAGAGCCTTGTGCTCGTAAACCTCGCGGGTTCTGAGATTGGGAAACGTGGCGTCCCCGACGTTTTCCAGAATCAGCGCCTTGGTGCCGTCGCAGACCACCACCCATTCGCCCGCTTGGATCTTAAATTCACCCATAAAAATCTCCCGCCGATATGCCTGTCGTTCAGCGCCGCCGCGGCGCGACGGACGAAGATCAACGCGGGAGGGATCGGATTCGTTGCGGGCGATCTAATTGGTGCCGTCGAGCAGGCGTCTTGCGATGACCTGCGCCTGGATTTCCGCAGCACCCTCGAAAATATTGAGAATGCGGGCATCGCACAGAATGCGCGAGACCGGGAATTCGAGCGCGAAACCGTTGCCGCCATGCACCTGCACGGCATTGTCGGCATTGGCCCAGGCGACGCGCGCGCCGTAGAGTTTCGCCATGCCAGCTTCGAGATCGCACCGCCTGCCGGAATCTTTTTCACGCGCAGCGTGGTACGTGAGTTGCCGCGCGATCATGATTTCCACCGCCATCATCACGATCTTGTCGGCGACGCGCGGAAATTCCGCGATTGGTCGCGAGAACTGGACACGCGTCTGGGCATAAGCCAGCGCTTGCTCCATCGCCGCCTGCGCCACGCCGATGGCGCGCGCCGCCGTCTGGATGCGCGCCGATTCAAACGTCTGCATCAGTTGCTTGAAACCGAGGCCTTCGACGCCGCCGAGCAAATTCTCGGCCTTGACCTCGAAACCGTCGAAGGCAATTTCATATTCCTTCATGCCGCGATAGCCGAGCACTTCGATTTCGGTGCCGGTCATACCTTTGGCGGGAAACGGATCGGCATCGGTGCCGCGCGGCTTCTCGGCCAGCAGCATCGACAGGCCGCGATGGCCGGCTTCCTTCGGATTCGTGCGCACCAGCAGCGTCATGAGATCGGCGCGCACCGGATGGGTAATCCAGGTCTTGTTGCCGTAGACCTTATAGACATTGCCGTCGCGCACCGCGCGCGTCTTGAGCGAAGCGAGATCCGAGCCGGTATTCGGCTCGGTGAACACCGCCGTCGGCAGCACTTCGCCGGAGGCGATCTTCGACAGCCATTTTGTCTTTTGCTCCGCGGTGCCGGCACTGAGAATAAGTTCGGCCGCAATTTCCGAGCGCGTGCCGAGCGAGCCGACGCCGATATAGCCGCGCGACAATTCCTCGGAGACGACGCACATCGATTCCTTGCCGAGCCCCATGCCGCCGAACTCTTCAGGAATCGTCAGTCCGAAAACGCCAAGTTCGGCCATCTGCGCGATGACCTCCATCGGGATGTAGCTATTGGTGCGGTGCCAGCTCTGCGCGCTTGCGATCACCTCGTTGTCGGCGAAGCGGCGCATTTCCTCGCGGATCGATTCCAGCGTCTCGTCGAGGCCGCAGGCGCCGACCGTGGCGCCATGGTGGCCGTGGATCAATTCCATCACCCGCACGCGCCGCTCGGCCGTGTTGCCGGAGACGATCAGGTTCTCGACCATCGGATTGATCCGGGACGCGACCTGCGACGGCGTCAGCCCAAGGTCGGCGGGTCGCACGATTTCGCCCTGGCTCATCGGAATGCCGCCGACGATCTGGGCCAGGCATTCGCCGAGCCCGATGCGGACCAGGTGCTCCTCCAGTTCGCCCAAGGCGTCATTCGCCGCCATGCGTTCGGCATAAGCGGCGAGTTGGCGCACCGCCTCGACATAAGTTGCGAGCCAGGCGAGGCCATGGGTGGCGCGCTGCTCGCGGTCGAACAGTTTGGCGACCGAATGGCCCTCCACCGTTACCCGCTCGCGCACCTTGGCGGTGGCATCGGCGAGCAGAGCGTCGAGCGCCGCGATCGCCTCGCGGCCAAGTTCGATCAGTTCATGTCCGGCGGCAGAACGGGCGGCGGCAATCGGCATTGGATTTCGGAAGTCCCTTGGCGATCGACAGTGATACTTGCGAGCAGACTAAGCGTGCGCTGCACAAAAGCCAATGTGCGAAACGACGGCAATTTCGATCCCGCGATCCGGTTTAGCATGCGAAATTGCTATAAAATTAACCATTTCGCGCTTTCCTGTCAGCGGACCCTTCACGCTGTATTCTTGCGTTTTATTCCCATCACCGGCGAGATCGCACAGGATCCATGGCCCCTTATCGGATATCCGCCCTGCCGAACGCGCTAAGCCGGCTGCTCACGACATTCTCCGTCCGCACCCGCCTGATTGCGCTGGCCGTGGTTCCGGTCGTGGGCTTTCTCGCCAATGGCCTGACCTATATTGCCGGCGAGGACGACGTCGCCCAGGCGTTCCAAACCGTCGGACAGTCGCATGCCCTGGCCGATGCCAGCCGCGACTTCAAGAATGCCATTGCCTCGATGCGGATTGCAGTCAACGAGTTTGGCGTCGGTCACAACGCGACCCCGGAAGCCTTTGAACAATCGCAAGCGTTGGCGACCAAGAGCCTCGCCGCCATCGAGGCATCGGTCGGGAATCTCCACCATGACGATCTGACGACGTTGCGCAATTTGCTCGCCGACATCAAGGAGAACTACGGCAACCTTTACGCGGTGCAGCGTGTGCTCGGCTTTTCCGACGAAGAAGGCCTGCGCGCCGCGTTGAAAAACGCCGGCAATAGAATCGAATCCGCGATCAACAACAATCTGTCATGGCTGGCCGATACCGAGGCCAAGCGGATTACCATGGTGCTGTTGGCCATGCGCCATCAGGAAGCCGAGTATCGGCTTGACCCGCGCGAACTGACCCAGCAACAATTCAACGCTGGCTATCAGCAATTCGAGAAAATTTTTTCCAATATCGACGGCACCGACGAGATGAAGGGGAAACTCGAGGGCGACGTGAAAGAATACGTCGATATATTCGCCAAATGGATCGAGATCACCGACCGCGCCCATCCCTTGCGCGCGCTGATCGATATAGACGGCCAGAACATGTTGCCGCCTGCGGATGCCGTCATCACGGCCGCGAACGGTGCGGCAGCCCGGGCCGTCGACGCAATGTTGGTATCGCAGCGCTACACCCGCAACGGCATCATCCTCGTCGGGATCGGCATGGTCGCCCTCGGCCTCGGCTTTAGCTGGCTGATCGGACGCAGCATCACGCGGCCGCTGCACGGATTGGCCGATGTCATGAAACGGCTGGCCGGCGGCGACACCGCCGCCCGCATTCCGGCGACCAAGGCCCGCGACGAGATCGGCGAGATGGCGCGTACCGTGATCGTGTTCCGCGACACCATGATCGAACGCGAGCGGCTGGCGCAGAACCAGAGCGAGACCGGCCGCGCCCGCGAAGCCCGTAGCGAAGCCATCGCCACCACCATCGAGGTGTTCAAGCATTCTGTCGGCAATGCGCTGGGCAAGTTGCGTTCGGCGGCAACCCAATTGGAAGCCAGTTCGACGGATCTCAACAGGACCGCCGACACTGTGTCGTCGGAAGCTCATACCGCCGAGCAGCGTGTCACCGCAGCGTCCGGCAACGTCGCCGCGGCGGCAAGCTCGGTCGAAGAACTGGCCGCCTCGATCGGCGAGATCGCCTCGCAGGCGTCAAAATCCACCGACGTGGCCGGACGCGCCGTATCGGAGGCCCAACGCACCGTCCGCACCATGACCGAACTCGGCGATGCCGCCACCCGTATAGGCGAGGTCGTCGGACTTATTCAGGCGATCGCCGGGCAGACCAATCTGCTGGCGCTCAACGCCACGATCGAGGCGGCGCGCGCGGGCGATGCCGGTCGCGGCTTCGCGGTTGTTGCTTCCGAGGTCAAGTCGCTCGCCGGCCAGACCGCCAAGGCGACCGAGGAGATTGCAGAACAGGTCGGAGCGATCCAGTCGGCGGCGGCGGATGCCGCGCAAGCCATCGAACAGGTCAACACCGTCATCCGCGACATGTCCTCCATCGCCACCGCCGTCGCGGCCACCGTGGCGCAGCAGAACGCGGCGGTCGCCGCTATTGCCGAGGGCGTCAACCGCGCGTCCGGCGAAGCCAGCAATGGCGCCAATGCAATGTTCCGCGTCGCCGGCGTCACCACCGACGCCCGTGCCACGGCCGCCGATGTCAAGAACCTCGCCGACGCAGTGACCATTGAAGCCGAAGGCCTCGAAGCTGAAGTGCGCCGGTTCCTCAACGACGTGCAGGCGGCTTAGCTTTTTCCGGAATCCCGTTGCACCCGGCTACAATGCCCTTGCAAACCCGGGGCCGATAGCCATTCTCATCAAGAGCGGACACGCCGCCACGAGGCCTTGCGCATTGCGCTTCCTGAAACCGTCATTCCATATTTTGGTAGACGCCTCACAGCAATTTCTCGTCGATGACGGCTGGGCCATTGCGAGCCATATCGCGCTGTCGACGTTGATGGCGATGTTTCCCTTCCTGATCGTGGTCACCGCGCTGGCCGGCGTGTTCTTCGGCTCCAAGGAACTCGCCGACGAAGCCGCCCGCATTCTGCTCGAAGCCTGGCCGAAGGAAGTCGCCGGGCCGATTTCGCTCGACATCACCGGCGTGCTGGTCGGCCGCCGCGGCGACGTACTGACTTTCGGCGTGTTGTTCGCGCTGTATTTCGCTTCCAGTGGCGTCGAAAGCCTGCGCATCGGATTGAACCGCGCTTACGACCTGTCGGAGCAGCGATCGTGGTGGCTCTTGCGACTCGAGTCGATCGTCTATGTGCTGGTCGGCGCGGTGGCGCTGCTCGCTTTCGCCTTTCTCGTCGTGCTGGCGCCGTTCATCTGGTACAAACTGCTGTTTTACGTACCGACGCTGGCGCCGTTGACCGGCATCATCACTTTCGCGCGTTTTGCCGTGGCGGCGACGGTGCTGGTGATTTCGCTGCTCATTCTGCACCGCTGGCTGCCGGCCGGGCACCGTTCGTTCATCGAGATCGCGCCCGGCATCATTGCCACGATCCTGCTGTGGATGGTCAGCGGCATCGCTTTCGGACGTTACCTCTCCGACTATGCCTTCGCTTATGTAACGATGTATGCCGGCCTGGCGTCGGCGATGATCGCGCTGATTTTCCTCTACGTCTGCGCCTCGATCTTCATCTTCGGCGGAGAACTCAATTCCGCGATTTGCAAGGCGCGGCAACACCGGCGTGACGGCAAAGCCGAAGAGCCGAAAACCGCCGATCCCTTCAGTGAGCAGCCTCCCGCGGAAAAAGCGTGACGACCGCGGCGGCGTCGAGTTCGCTTTTACCCGCCGCGATCAGCAGCCGGTACAAGGTCAAAGCCTGCGATGCCATCGGCATCGCCAGATGGCGGTCGCGCGCCGCGCTTTGGAGCATTTCGAGATCCTTCAGGACCTGACGCGCAAAACCGCGCGGCGCGAAATCCTCGGCCAGCATCTGCGGAAATATCGGCCCGAGCATATTCGAGCCGGCAAAACCACCTTTGAGCGCCTCGGGAATTTTCGACGCATCGACGCCGTAGGCCTGCGCCAAGCGTAACGCTTCCGCCAGCACGCAGAAGTTCGTCAGCACGATGGTCTGATTGACCAGTTTGGTGGCCTGCCCGGTACCGACCGGACCCATATGGGTCATCGTGCCGAGATCGGCCATGACGGCTGAAATCCTGGCAATCGCCGCCTCGGTGCCGCCGGCCATGATCGCCAGCGCGCCGGCTTTCGCCGCGCCGGGACCGCCCGATACCGGTGCATCGACAAACGTCATACCCCGTTCGCCAAGCGCCAACGCAATCCGTTGGGTGGTGTCGAGTTCAGTGGTCGAAAGATCGACGCAGGTTTTTCCGCCGATATCCTTTGCGGCGATGAGACCGCGCGTGCCGAGCGCGACATCGGCAACGGCGGCGGTGTTGATGACGCAAATGAAAACGATGTCGGCGGCGGCGGCGACGTCGGCGACGCTGTTTGCCGGCGTCACGCCCCAGGTGGCGGCGGCCTGCGTTTTGTCGGCATCGGCATCGAAGCCGACGACGCGATAACCTTTTTCGCAGAGCCGTTGCGTGAAGCCCTGCCCCATCAGACCGAGACCGACGAATCCTACGCTGGTTGCGCTCATGCTTCCTCCCGTAGGGTTCTGTCGGCGTTGAGACCTAGATCGGTCCGGCTACTTCCTGCACATCGTCAAGGGTCTTGAGGCCCAGCGACGGCGCCCCGACCAGCACCGACATGTTGCCGGGCGGATGCTGGTTCTTCCACATCATGGTGTGCGCCTTCGGAATTTCCGCGAACGGGAATGTCTTCGACAGGCATGGATCGATGCGCCGTTCCAACACGAAGCGATTGGCCGCCGACGCCTGCTTTAGATGCGCGAAGTGCGAGCCCTGAATGCGCTTCTGCCGCATCCAGACGTAGCGCGCGTCGAACGTGATGTTAAAGCCCGTGGTGCCGGCGCAGAACACCACCATGCCGCCGCGCTTGACCACCATCGAAGATACCGGAAACGTCGCCTCGCCCGGATGCTCGAAGACGATATCGACGTCGCGTTTTCCCGTGATGTCCCAGATCGCCTTACCGAAGCGGCGCGCTTCCTTGCTCCAGTCGTTATATTCGGCCGAGTTCACTTGCGGAAGCTGGCCCCAGCAGTTGAACTCCTTGCGGTTGATGGCGCCCTTGGCGCCGAGATTGAAGACGTAGTCCATCTTCGATTCGTCGGACACCACCGCGATCGCATTGGCACCGGAAGCCGCCACCAGTTGCAGGCCGAACACGCCGAGGCCGCCGGAGGCGCCCCACACCAGCACGTTATCACCGGGCTTAAGCGTGTGCGGCGCGTGGCCGAACAGCATGCGATAGGCGGTCGCCAGCGTCAGCGTGTAGCAGGCCGCCTCCTCCCAGGTCAGATGCGCCGGCTTCTGCATCAGTTGCCGCGACTGCACGCGGCAGAATTGCGCGAACGAACCGTCCGGGGTTTCATAGCCCCAGATGCGCTGCGACGGCGACAGCAGCGGATCGCCGCCATTGCAGTCCTCGTCGTCGCCATCGTCCTGGTTACAATGGACGATGACCTCGTCGCCGACCTTCCAGCGCTTGACCTTGGAGCCCACCGCCCAGACGACGCCCGAGGCGTCGGACCCGGCAATGTGATAGGGCTGCTTGTGCACGTTGAACGGCGTGATCGGCTGGCCTAGGCCAGCCCAGATGCCGTTGTAATTGACGCCGCCGGCCATCACCAGCAGCAGGACTTCGTCCTCGCCGATGGTCCAGGTCGGCACGACCTCGAGCTGCATGGATTCCTCCGGCGGCCCATGTCGCTCCTGCCGGATCACCCAAGCGTGCATTTTCTCGGGCACATGACCGAGCGGAGGCATCTCACCGATTGCGTAGAGGTCCTTAAGCGGGGCCATGCTTCGCACTGGGGCAGCAGCCGGCATCAGCACACTCCTTAAGAGACAAGCTTTCAGAAGGCCGAAACACCATCAGTCTGACGCAATTTATGTTGCATTGCAACAATGGACCGGCCAGACTGCGAGGGCAAGGATATGAGCCAGGAAACATCCGATGCGCGACACGAGCAAACGCGACAAACCCTGGATTTTCCGTACCTACGCGGGCCATTCCACCGCCGCCGATTCCAACGCGCTGTACCGCAAGAACCTGTCCAAGGGCCAGACCGGCCTGTCCGTCGCTTTCGATCTGCCGACCCAGACCGGCTACGACAGCGATCACGTTCTCGCCAAAGGCGAGGTCGGAAAGGTCGGCGTGCCGGTCAGCCACCTCGGCGACATGCGGGCGCTGTTCGATGGAATTCCGCTCGACACCATGAACACCTCGATGACCATCAACGCCACTGCGGCGTGGCTGATGGCGCTCTATATCGCGGTCGCCGACGAGCAGGGCGCGCCGCGCGACCGCCTCACCGGCACGATCCAGAACGACATCATCAAGGAATATCTGTCGCGCGGCACCTATGTGTTTCCGCCAGTGCCATCGATGCGGCTGATCAAGGACATCGCGATCTTCACGACGTCGGAGTTGCCGAAGTGGAATCCGATGAACATCTGCTCCTATCACCTTCAGGAAGCAGGCGCGACACCGGTACAGGAACTGGCCTTTGCATTGGCGACTGCAATCGCCGTGCTCGACACGGTGAAAGCTTCCGGAGAAGTCAGTCAGGAGAAATTCGGCGAGGTGGTCGGCCGTATTTCTTTCTTCGTCAATTCGGGCATGCGGTTCATTACCGAAATCTGCAAGATGCGCGCCTTCGTCGAATTGTGGGACGAGATCACCCAAAATCGCTACGGCATTACCGACCCGAAGCAGCGGCTGTTCCGCTACGGCGTGCAGGTGAACTCTCTGGGTCTCACCGAGCCGCAACCGGAAAATAACGTCACACGCATTCTGATCGAAATGCTGGCGGTCACGCTGTCGAAGAATGCGCGCGCTCGCGCCGTGCAACTGCCGGCCTGGAACGAAGCGCTCGGCCTACCACGACCGTGGGACCAGCAATGGTCGCTGCGCATGCAACAGATTCTCGCCTTTGAGACCGACCTGCTCGAATTCGGCGACATCTTCGACGGCTCCGCCGAGATGAAACGCAAGGTCGATGCGCTCAAGGCCGAGGCGATGGAAGAGCTTTCCAATATCGAAGCCATGGGCGGCGCCATCGCGGCGGTCGAGAGCGGATACATGAAGCAGCGTCTGGTTGAGTCCAACAGCGCGCGCTTCGAGAGCATCGAGCGCGGCGAGCAGGTCGTCGTCGGCGTCAATAAATATCTCGAGACCGAACCTTCGCCGCTCACCGGCGGCATCGATGCCATCATGACCGTTTCGGAAGATGCCGAGCGCAATCAGCTTGAGCGGCTGGCGGCGTGGCGGGCGCAACGCGACCCGAAGGCGGTGGCCGCAACGCTGGCCGAATTGAAGCAAGCCGCCGTCGCCGGCAACAACATCATGCCGCCGTCGATCGCCTGCGCCAAAGCCGGCGTCACCACCGGCGAATGGGCCTGGACGCTGCGCGAGACCTTTGGCGAATACCGCGCGCCGACCGGCGTCGGCAATGCCATGCGCAACGATGTCGACGGGCTCGACGATATTCGCGCCGAAGTCGATCGCGTGTCGCGCAAGCTCGGCCGCCGGCTCACCTTCCTGGTCGGCAAACCCGGCCTCGACGGCCACTCCAATGGCGCCGAGCAGATCGCCGTGCGTGCGCGCGATGCCGGCATGCAGGTGGTCTATCAAGGCATTCGCCTGACGCCGGAAGAAATCGTCGCAGCCGCGCGCGAGCAGGACGCCCACGTTATCGGCCTATCGGTATTGTCGGGTAGCCATCTGCCGCTGGTCGCTGACGTGGTCGCGCGCATGAAGGAAGCCGGCATGACAATGCCATTGGTGGTCGGCGGCATCATTCCGCCGGAGGACGCCGAAGCTCTGGAAAGAGCCGGCGTCGCAGCGGTCTACACGCCGAAGGATTTCGAGTTGAACCGGATCATGTCGGACGTGGTGCGGATCGTCGAGCGCGCGAATGGGATGAGTAATTCGTAACGTCCACACACTCCGCTCATTCCCGCGAAAGCGGGAATCCAGTGCTTGGCTTAGCCTGGGTCCCCGCTTTCGCGGGGACGAGCGGAGGCTTCGGCCAAAGCCTCGGCCAACTGCCTTGGGCTGACCGGCTTTACAAAATAAAAATTCATTCCCGCCGCCCGCGCCGCCTTTTCGGTTGCCGGGTCGTCCCGGCCGGAAACGCCGATTACCGTTACGCGTCTGGCTTTCCCCGGCAGCGCGCGGATGCGGCGCGTCGCTTCCAATCCATCGATGCCGGCCAACGTCACGTCCATCAGCAGCGCGTCGTAACCGCCCCGCGCTGCTGCGGTGATGGCAGCCTCGCCGGTTTCGACGAAATCGACACGATGACCGAGTTCGCCGAGAATCGTGTTCATGACCACGCGGCCGAACGGATTGTCCTCGGCGCACAACAACGACAGCGCCGGCGGCTTACCCGAAAACGGCGGCTTTCCCGCGAGGTCTGCTTCGGCGCGCACGACCAACGCGCTGAACTGGAACGTCGAACCCCCGCCTTGCTTGCTGGCAACTTTAAGGTCGCCGCCCATCGCCTTGGCAACGCGTTTGACGAAGCTCAAACCCAGCCCTGCGCCGCCATAGCGGCGGGCGATCGTCTCGCTGGCCTGCGCGAATGGGCGAAACAGGCTCCTCATCTCATGGGGGCTGATGCCGATGCCGCTATCGGACAGGGTGAAGATCAGCCGCAATCGGCCGCGCGGGGCCGGTTCGACATTCGCCACCAGCGCGACGGTGCCCTGACTGGTGAATTTCACCGCGTTGTCGGCCAGATTTTCCAACGCCGCGCGCAGCCGCAGACCATCGCCGGAAACCAAAGCCGGTATATCCGGCGCGATGGCAACGGTGCAGGCGAGACCTTTGTTGACGGCGCGCGCGGTCAGTGCCGCCGCGACTGCGTCGGCCAGCGCACGTGGCGAGAACGGCTCGTGGCGCAGCGTCAGCCCGGTCGCGTCGGCTTTGACCGCGTCGATAATCAGCGAACTCAAAGCCGCCAGATGGCCCGCGCCGCTCTTGATGGCATTGGCCCATTCGCGCTCGCGCGGGGCAAGATCGGATGCCGCCAGCAATTCGGCCAGCGCAACGATGCCGGTCAGCGGCGTGCGAATGTCGTGGGCGATGCCGGCGAGCGCCGCCTCGACGGCGCGCATGGCGCCGATCGCGGGCAGGCATGCGGGTGCGGCCGGCGACCGCTTACGCTGCCGCTTCACCGCCGATTTCAGACGCCTTTTTCTGGCCGGCCGTGCCGCCGCTCGTTTTGCCATCAGTCCCCTGCCCCGCCGGGGGGAACCATGGCACGGACGGGAGCATCAATCGAGCCCGACGGCTTTGCGAATGTCGGAGGGCGTCACGCCCTGATTGCGCAGTTCGCGCAAGCCGGTGGCGCTGCTCGATTTCGACAGCTTGCGGCCGCCGGCATCGAGCACCAGCCGGTGGTGGTGGTAACGTGGTGCATTGAGGCCAAGCAGCGTTTGCAGCAGGCGATGAATGGCGGTGGCGTGAAACAGGTCGGCGCCACGAACCACATCGGTAACGCCCTGCGCGGCGTCATCCACCACCACGGCGAGATGATAGCTGGCCGGAGCATCTTTGCGGGCGAGAATTACGTCGTCCCAGATCGTCGGATCG
The DNA here is from genome assembly GCA_041691675.1 of Hyphomicrobiales bacterium. Taxonomy (GTDB): domain Bacteria; phylum Pseudomonadota; class Alphaproteobacteria; order Rhizobiales; family Xanthobacteraceae; genus Pseudolabrys. Next base: position 74,732 of record JBEPUC010000007.1, on the reverse strand, counting down.
GCCGCGATGGTGCCGGTTTCGCCGTTTGGGCCCGCGCCTGACTCGGACCACGACAGCGATCCGGCCCGCGCCAGCGCAGCCGCCATATCGAGCCGCAAGGCATAAGGCTCGCCGGACGCCACGCCGCGCCTGCGTTCGGACGCGGAGAGCGATTTGGCTTTGCCGGGATAAAGCGGCGCTCCATCGGGATCGCGCGGCCATGGCGCCTCGGCCTCGCGCGCGGCGACCATCGCGGCGATTTCGGCGCGGCTTTCAAAGCTCGGATAGATGAGCCCCATGTCATCGAGCTTCGCCAATGCGGCTTGGTAGTCGGCAAAGTGCTCAGATTGCCGCCGCACCGGCCTGTCCCACGCAAGTCCGAGCCAGGCTAGGTCCTCATAAATCGCCGTCTCATAGTCAGGCCGGCAGCGTGTCGCGTCGATATCCTCGATGCGCAGCAGCATGCGCCCGCCGGCCGCATGCGCCATATCAGCATTCATCAACGCTGACAGCGCGTGCCCGAGATGCAGATAGCCATTCGGCGACGGCGCAAAACGGAAAACGGGTGGTGTTGATTGTGTCGATCGCCGCATGACAGTCCCCCGCTCATTCCCGCGTAACCGGGAATCCAGTCAAGCGGAATTAGCTGGGTTCCGGCTTTCGCGGGGACGAACGGTGTATTAGCAAGAATGTCATGACACATTTCCTCAAAACCGAGGCCGATCTTGCGGCCGGCCTTGCCGAACTGATCGAGTCCGATCCGCGCCTCGCGCCGATTGCCGAGAAGGCGGGCGCTTTCGCGCTGCGCCAGCGCGAGGGTGGATTTGCCGGCCTGTGCGCGATCGTCTGCGGCCAGCAATTGTCCGTCGCCAGCGCCGCCGCCATTCGCGATCGGCTGTTTGCGGCCTTCGATCCGTTTCACCACGACGCCGTGCGCACCGCACGCACCGACAAGCTCAAGCGGCTCGGGCTTTCCAACGCCAAGATCAAATCGATCAAGGAAATCGGCAAGGCGGTCGGCTCCGGCGCGATCGATCTGACCGCTGTCGGCGAGATGGATGCCGACGCCGCGCACGCTTTGCTCACCGCGCTGCATGGCGTCGGGCCGTGGACCGCGGATATCTATCTGCTGTTCTGCCTCGGCCACGCCGACGCTTTTCCGGCCGGCGATCTCGCTGTGCAGGAAGCGGCGCGCATTGCGCTTAACCTGCGCAAGCGTCCCGATGCCAAGGCTCTGACCAGAATTGCCGAAGCGTGGCGGCCATGGCGTGGCGTGGCGGCACATTTGATGTGGGCCTACTATCATGTCGTGAAGAAACGTGAGGGCATCGGCCTTCAGCCGGCGGTCCAAAAGCCTGCGAAGCCGAAGCCCGCGAAGAGAGTCGCAAAAAGGAAGAAGCGTAATGGCTGAACTTGACGGACCGCGTCTCGAAGCTGCGTCGGGCAAGGCCAAAAATCTCGTCGTTTTCCTGCACGGCTACGGCGCCGACGGCAATGACCTGATCGATATCGGCCGTGCCTGGCAGGGCCTGTTGCCGGATACGGCTTTCGTGTCGCCGCATGCGCCAAACCCGTGCGGCCAATCGCCGATGGGCCGCGAATGGTTTCCGCTGACCTTTCGCGATCCCAACGAACGCTGGATCGGCGTCAATGCGGCAGCGCCGGCGGTCAATGCCTTTCTTGACGCCGAACTTGAGCGCCGCGGCCTGCTGCCGCGGGCGCTGGCACTGGTCGGGTTCAGCCAGGGCACCATGATGGCGCTGCATGTCGGGCTGCGCCGCGCCGTCGCGCCCGCCGCCATTGTCGGTTATTCCGGCATGCTGGTGCTGCCGGAAGATCCCGACCCGGACGCCTTTGCCGCCGAGATCACGAGCAGGCCGCCCGTGCTGCTGGTGCATGGCGACGCGGATCAGGTGGTGCCGGTGCCGGCGGTGTTCCACGCGGCGCAGGGGCTCGCGGCGCTCGAAATCCCGACGCAATGGCACATCTCACCCGGCATCGGGCACGGCATCGACCCCGAGGGCCTGCGTCACGGTGGCGAATTTCTCGCACGGCGGTTCGCCGGCTAGGACACACCGCTGCCCGACTTCACAATCCCGTCACGCTGCACTATTAGTAGTGCATAGGCCGCGTGGCGGCGGCTGTCCTAGGAGGTTTAAGGAGCGGCGCTTGAACGTGCACGTTTCGCCTGCCGGGTTTCCGGCCCTGGTACTCAACGCTGACTTCCGGCCGTTGAGTTATTATCCTTTGTCCTTGTGGTCCTGGCAGGACGCGATCAAGGCCGTCTTTCTTGACCGCGTGAACATCGTCGCCAATTACGACCACGCCGTCCACAGTCCTTCGTTCGAGATGAAACTGCCGAGCGTGGTCTCGCTCAAAACTTACGTGAAGCCATCGACGCATCCGGCCTTCACCCGCTTCAACGTCTTCCTGCGCGACCGCTTTTCCTGCGTCTATTGCGGCGACCGCGATGACCTGACCTTCGATCATCTGGTCCCGCGCTCGCGCGGCGGCCACACCACCTGGGACAACGTGGTCGCGGCCTGCTCGCCGTGCAACTTGCGCAAGGGCAGCCTGACGATGGCGGAAGCACGCATGTTTCCGTCGCAGATGCCGTTCCAGCCGACGGTGCATCACCTGCATCGCAATGGCCGGCTGTTCCCGCCGAACTATCTGCACGATAGCTGGCTCGATTATCTTTATTGGGACACCGAGCTCGATCCGTAAGCTTTATCAGCTTCTTCCCGGCAGCATCCGCTTCAGCACGCCATCGTGGCGGACGAAGTGGTGATAGAGCGCGGCCAGCACGTGCAGGCCGACCAGCGTCAGCATGCCATATTCCGCCAGCAGCCCGTGAATGTCGCCGGTCCACTGCCAGCCAGGCGCGCGCGTCGCGACCAGGCGCGGCAACTCAAGCCCGAACATCGCGACCGGCATGCCGCGCCATGAGGCGTTGATCCAGCCCAGGATCGGCACCACGAACAACAGAAGATAAAGGAGCCAATGGACAATGCGCGCCGTCGTCGTCTGCCACGGCGGCAGCCCGTCTTCCGGCTCCGGCTCGCCATGGGAGAACCGCCACGCCAGCCGGATGACCGCAACCGCGAGAATGATGATTCCGAAGGTGAAATGCAGGCTGATGAGCGTGGTCACTGGCGTGTTGCGGCCGATATGCGGCATGGTCCAGGCGAAAATAAACTGACAGATCAACAGCAGCAGAATTAGCCAGTGCAGAAATTTTGCGGTGCCGGCATAGCCAGCGCGCGTTTCGGCCGACGTCATATGAACCTCGCCAATAGTTGGGTCTTGCGGTGGAGCGGCACGCTACCTAGATATGTTGCAACGGCGATGTCGAGCGGACAACGATAAGGTTCGATCCATCACTGCGGACGGCCACGAATAGCAGGCGACGCCGGATGTACGCGCGCCCCTCCTTCGTGGTCGTTATCATTTCCAGTCCTTGCTAATCCTCGATGGGCCGCGCCCATGCCGCTTTCGCACCGAAGGCCGCCACCGCTGCCAGAAATAGCGACACCAGGACATCGTAGCCGGCCAGTGAAATGCCGAACAGGCGCCACGCCGCTTCATCGCAGCGGACGATGTGGATGCTCTGCAAGCTCTTGAGCAAGCTGCCGGCCGAGCCGAAATTGTTGATCGGTCCCGAGCAGTCCGCCGGGCCGGGCCAGAATTTCCATTCGACGCCGGCGTGAAACACCGACAGCCCGGTGTTCCAGATCATAAGCGCGGCGATCACGAGAAATCCGAGAAATAGCACTTTGCGCGCCGCCCCGTGTCCGGCCCCCAGCCACAACAGCGCCGCCAGCGGTACGCCGACGTAATAGGCCATGCGCTGATCGAGGCAGAGCGGGCACGGCGGATAACGCAGCACGTACTCGAAAAAGAAAAAGCCGCCGATGGTGGCGAGGCCGACAACGAAGGCGATTCCGGCCGCGGACGTAACCGGGTCCCTGCGCAGCAGCGTGAGAAGCTCGGCCATGATTCTGGATTCCCTTACACCCGCTGGCAATCAAACGACACATTGGGGCGCCGGAAAGGCAGTTCCGGCGTGAGGGCGTTACAATGGTGTAAGGTGGCGCCCCTGGCCGTCATGAAGGCAGCGCAAATTAACGCCGCTGTATATGGTCTTCTCGCATGGGCGTCTACTCTCGTACCCTCGGCCGTGTCCTCGGGCCGCGTGAAAAGCGGTGATTCGGTTTGAGTAGCTAAGCCCGCATCTGCTGGCCGGCTCGATCTTCAAAGGCGACGAATGGCAGACTATCCTCTGCTTCGCTGAACGGGCCGACGCCGATCTGTTTCGCGAGCGCTTCGGCGGCGAGCCGTTTGATCCGTCCAGCCATGGTCGGGGCCATAACTGGCAGATAGGCGTGAGCCAAAGAAACGGGCCTAATGAAAAAGCCCCCGACAGATTGTCGGGGGCTCGTGAGCTTGGCGGGGGATGGGTCACGGTGCCAAGCGGAATGATCGTTTGCTCAACAGCGAACGCTAGAGCCTTTCCGGCTTTGATGGGATCAAAGCCGGGGCTCTAGCTTTTTGTTTTGACGCGTTTTCTTCACGCGAACCGGTATCCACTTCGCTCGAAAACGCTTTAGTCGTACTTGAACTGCGGCATGGCCTTGAGTTGGTCCTTCGTCGCACTAATGACGGCATGGTCGGGATACCACTTCTCAGTCTTGGCGCGCGTATTGGCAGTGCTGGCGGTGTTCGCCGCGCCCGTCGTGGCTGAGCCTGTCTTGGTGTTGGTTGTCGTCGAGGCCGAACGCACCGGCTCGTTGACGAATTTCACCTTATCGAGCGGCATAAGCACTTCTTGCTTACCGACGCCAAGAAAACCGCCGACGCCAATGACGAGGCCAGCCACCTTCCCGCTATGATCGATGAGAACCTCGTCGATTTCGCCGACGCTTTCGTTCTGATCGTTATACACGTTGACGCCAACCAGCTTTGACGCGCGCCATTCGCCGCTAGCGTCCATCGAGGTGGTGGTCGTGGTCGAGGTGGAAGTAGCGGCCGTCGGAGCCTTTGTCTGGGCAAAAGCAGGAGCCGAGAGCGCGGTCGCGGCGAGCAGCAATGCGATTGTGGTTTTCATAGAAATCTCCCTGATAGCAATAATGCTGCTTAATAAGGCCACAACCTCGCCTTGGTTCCGGGAACTCTCTGTTCCTGTGAGTGTTGTCTCGTCAGATTGGAGACTCACATGTCCACCATCCTGATCGTCGTACTTCTCGTTCTCTTGCTTGGCGGCGGCGGCTTTTATGGTCATCGGCGTTGGGGCGGCGGGCGTCGCTTATAACCTCATCGCTACTGTCTTCGGCGCAGGCCGCTTCGTTTCATGTGTCGCACTTCGCCGGGGCGGCACATGGTCAGCAGCATAAGTTTCAGCGCGGCCGTAAGTGTCGGCCCGCCGTCGTACTCACATATCGAAACATAGAGCCGACCCACACCGGCTTCATCGGTGATCGCGGCACGATGTATGTCGGCGGGCGTGATATCCGTAATGACCTTGTAGGCGAGCGACTTTACGAGGTTCTGTAACAGCCACCCCTTCTTGTATCCGGTCTGGTCCGCGATCTTCTCGATGTGCTCAACCATTACGTTCTACAACGAAGCTATCGGTCGCGTCGGCAAGGTGGTCAAGCGCGGCCCTTTTGCGCATGCCGCCGGACACCTGCGTTGGATAGGAACTGCCAAAGTCGGCGAGACCAACCGTCTTGAGTAGCGCGCCAACGCGATCATTGGCATCACGCTTGGAAAAATTCCGGATTTCCAGCGGCGCGCGCACATTGCCGGCAACTGTCCGCCAAGGCAGCAGATGATCGTTCTGCGTCATATAGCCGGTCTGGTGATTGAGACCGGCCTGATTTCGGCCGTGATATAGCACCTCGCCCGTAGTCGGTGGAAAAATGCCGGCCAACATGTTGAGAAGTGTCGACTTTCCGCAGCCCGATGGACCGAGAATAGTGACGATGGCGCCTTTCGCGATGTCGAGATTGATGCCGGTAACAACCGGAAGGTCCCTGCCGTCGCCCCGGCGGAACGACTTCGACACGTTCTTAAATTGCGCGATCGGCCCTCCGGTGCTCGCGCCGGACGCCACCGCCTCAGCCGCGCCGATTAGGCGACCGGTCATGCTGCTACCTCGCGACTCACGGCATTCCTTCCCTGGAACACCATTGCTCTTTTCAAACATTAGCTTCAAACACCAGTTTGAATTCAGAGTCAACCATAACTGCGAGAGCGAACGGAACCTAACACCTGCGCAGAGTCTATTGCTACGAGTAGGTGGCGTTGCCGGCGATAGCGCCTTCGATGAAGCGCATAAGCGCCTCTTTCAGGGAGCCAGAGTCAGACGTATCGACCAACCCACCGGAGAGACGCGCCATCCGATTGTCTTTGCTCTGGTCCGTCACGGTGAGAACGACAGCATTGACCATAAACAGGTATCGCCAGTACATCTCAGCGCGGTCAACATCAGGACAAGCGCGCGCCAGGGCGTCGATGAACCGCTTGGCCATCGGATCGTAGTGATTCTTGATGATCTGCCTTGTCAGAGGCGATGACGAGAGCCGGTGAATGAGGATCAGGCGCCCCATCAGCAGCCCCTGATGTTCATTTCCCTTGCCTAGATACGGCTTCACGAAAATCTCGACGATCCGGCGCAGATCAGGCTTTCCCTTCCGACCCAGCAACGCGAGATATGCGTCCAGTTCGGCCACTCGAGCGCGGTTGACGCGACGCGACAGTCTCTCAAAAACCGCCCGGACAAGTTCATCCTTCGATCCAAAATGATAGTTCACCGCCGCGATGTTCACTTCGGCGAGGCGCGTAATCTCGCGGAGCGATGCATTCTCGTGACCTTTCTCCGCGAAGATCATCTCGGCCGCGGCGAGGATACGGCTACTAGTATCTAAATCGCGCTCGTCCGGAGCAATACTTCCCATGAGATTTGATCGCGCCTGTTTTTAAAGCTCATCGCGTTCGGTCCGAAGCCGTCCGCAGTGCATACGTTATCTGAGCTCGTGTATTTCGCATACTGCTAATTAAACAACCGCTTCAAACGACAGCGTCAGACCTTCGCGACCGGCTTCTGCAGGGAAGGATCAATTCTCACGGTACTAATTGCGCTCGAAGCGCATTGCCTCGATCCAACAATTTGCAGAGTATTTCGAAATCTCCGCCGCCGATGTTCAGCAAACCCTTCCGATTTGGCAGACCCGCATCGGTGAAATGGACGGGGCGCTTATCCACTTTCAGATACCGTCCCAAGCCTCGCCGGAGCGGCAACCACGCTTAAAAAGCTTCCGGGCAAAAGGAAGCCGCCGACGGCTAACCCTCAAACGAGGAAAAAACTAGAGTTGAGGGCGCGGGTCCGGCTTAGAAAGTCGAGGTGCCTTTTTTTTGAAGACGGGACCGACGCGCAAGACCGCCAAAAGCGCATAGGCCCCCGGCAGCGGCGGGACATTTTTCACAGAGGTTGGTGGCTGACTTCTGGGCTTCCTGCAAGTTTAGAATAAGCCTACATTCACAACAGTACGCACTTATCCGGGAAACCTGGATATGGATAATTGGCTTCTTCGGGGGCAGGCAATGGCACGAGCACCATGAAAAAAACATTCTACAGCGGCACTTGGCAGCAGAAGCGCGCCTTCTCACCCGCAGTTATCACCGAGGGGGCGGGCCGCATCGTTTGGCTCGCCGGTCACACCGGACAGATAGACAATGCCGGCAACTCGCTCGCGGGAGACTTTGACGCCCAGTGCCGACAGACCTTCCGCAATCTGGAAAAGACACTTGCGGAATCCAACGCTCGGTTGAGCGATATCGTTACCATGACCGTGTTTCTTATCGATGCGCGCTACACAACACGTATGACCGAGCTGCGCACGGAAATCTTCGGCAAGGACTTTCCAGCGAGCGCCGCCATCACCGTCGCGGGCTTTGCTGATCCGACTATGATGATCGAAATTCAGGGCGTTGCTGTCGCCGAATAACGGCAATGCCGGGCCGCTATCACGCAATGCCGTGACTTCAATCTTCAGATCAAAAACGATAGACTTTTCGCCAGTAACAATTTCCTGCGATAGCGGTGCGGCACAGACTGGAGGCTTCGATGGGTGAAACTTTCGAGTCGGCTATGCATGGTCGCGTCAATGCCATGATCGACGCCTGCACCCGTTGCGGCAAATGCGTCGAGGCCTGTCCGGTCACGATGCCGGGTGGCGTCACGGCTGAGCCGAAAGCAGTGATCGTCGGCCTGATCGACATCCTGCGCCTCGGCGGAGGCAACGATTCCGCGAGCGCCTGGGCTGACGCCTGCGTCATGAGCGGCGATTGCGTGCGGGCCTGCGATTATGGCGTCAACCCGCGCTTTTTACTTGCCGTCGCCCGCACCACAATGGCCAAGGCGAAGACCCCGATCGCGGATTTGCGGAAACAAGGCGTCGACGCCTTCCGAACGACCAACCGCGACGTGACACATCTGGCACGGATGCAGCTCGACGATGCTCTGCTCGAACGCCTCGGACAGAAAGACAGCGGACGCGACAGTCTCGGCACCGGCGCGAGGCCAGTGGAGCGGCCGGATTTCGTGTTCTACACCGGCTGCAACGTGCTTAAGACACCGCATATGGCACTCCTCGCGCTCGATGTCATGGATGCGCTGAGGGTCACCTATCAGGTGATGGGTGGGCCGACACATTGTTGCGGGGTGATGCGACTGCGCGCGGGCGACACGGAAACTTATGGGCGCGTCGCGAGCGCGACGATCGACAAGTTAGCGCAGAGCAAAAGCGGAAAAGTCCTTTCCTGGTGTCCGTCCTGCCACGTGCAAATCACCGAAATAGCAATGCCGGAGGTCGAAAAGATCCGAGGATCGCGCCCGTTTGAAATGACGCCATTCATGCTGTTTCTGCGCGACCGGCTGGACCAACTTCGTCCGCTCATGCGTGAACGCGTCGACATGCGGATTGCGCTTCACCGCCATCCAGGACTCACAGGGGCGATGGAGGCGGCTGCAGAAATCCTCGCGGCAGTTCCCGGTATCAAATTGGTAGATTTGCAGCAGCCGGCGGCCGGGCTGATGAGCAACTATCTCGCCGCTCTACCCGAATATAGGCGCCAGCTTCACCGCAATGAACTCGAGGCTGCTTCCGCCGCAGGAATCGACGCTTTGGTCGCGGTTTTTCATCCTGACCATCGCGAATTATGTGCACACGAGAACGACTATCCCTTCCGCATTTTGAACGTGCTCGACATTGTCGGCGCCAGCATGGGCATTCGGCGCAACGACGAGTACAAGCGTCTCAAGTTAATGCAGGATATCGACGCCATCGCGAATGATTGCCGAGACCTCGCCGCGCGTCATAAGCTTGATGCCGATACGACGCGCAAAGTTATAAGGGCGATGCTCGACGACCAGCCCGTCCCCCTCGGCGCACGAAGTTGACGACTTACATTGCTGTTTGGGTATGACAATCGTTGTTGTGTCGGGCCGTTTACTTATACACCAACGGTTAGTTGCGATGGTCGTCGCCAGCGTACCTTCCAATCCGGATTAGACGCCTCGCGAGTATTCGGAGGTGTCGACCAAATGTGACAGCCGTGTGAACTCTTTCGGTCGTGGGACTTTCGGCTCTAATTTCTTACGAGGCGGAGCGTCGGGTTTGTGATCATGCGGCTCTGCCACGAATTGCCGAGCTGCATATCGTACCGCTCGCTTATCCACATGGCTGTTGCGCATCGGCGGTTATCTCCTGCGGGCAGGTACGCTGTATTTTTTCGTATGACACTCAGAGCAGATGCAAGTTTCCGCTGCCCCTCTCAATATAAACCATTTGATCCAGCTCAGCAGCAATCTCATCTTACTTGGTAAGCAAGTCTTTAAAGTGCGCCTCGCAGAAATCGTCGCGCCTAGCTCAGATGGGAAGGAACCGCGCGTTTGATTAGTCGTTCGCCGACAGCTTGAGGCCTATCGGGCTGCCCCGTGTAATAATAGGATTGACTGAACCCAAGACCTCTTCAAGTTGTTTAAGTCGCCCTCTTTGCTGATCACGATCAAAGCCGAAGATCACCAGACGGCACACCTTGTTGATTGCCAACTCTCTACTCCCAAGCGACACGTCGCGTACCAATGGGGAGACAGACCTAGCTCCCTGCGTTTCACGAAGCCGCACTATGGCTTTGCAAGCGTTTATGTACGCAAATTTTAGTTCCTCTTCATGTTCATTCAGGAATTTATCGTATCTCTGTATCTGCTTTAGCACTTCCGGCTTTTCTCCCCATAAACGAGGGTCGTCAAATCTCTTTGCCTCGTAGAAAACTAACGAGGCCGTTTTATCGCCGTCCGCCCGAAGGGCGGCCAAATCTATTCTGCGAGCGCTGAGTGTTGACTTGCCGTCATCGCCGCCTAGTCCGGCCGTGGGGGCAGGATCTTCTGGCTCCCTGACGCTTTTGAAAGCAATTTCCATATCGATGACGTCTGGATTTCCACTCGCGATAACATGCACACCAGCTTTTTCCGGATTTGAATAGCTAACCGCCGTGCGCGCAAGTTCTGATACAGTCTTTCCCTGGATATAAGAACTCTGAATGAAAAGCGATGGATCTATCGGTTGCTTACCCGCGAAGAACTCGTTGCCGTCAAAAGAAATATACTCTTTGCCGACTGGCATCTTCGGCTTAAGCAAATATTTATAGTGCGTCGTCATCAACGGCTGCTTGTCATGACTCAACTCAATTTTGAATACGCTTTGTCCCTTCGTATAAACATTCAAATAACCATTGCGTACGGCAAGATGAAGGTCTGGATTGTCCAGAATTTCACGCCACCAATTCTGTGACTTCGCATTTGCGAGCTTGGCTAGAGCGGCTATTAGGTCTTCGGGCAGGTAACGACCAAACTTTGACATATTAAACTCCTATCCATTGACCATCATCAACGAGAACAACGTTCTCAAATAGCTCAGGAAACCGAAGCCGCTCGAATGTATGAATGGGGATCAAACGTTTTGGCGCGATCGCAGCTGCGAGGCGCTTGAGATCGCCAGGGCTTGCGTGCCCCGATGTGTGAAGCGACGCGAAGGGAATATTACGGAAAGCACATTCTTTTTTGAGCTTCTCGCCTGCGCCGTCCTTGAGATATCCGTCCCATTGCGACCAGAATACGCGCGCACCGGCAAGTGCGTTGTTGTGTTGTAAGTCCTGCAACACGGAAAAGCATGACCCAGCGCGAGGCTGAATCGGCAAGCTGTTCCGGCCATAAGCGAAAGCTACGGTAACCATCAACGATTGAAGCGATACCCCTCCGTTTCAATGATACGCGCTGAGCCTGCGGGATATAGAACGCAATGTTGCTCCACCCATCTTCCGCCTTTGGAATGCGCCGTATTCAGGCGCGCTGAGAACCTCGGCCGCGTATGCGTCAATAATCAACGTCCGACCAGTTTGCTTCGCTGCCCGAAACACCGTCACGACGCGATCTATGTTTTGCGCCGAACAGGCAACAAGCGCCATGCCCGGCGTCGCCTTGAAATGAGCAATAAACTCGCGTTCGAGGCCCTCTTCGGTTTGGAAGACACCGTCATCAGGTAGGCGTCCCAGACTCGACCCCTCCATCAACATCATGTCCACATTACGCGGCGGATGCCCGACGAGGCGCTCGAACAGCTTCCCTTTTCGTCCGTGCGCCCGCAAATCGCCCGAATAGAACAGCCGATGGCCCTCTGCTGTGATCTCCAGTGCATAGGCGTCAAAGGCAGAATGATCGACAAGCCAGGGGGGCACCGTAAAGGGGCCGAGCTGAAGTGGCTTCTTGTCTTCTAAATGGACCACTGCTTTCGGGGCAAACGCATCAGGGACAAAATCTGCTGCCGCACGCATGATGCTCTCGGTAGATTTCCCCATGATCAGGGGCACCACCGTCTTCACCTTTGGCAACAAGCCCCAATGGTCGCGATGGCCGTGGGAGAGAAGGATAGCGAGCAGCGACGGATCTGGCGTCGCCAGACCAGGCACGTCCGGCAGGGATACTGCGTCGGTATCAGACGCATCGAGCGGAAGGCCGAGGTCCCGTAGAATGCGAAGGCCTGTGCTTTCTAACTCGACGCACGTGCCCCCAATTTGACGCGTTCCCCGGTGTACTCGCAATCGCATCGAAAATCCCCCCAAGGCGCAGCATACAGAGGATGTGTCTTCGATAGCACGGGTTGAGCGAGTGGTCATGACGATGTAAGGGCGGCAGCCGACCGTGCGGATGCGGCAAACAGAAGCCGTGAAGAGTTTGCTTTGATGCAGGCAGCTCTGATCGCCCCAATGTTCTTCTCCCTCATATTCCAGCGGCAAGCGTCTCAGCCTGCTTAGAGCACCCGAACGCCTCAACCAGATGGCCGGGCGCGGGCCGAATGGCATCGTCATCGGCGTCTGGGACGAGGCGCATTACGAGCAGGAGTTTGGCAAACCATTCAAGCAGCCTACGTAATTCGCCAAACTACCGGCTTCGCTTAGTCATCCTACGGTTTAGCTTCCGCGAGCCGCGCCGGCATTGGTTTGACCAGCGAACCCGGTCCAATTTTTTGCAGGTTGCCGCTGATGATACGATCACCCGCCGCGAGACCCTCCTCGACGGCAACCAGATCGCCGTCGACCGGCCCGAGCATGACCTGACGTTGTTCGGCCTTGTTGCCGGCGCCGACCACATAGACATATTTGCCGAGCTGGTTCGACCCGAGCGCAACGCGCGGCACCAGCAAGGCATCGGGCAGTTCGTCTACCGACAGCCGGATACGAACATACTGCCCCGGCAACAGCGATTGATCCGTATTGGCGATCGTTGCGCGAGCGGCGATGGTGCCGGTCAAGCGGTCGATATTATTGTCGAGAAAGGTCATCTCGCCGCTGTAGCGTGCCTTCGTGTCGTCGGCTAGAAATACATCGGCCTTGATCTTGCCTTTGGCGCGCGCGCCATCGATGAGCGCGAGATCGGTCTCGCTCGGGTTAAAGGTGACATAAACCGGGTTGAGCTGCACCAGCGTGTTGAGCGTCGAATTGCCGGTCGTCACCAGCGTGCCGGTCGAGGCCTGGTTCTTGCCTAGCCGGCCGGCAAAGGGCGCCGTTATTCTGGTGTAGCTCAGATTAATTTCCGCGGTGTGCAGGGCGGCCTTGTCGACCGCGAGCGCAGCCTGCGCCTGCCGCATCGCGCTGTCGCGCTGTTCGAAGGCGTCCTTGTTAAGATAGCCGTTTTTGGCCAGAGTTTCGCCTCGTTCCAGATTGGCTTTGGCATAGTCGAACGCTGCGGCGTCGCGCTGCAGCTGCGCGTTGGCGGAATCGAGCGCCGCCTGAAAGTCGCGGGGATCGATCGTATACAGCAGGTCGCCCTTATTAACGTCGCTGCCGTCGGCAACGTGCTGCTGTCCGACATAGCCGGCCACCTTGGCCTGCAACGCGATGCTGCGGATTGCCTCAGTGCGCGCCGAATAGTCGAGATAGATCGGGATGGTCTTTGTCACGATATCCGCAACCGGGACCGGCATCGCAAATGCCGCAGGGCTAGACGCCGCGCTCGCTGTTTGCGGCTCGCGCTGCAGCATAAGTACCCCAGCCGCGACGGCCACGATGACGATGGCGGCGGCGGCGGTACTTAGTTTCCACTTATGCATGTTCAATTTCATGGTCATTCTTCCTTATTCCATCATTCTTATTCAGCAGGCTCGGCTGCGGAGCTCAGACGATGCGCAGCGATCGCCTCGTCACGCGCGCCGCGGTCGCGCATCCGCTCAATCACGACATAGAACACCGGCACGAAAACAAGTGTGAGGATGGTGGCGGCCAACATGCCGCCGAACACCGTGGTGCCGATCGACTGGCGGCTGGCGGCGCCGGCCCCGGACGCGATCATCAAGGGCACGACACCGAGAATGAAGGCAAAGGCCGTCATCAGGATCGGCCGCAAACGCAGGCGTGAGGCTTCGATCGCCGCCTCGCCGATGCTGAGTCCCTCCTCGCGTCGCCGCCGAGCAAACTCGACGATCAAAATCGCATTTTTGGCGGACAGGCCGATCAGCATGACGAAGCCGATCTGCGAGTAGACGTCGATCTGTTTATTGCCAACCCACAGCGCCAACAGCGCACCGAAAAGCGCTAACGGCACCGCCAGCAGCACCATGAACGGCATTGACCAGCTTTCGTATTGCGCCGCCAAAATCAGAAAGACGAACACGATCGCCAGGGCAAAGACGATGGTCGCAATCGAACCGGCCTTGAGTTCCTGGTAGGTAATGCCGGTCCATTCATAACCAAAGTCGCGCGGCAAGACGTTTGCCGCCGCTCGCTCCATCGCCGCAACCGCCTGGCCGGAGCTATAGCCCGGTGCCGGTCCGCCATTGATCTTGGCCGAGGTATAGTTGTTATAGTGCGGCACGGTCTCTGGGCCGACGATCGGCTTGAGTGTGCCGAGCGTACTCAGCGGCACCATGCCGCCGCTGACATTGCGGACATAAAGCCGCGACAGGTCGGTGGCCGAGGCGCGCGCGCCCTTGTCGGCCTGCATTGTGACTCGGAAGGTGCGGCCAAACAAATTGAAGTCGTTGACATAAAGCGAACCAAGATAGATCTGCAGCGTGCTGAAGACGTCGGGTAAATTCAAACCGAGAAGCTTTGCTTTGTTTCGATTGAGATCGTAGTTGAACTGCGGCGTCGAAGTGCTGAACGCGGTGAACAATTGCTGGGGGTTCAGCTCCGGCTGCTTGCGGGCATCAGCAATCAGCGCCTGGGCGACGTCGTTGAGCGCGACGGCGCCACGCCCATTGAGATCCTCAAGCTGGAATTCGAAGCCGCCCGTGGTCCCGAGACCTGGGATCGATGGCGGATCGAAACTCAATACGAAGGCTTCCGGGATACCCAGCAGTTTCGGTCGCACCTGGCCGACCAGATTCGACGCGCTTTGCGAGGGCGGCCGCTCGTCCCAGGGCTTGAGAATGGCGAACTCGACCGCCGAGTTCGATTGCGCGGCGCTGGTCAGGAAGTTTAATCCACTGATCGAGCCGACGATGTCGACACCGGGCGTCGATTGCAATACTTCCCTCACCTTCTTGGCGACCGCGTCGGTCCGTTCCAACGAAGCGCCGTCCGGCAATTGGATGACGACAAAGAAATAACCCTGGTCTTCCACCGGCAGGAAGGTCGACGGCACCTGCGTCGATATCAAATAGGTCGCGCCCAGCGTTACGACGAACAATGTGAGCATCGCCCAGCGGAATCGGATCAGCCCGTGCACCATCCGGCCATATTGGTGCGAAAGCCAATGAAACCCGGCATTGAACAGACGGAACGGCTTGAAGGTGCTCTCGCCATTATGACGCAGGAACACGGCGCTGAGCGCCGGGGTCAGTGTCAGCGAGTTAAATGCGGAAATGCCGACCGAAATCGCCACGGTTAGTGCGAACTGGTTATACAGCCGGCCCGATACGCCCGGAATGAAGGCCACCGGGATGAACACCGCCATCAGCACGGCGGTGGTCGCAATGATCGGCCCGGTCACCTCTTTCATCGCTGCGGTGGTCGCCGCCATCGGCGCGAGACCGGCCTCCAATTGCCGTTCGACGTTTTCGACCACAACGATCGCGTCATCGACCACAAGGCCGATCGCCAGCACCATGCCGAGCAGGCTGAGCATGTTGAGCGAAAAGCCGAGCGACAACATGACCGCCAAAGTCGCGATCAGAGACACCGGAATGGCGATCATCGGAATGATGGTGGTGCGCCAGCTTTGTAAAAAGATGAAGACTACGAACACGACCAGGATCAACGCCTCGCCGAGCGTCACCAGAACGTCGTGCATCGCCGCCGACACGAACCGCGTCGTGTCGTAATGCATGGCGTAGTCGATGCCCTTAGGAAACCGCGTCGCCAGTTCGTCCATCTTTTCCTTGACGCGCTGCTGCAGTTCGAGCGCGTTCGAGCCCGGCATCTGATAGATCGCCAGCACCACCGTCGGGTCCTTGCCGAAATAGGCGGTCGAGGCATACTGCAGCGCGCCCAGTTCGATCCGTGCAACGTCGCGTAAGCGCACCACCGAACCGCTGGCCGGATCGGCGCGCACGACGATGTCGCCGAATTCCTTTGGATCGCTCAAGCGGCCGACCGCATTGACCTGCATTTCAAACGGCGTGCCCTTCGGCGCCGGCGATTGGCCGATCTTGCCGGCAGCGATCTGGACGTTTTGTTCCTGCACCGCTTGCTGCACGTCGACGGCGGTGATGCCGAGATTGGCCAGCCTGTCGGGATCCAGCCAGATCCGCATCGAATAGCGCCGCTCGCCGAAAATCTGTACGTCGCCGACGCCCTGCAGGCGTTTAAGCGGATCGACGATTTGCAAAAAAGCGTAATTGCTCAGCGCGACCGGATCGATCGAACCGTCCGGCGACGTCAGATTGACGATCAGCACGAAATTCGGATTCTGCTTTTTGATCGTCACGCCGCCCTGGTTGACGATCGCCGGCAGTGACGACGACGCTTGCGAAACGCGGTTTTGCACGTCGACGGCGGCGATGCTGAGGGGATAGCCGACGTCGAAGGTGACCGTGATGGTCGACGAACCGTCGTTGGAACTCGACGATGACATATAGGTCATGCCCTGGACGCCGTTGATCGACTGCTCCAGCGGGGTCGTGACGGTGTCGGCGACGACCTGGGCGCTGGCGCCCGGATAGGCGGCCGAGACCACCACCTGCGGCGGGGTAATATCGGGGAACTGCGAAACCGGCAGCATGAAATAGGAAATCGCCCCCGCCAAAACCATGATGACGGCAACAGAGGAGGCAAACACGGGCCTCTTTGTAAAAAAATCAATCATTGCGAGATCGCCTTCGTGTCGCCCGCCCGGTCGACCGTTGTTGACGGCGATATGACAAGGTGTTACTGGTAAGTAACAGGCATAATGTTACAGGTCAGTAACGCTTCGTCAAGTGCGTCGCAGCATTTATTTTGTGCAACGCACCATTTTCCTGAGAGAGAAATGCCGTGGAATCCCGCGCCAAACCACTGCAGTCCAACCCGATGCGGCCCAGAGAGCGGATCATCAAGACCGCGCGCGAATTGTTTCGCCGGCACGGCATGCGTGGCATTGGCGTCGATGCGATCGCCGAACAAGCCGGCACCAACAAGATGACGCTCTACCGGCACTTCAACTCCAAAGACGACTTGATCGTTGCCTGCCTGCGCGATGTCGCCGCCGAGAACGAAGAAATCTGGAGCGATCTCGAGGCGGCTCACCCGGGCGATCCAATGGCCCAGTTGCGGGCGTGGCTGCGCGAGGGCGCAGAATGTGCTGTGGGCGATATGCGCGGCTGCGACATGGCTAATGCCGCGGTCGAACTCGCCGAGACCGGACACCCTGCTCGCGATGTGATTGAGGAATTCAAGACCGCGCATCGTAACCGGCTGGCGCAATTGTGCTGCGAAGCCGGCATCGCCAAAGCTGAACTGCTCGCCGATTCCCTGTGGCTCTTACTGGAAGGCGCGCGCGTCAGCAGCCAGAGCGTCGGCGCCGAAGGCCCCAGCGCGCATTTGATTTCGATCGGCGACGCGATGATTGCCGCCTTCGCGAACGAACCAGTCATGAACTAACATCAACCCCGGACCACAAAATGGGGGGCCGGCGAGCATGCGCGACAAGATCCACGCTGACGTGGCTGGGAAGCCGCTCAGAGATGCCGTGTTCAAGGATCACACCCTCCACGCAAGCACGGCGACGTGGCAGCCTCTTTCAGGATCAGCTTCTCAACAGTGAGATCCGAGACCGCACGCCGCAGCCGGGTGTTCTTAGCCTCAAGCTCCTTGAGCCGCTTCAGCTGGTCGCCCTCGAGCCCGCCGTACTCCGAACGCCAGCGATAGTATGTCACTTCCGTCACACCTATCGATCGGATCGCTTCGGCAACCGGCTTTCTCTGCGCGGTAAGCACCTCAACCTGCCGCAGCTTCGCGACAATCAGGAAAGGCCAACTATGTGCCAGTTCAGCCACCATTCCTGGCAGCCCAGCACGTCGAATAAATCGCAACTGCGGCAACTAATGTGTCTCGGGGCCGACTGGCTGCGCGATACCGACCATCCCCTAGCTCAGGCGAGCGTCAGGCGGCGCATTCTCATGCGTGCGCCAACGTGCTGCCGATGGAGTCCGGGGGCTTCCTTCGTCACCAAAATACCCAGGCTATGGGTCAGCAAGCATACCGGCCAGCATCGGCCGGAACGTCCACCGGTTTCCCTTGATTTTCCCTTGATCGGGGCGCCGAGCCGATTTTTATAAATACATTCTTTTGCTGCAAGTAATTGATTTGATTGTGGTGCCCCTGGCCGGACTGCGCTCGCCTAACCCTAAGAGATTGATATTATTGGATTCTATTTTAACTAGTCGACAGCTGTTTATCAGCCGCGTTACGCAGTGGCAAGACAGCGCATGCCGCCATTTATCCCGTTGGCTTAATTCATTGGAATCCAGAAAATGATCCCCGAGGGCCTACAATGGAATCAAGCAGAGCTTGAGTTAGGCGACCCTCTGAATTTGGGCCTCCTTAGCCTTCTAGTTATTGATGACTCCATGGTGCCTCGACCCATCGGCACTGCTTTCTTGGTAACCGCGAATGGCCACTTCGCAACCGCAGTCACCGCAGCACATTGCTTTGAAGGAATACGTCAAATTCTTCATCCAAATGCAAAGCATCATCCATCCGCGCTGTCGGAATTTCTCCCTCCTCCCAAAGAGCTTGACCTTAAACAAGTCAAGGCCGTCTACATTAAGGATGGAGCGGCCTATCTGTGCCCGATTGAAATCGGCATCTGGGACAACGCGACAGACCTCGCGGTATTCACCGTAAGCGCTCCCTCAAATGAGCCGAAGATTTTCAGAGATTTCTTCTGGCTCGACGACCAGTTGCCAAACGCGGGGGAAGTGGTTGCGATGATCGGGTTCGGCGAAATGACGGTGACGAATGATCCAGAAATACCGGACAGGGGCACGATGCAACGGCAACTGCTATTGAGAGTCGGCCGCGTGGAAGAGGTTTTTCCTGAGCGGCACTACATGTTGAAAGGACCATGTGTTCAAACCAGTATTGGCATTTTTAGCGGCATGAGCGGCGGGGTAGTGGCGAAATGGGCCCCGGGTAGCACCATAAAGCCGTTTGCATTTATCAGCCATGCGCCGGACCCTCAGCCGTCGTATGACCGCTCTCTTTCAGGGAGTTCGATGGGATCGATATTAAAAGCCAAAATCACGGCACTAGGTGAGAAGAAGCAAGCCTTGGAATTTATGGTAAGCAACGTCGGCGTCGGGAAGGACGGAAGTAAATCCGAGCTGGTTTCTTCGTTTGAATTCTTCCCTTTCGACAACGGCACCAGAGAGCAGTACGCCGAACACCATTCAGCGGTTTTCTGATTCAGTAAATTAGGCTTAACTGGTGGTATATGCCGAAAGTATTTAGTCCGTCGCAGCTACAGGCTATTGCGGACGCGCTTGCGGACACCAGCGAAGGTCTCACAGGGCCTGAGATTGCTCACCTCTTGGCGTCTTGCAAAATCCGCGACACTGATCCGCAGTCAACCAAGCGCCACCGGCTGTATAACGCCTTTGCGCATTGCCAGAACGCAAAGCAAGATCGCGTCCCAATACTGGCATTTATTCGCAAGGCGATGCATCCGGAGCAGTATGCACGAGATGCCGGACGCTATGAGCCGATGCGTGCAAATCTCAATCGGGCCCTCGCTTTTGTTGGCCTCGCCATCGAAGAATCCGGAGCGCTCGTATCTGTTGAACGCGCGCAAACGCTATCCGAGGCGCAACGTCGG
Organism: Hyphomicrobiales bacterium; assembly: GCA_041691675.1. Taxonomy (GTDB): domain Bacteria; phylum Pseudomonadota; class Alphaproteobacteria; order Rhizobiales; family Xanthobacteraceae; genus Pseudolabrys. Next base: position 54,901 of record JBEPUC010000007.1, on the reverse strand, counting down.
GCGTCCGATTTGCGGGCTGACCTTGAATTACGAAGGGTGCACCCCGACGTTCTTCGATTTTGCAAGGAAGAGCTATTGAAAGATAATTATTTTCATGCCGTTCTGGAGGCTACAAAAAGCGTGGCTGATAAGTTACGGACCAAGACGGGCCTGACAGATGACGGCGCGGCGCTAGTAGATCGCGCATTGTCCGGTGAGATTCCGCTGCTGGCCATAAATTCAATGAAGACCGAAAGCGAAAAATCGGAACAGAGGGGCTTTGCCAATCTAGTGAAGGGTATGTTTGGTATGTTTCGGAATATGACTGCTCACGCGCCAAAAATAGCGTGGGCACTTGACAAGAGCGATGCCGAAGAGGTCTTCACGCTACTTTCACTAGTTCATAAACGAATCGACTCCGCACACATGCCGCCGAGAAACTAACGCCCCTCCGACTGGGGCTGTATCCGGCCACCTTACCTTACCTTCTTTGATCTCTCCTCAAAGAATGATCCCATGGACACTTTAAGCGCTTTCGCGATGTGCCAGAGAGTAACGACCGTTGGATTGCGCATCCCCTGCTCCAGCCCGCTGACATAGGCACGGTCAACGCCCATACGGGCAGCCAATTCTGCCTGTGAAATCTTGGCGGCCAGCCGCAACCTCTTCACGCCTTGACCAACCATGCGCCGCACGTCTTCTGACATAGACGCAATGCGACACTGTGGTGTAATTTAATGCGACGCACTATAGTGCACATGTCGGTTGGTTCGGAGCCCGGGAATCAGAGATGTATTCGCCAAATACGCTGTCCGCCCTTCGGAAGTTTCTTTCATTCGCTTTTGCAGCGCTGATAATTTTCGGCTTGTTTCGAATTTCGCTAGAAGCGTTTCAAACGGGCCCTTGGTATGCAGGGGCATTCTTTTTAGTCCTTGGAGCCTGTTTTCTGTTTTGGACGGCCCAGGCCGCCCTTGCCTGGAGCCGTGAATATCGGAAAACTGCAGGGTACCCTCTCGGAGCAACCTTGCTCTTTTTGGGCTTCGTGGCAGTCATGGGGTTTCAAATTTGGGATGACGTTACGCGGCCGCAGCGGGCTCAAGAAAGCGAACGACGAGACAAAGCGCGGCGCGACAAGCAAGACCAAGAATGGGAGCAGGAAAATCCTAAGCAAGCTGCCGAACTCAGAGCGAAATTCGAGCGCACTATGGCGGCAACAGATCGGCAATTAAAGATACCGTCTGAATGCTTGTCCGAAACGACCACGTTCGAGGCATATGAGAATTGCACAGCGTTAGCCAAGCGGGCCGAGTCAATGAGGTGCCTTCAAAGACCGGATTGGAAAGACTGTGTTGGCGTTAAGTGAGCCTATCATCTCACTTGCCGTCCATCCCACTGCGAATAATTTTTGGGGTCACAATCGCGAGCGGTTACCTCCTAGGGCGGCAAAGGGCCCTTCCCCCGTGCCCCCTGCTTGCAGCTATAGAAGCGGGACAACTGCTGCCCGGACACCCGTTTCATCAGTCACGACGACTCGTAAATTATGGCGGTCCGTTGATCTTCGAAAGATTACAGGCAATTTCGACGGCGAGGGACAGTGATGCCTCGTCGTCCCGAAGCATCTCCACTTCGCTAGATGGAACGCGGCCATTTTCAATGAGAAAAGTATACCGGCCCATTTCCGACGTCATCACCCCAGCATAGCAACGGGCACTTGTCTCACATCCCGCGCGATCACCCTCCCGGCCCGCGAACGTCCAAGCGCTCCAGTCGCAGCTGTCTCTTCGCTTGGATACCTCTTCACGATTCGGCCATTCATGCGCTCTGCCCAAATGCCGCTAGGCTGCTCGTCTATAAATCGGAAACTATGAGCGATCCCTCCGACGGCATTTTCGAGCGTTGGTGAATTTCGGGCTTTTGAAAAAGCATGGGCGACCGCGGTAGAAAGGACATCGATGGCAATTCCAATGATAATGGCTGTTTCGATATGCGTCGCCAAATCCGCCGACGCGACATTCCCAGTAGGGTCATGCGCAGAACTATGGCGCGTCTTCGCTAAATTTCTATAGTCGGTTGATAAGCTAACTCTGCTACTTCCGATGGCCGTTGCAATTGCCGACAATTTGTCCCATGGCGCATCGACGCCACATGCCGCGAATGCCTCTTTGATGTCACCATGCGAGACATTAGAGCCACGAGGGCTAAAGCCCAACGCGGTATAGATTGCGGGGTCGCTATTATACGAGGAAAGCAGCTTGATCTGGACATCAACATAAGGCTGCTGATCTGCCTGGTCCATAAAGTGCACTCGGTTGCTCAAGCCATTCACTGCATCGATTGTCAGAAACCGCTTTAGCTTTGCGGAGAACAATGGATATTTTATCGAACTTATGCCAATGCCCGACATCAACTCGCCAAAACAACCTTCGGCATACTTTTCCAGCATCGCAAAAGCCGATACAGATAAGCCGTGCCGCAAAATGCGAGCGCCGATATTGTGAGGGGCAGCGGGAGGAAACGTGTCTGTTAATAATTGATCTTGGGTGAGACGAAGCATAAAACGTAGCGTTGAAAAGAACTCCGTTCGTGAGGCGCTCATGTTACAACGCCTCGAGCATGTCTTTCATTTTATCAACCCTCAATTTTATGCGAGCGGGGGTGTTGGTTCCGGTTTTAACGGCCTTATCAAAATCCGGATCAGTGAAAAGTTGTCGCGTTGCGAGAAGTACGGCAGACTTGTCGCCGGATGCCTTTTGAAAGTTAGGCTGACTAATAAACGACGCAGCGATCATTTGAGCGTCATACATTCCCGCCAATGTCTGATCACGCCAACCAGGGCCCTCGGGCCTATGAAAAGCATGGTCACCCCATAGAACCTCACAGCGGCCAAGGGCTGTTTTAAATCGATTCTTAACAGCGTCGATTTCGGTTGACTTGTCGCGTTGGTGGAGGCGCATAAACTCGTCCATCTCTCGGACGAGGCTGCCGCTGAAAGCCTTATAGCCATCTCTAAGCGTCAGGAACCTAAGAACAAATTCGGCATCAATCATTTCTCGGAATGAGGCAGACTTTTCATCGGTAATTTTAAGCTGTTTCTTTAAAAAGCTCTCGTTTGAAAGCTCGTAAATCGCATCGTTCAATGTTCCCCGGAACGCAACGTTTCTAATCTCTTGATTGTTTAGCGATTCGCCTCCTCTATTTAGTCGTAGAAACACTTCATATTTAAGGAGTGGATCAGTTTGCTTCAAGAGAGTTACAACCCGCAAGAATGGACGAAGCGACAGAGCATTCTTGATCTCTGTAGGCAGATCATCAAATTGCACACCGTCCGCATCGTGCAATTGCTCTAACTTTCGGAGGCGGAACCGATTATAAATGAAGTCAGCAATAGCGCGTAGACGTTGCTTGCCATCGATTGCAGTGTAAGTACCGTCCGCCTCCTCTGATAAATATACCGGAGGGACGGGAACGTTGAGAAGAAATGACTCAATTAATGCTGCTTGCTTTTCATGCGTCCATCTTTCACGTCGCTGAAACCCCGGCTGAAGATCTATCGCGCCGCTTTCGACCATCCCGGCCAGCGTACCGAGAGGCAGATCAGCAGTTTGAACAACTAGCTTGGATTGCGCCTCGTTAAAGCTTCGAACAAGCGGACTCGAAACAGCCATTAATCCCCCCAATGCGATACAAGCTATTATAGGGCTTGAAGCGGCTAGCACAACTTCAGGATGCCCCGTCTGATGGGACACACCATGCCGACCATCGCGCCGGACTTCACGATGATGGCGTGGCTAGCGTCATAATGATGATGAGGCGTACCCTTGAGTTCTGCCTCGCAGTGACCGGGCAGCACCCTGACTTCTTGCCATCCTTGAAGGGCTACACACTGCTCCTCCCTCAAGTGGTCCCTGTGGGCGATGGGCAGTGACGGGGACCGAACACATACACACACCTTGGAAGGCATCATGATGGGTCACCAAGATGGCGCTCCAACATGTCACCCACCGTGCCGTCCTACATGGGGGACAAGATGCGGTGATCGTGGAGCAGCGGTCGCTTACGTGATGGTCGTGCGTTGTGGTCCGCTTGATGGTCATGGGGCGTCATCATGGATCGCTTCGTGGGTCCGCACTGATGATCGCCTGATCCCATGTGGGTCTCAATCTCTTGGAGGCGCACCACAACGGCCGACATGATGTCACCCAAGACTACGGCGCACCGATCCTCCTTCATGTGTCCCCGTGGCGGGTACATGGTGACGCGGACGCATACGGGCCGTGGAGTGCACGATGGTCGTCATCATCATGAAGCGCACCCTTATGCCGCGACATCATGCTTACCGCCGTGTCCGCTAACATGGGGGACGCGCTGTGCCGTTGCGACGCTCGGTCATGTCCGGCCTTTTGGACGCTAACGGGGGATAAGCAGACAATCGCTGCAATGCCAAACGACGCGAATGGCAAATAGCGGAAATTAGTTGGGGGAACGGCGTTCCAATTTAGCCCGGAAATTTCACCACGAAACACGCACCAGTCCCGCTAGGATTTTCGCCAACACTAAAGGTGCCGCCAAGCTGCCTTGCGAGGACTTCAACGATCTTCATGCCGAGGCCCCGCATGCTAGTAGTCGGGTCGAAGTTACCGGGCAGTCCCTCGCCCTGGTCGCACACGATCAGTTCGCGGCCCGATGCGTCCCCCGCTATGTAGGTAACATTAATCCTACCCGCACCGTGCTTGGCGGCATTAGTGACAAGCTCGTTAACAATCAACCCGACCGGCTGGACCAAGATGGTAGGCAACATTCCTTTGTCGCCATCGAGATGAATTTGAACGTTCAATATTCCTGATAGATCATCACATAGCCTTCGCAGATAATCGAGGGCTTGAACATGCGCAGTTTTCTCGTCCAAGTGGAAATGTCGATGAACGCGGGCGACTGCGGCAACACGGTTGGCCGCTGCATCAAGCTGGTCCGATAATTCGGTACCAGACGAACCTTTACCTTGCATCCTCAAGAACGACGCTACGAATTGCAAACTGTTCATGACGCGATGATCGATTTCTCGCGCCATCAAGGCCTGCTGCGCAAGCGCTTCATCAGCCTTGGCAAGCGAACGCATCGCCGAAATTCGGAACTCGAGTTGGTCCATTACGAGCGAAGCGAGGTCCTTCAAATCCTCAATTTGGTCCTGGGTGATCGGCCGTGGCTCCTTGTCGATTACGCAAAGTGTGCCGAGGTTGAAACCGTCGCTCGTCCGTAACGGCACCCCGGCATAAAAACGCAGACCGAAGTCGCCTGCGACAAGCGGATTAGCAAGGGACCGGATATCCTTGGTGGCGTCAGGCAGAATGTACGGCTCTGGCTTTAAGATGGCAGAAGCGCAAAGACCCGGTGCACGGTCTATTTGCGCGACCCCGAGACCGTGATGCGACTTGAACCAAATGCGATCTGTGTCGACGATGCTAATGATCGAGATCGGAACATTGAACCGGCGTGCGGCAATCGCCGTCACGCGATCAAACGCGCCGTCCTCTGGCGTATCAAGGATTTCGTAACGGCGCACCGCAGCCATACGCTGTGGCTCGTCCGGTGGAATGATTGTCTGGATGCTAGTGTTCAAATAGGAGGCCCTATATTTACAAGAACAACGATACTTTATTTCCGCCGACCCAGCTACGCTGTCAAGATCGCGAACTGCATTGTCCGCTTTGTGTCCTTCGCGTCATATCCCGACGCTCACGCCACTTCCGCTTCACCTTCCAATAGCGACCGCAACCTGACAGTTAGCGACCGTTCGCGCCGACGGATGCTTTGCTCGCTTTCTTGTCGGCTAACGGAGTGAGCAGCGGACATCAGCTGCGACTACCTCGCTCGCCGTATCCCTCCGCTACATATCCACGGTGGAACAGTAGACATTTGCTGCGATGCCGTAAATGCCCCCCAAAGGTGGACATTCACCAGTTGCCGCGTCGGTAAGCCACGCTAGTTTGCGATATTCCGTGGGCGCAGTTCACTGTGAACGATTGCTCGCGACTGCATTTTACGCAGACGAAAATCTCGCTTAGCAAATCAAGCCCGCCGTCGGCTGTCTCAATTAGTTTGAGCCTTAGTTCGCCACCGCACTTGTCGCAGCTCGACGTTGGCGGTGGTTGAGTCATGGGACGCATAGGATTTACTTTCGCCCGACCTGCCCCCAAGTGAGCGAACAAGGCGTTCAAAACGGTCGGTACCATTAAAACCAGAAATAGGCGCAATTGTTCCCATGCTTGCGAAATTACCCGCTTCGGGACATTCACGTCATTTCACGACGCCCGCGTCATTTCGGCATTACCCAGCGTTAGCGACCAAAAAGAGGACGTTGCAGCAGGCCGGTTCGGGTCAGGGGCCCAGCGCTGGCCATGAAATTACGGCCGCACCATATATCGAGGCAGCTTCGCGATGGCAGCCGCTTGAGACTTGATGGTCCCCTCGCCGCATCCCTCCACCAAATTGCGCGAAGTGTGGCCCTGAACGGCGTCCAGGATGCGGTGCTCGATGCCACTCTCAATGCCGGTAGTCTTGAAGCGGCGCCCTCGCTCATACCCAGCTATTGCTTGCTATTGCGACGCCTCGGCAAGGGTTCGTACCAGTCGTGGCGACCCGTCTTCTCGATGACATCGATCCAGGCGAAATCGAACGAGTTCTTAGATACCTTGAGTGCAAGCATGGCGGCATCACGAAGCTCTGTCTTTGTCAAAAATCGCGGATGGTTATTCGCGGCATACGGCAGCAGCCAAGCTCGGCAGCGCTCCCTTTCAGCGTGAGCTTTATCCGATAATATCTGTCGGGGACTTTTCATAGCTCAGCATCGTCGTTTGGTTTCGAATCACCCAATGTAGCGGGGCAGCTTCATGATAGCGGCTGCTTGCGCCTTGATGGTCACCTCGCCGTATCCCTCCGCAACATTACGGGAAGTGTGCCCTTGAATGGCATCCAAAATGCGGTGCTCGATGCCAGCCTCAATGCCGGTAGTCTTAAAGCGGTGCCGCCAGCCATGGTTCGGCGCGACGTTCTTGTCGGGCACCACAGTACGAACGAACTCGGCGATCCTATTCTTGACCCCCTGCAAGGGGCCCGACACGTCGCCGTTTGACGACGGCGTGAGGAACAGATGACCGGATGAAGCCTCCGTGACGAAGGCCGTGAAACCCAACTCTGCAAGGTGCTCATGCAGGACCACATCACGTGCCTCGTTTGTCTTTACGGTGCCAGCATCCGGCGTGATCGTGGCGACCCAGTGCGTCCCCTCGCGTTTAATATCCTCTTTGCGAAGTTGCGCCAGTTCGCCCACGCGAGCGCCGGTGTAAGCGCAGAGCCAAGGCACCCATTGCTTCGCCGCGAACGTTTTAGGCTTCTCCCGGCCACGGCTGAGTCGCAGCGCGGCACTCAAAACAGCTTCGGCTTCCTTGTCGCTAAATCCCTTGGACCGCAGCCTCGGTTGCTTGCCAACCTTGATGGTCACCCCTTCGGCTGGATTCGTGTCCATCTTCCCGTTGGTCTTGGCCCATCCGAAGACCGTTTTGAGGGCGACCAAATCACTGTCGTTTACCGTCCTCGCAGAGATCGGGAGCCCGTTACGGGAATTGATAGTCGCGAGACGATGATCCTTGAAGCCGACCACATTGTCGCGCGTCACGCGGCCAGCATCGTCGTGCCCAAGGTAGCGCACGAATCCAGTTGCCGTGTTGGCGTAGTTATCGTGCGTGCTGGGCTTCCGGCCCGTGGCCTTTGCTTCGGCCCACCATGCCTCGACGAGACCTTTGATGGAAACCTTAGCGGCGGGCGGTACGGCAACCTTTCTGAGTTGCGGTGGCGTCCATTCCGGGAACCGTTCGGACTTAGCATCGGGGGAATAATCGCCCTCGACATTCCGCTTTCGGCTCTCGAAGGCGTCCCGCATTGCTTGCCAGAACGCCACGAGGACCATTTCGCGCGTCTCTAACGTAACTCGCATGATGCCCTTCGCGAGCAATAGCCGATCTACGATGGGACCTAGTGGCTGCTCCAAGTCGCTCGGGATTTCAGTCGCACCAATCTTGTCCCAATGCGCGAGCACCGCTTCCCATTCGTCAGCGCCAACATGGGGCTCGCTGACTCGACGCCACGCTGTAACTTCGATGGCTCCATTGGGGCCGTTGCGGCGGATATGATCATCGGCGGACTTAAACTCCGGATCGTGCTCAATGGTCGTAGTGCGCTCGCGCCCCTCGCCATTCACCCATGCTCGATAAAGCTCGCCAGCAAGAGCGGTTGCCTGCCGATGGGTCAGGCTTACGGGGGCATCTTCGCGGAGGGCCCGCCAAACGTTCTCCAGATAGGCGTCCACCGCCGCTAAGCGAGCTTTCACTTCGGCGGGGTCGTCCGTGCGCAGTGACAGCCGCACCGACTGTGCGCGAGCCGTGATGATGACGGGTTGCGTTTGGTCGCCAACGGGGACGGATAGTTTAAGGCCGACCGCCCTGCTCTTCACATCGGACGGAATGCGGCGGACGAAATGGCGGTAGCGTGAACCTGTGCGCTTCACCGGACGGACCAATCGAAACAGCATTGTTACACACCCCTGTAGCACAGTCGGGAGAGCGCAACAGCTTGAAGGGGTTCATCTTATTGAAACGAAAGGCTTCTTCGTTTTGATGGTGCCCCTGGCCGGACTCGAACCAGCACACCTTGCGGTACCTGATTTTGAGTCAGGCGCGTCTACCAATTCCGCCACAGGGGCATCTCATGCCGGTCAATGGGTGCCGGCGGCCGGGATAATAGCGGCGCAAACCCTGCGGTCAACGGCAACGATACGGCGATATTTCAGCTTGGGCAGGCCGCTTTGGGGCTTACCGCATTAAGTCTATGATTTGCCATCCATGATCTGCTGGACCGAACCGGGAACGAACCCGCGCGAGAACATCAAGGAACGCGAAAATGAACGAAGAATCTCTCAACACGTCGATGCGCAAATTCCTCAAGACCGTCGGCGTCACCTCGCAGCGCGAGATCGAAAAGGCCGTGCGCGATGCCGTCGCGTCCGGCAAAATCAAGGGCAACGAGGCGCTCAAGGCCCGCATGGTGCTGACCATCGACGCGGTCGGGCTCGAGCACACCATCGACAGCACGATCGAACTCGAATGACGCCGGCGCGACATATCTGCGGCAAGTGACCGCACTCCCGCCAAATTGCCGAACCGCACGGAAGCTGCGGCGTTGGCCTTATGACCGAACGCGTGACCAAAGAGGAGAGCCAAAATGAATCGAATGATGATATTCGCGGCTGCGGCTGCGACAGCAATGGCGCTCGGCGCCGCTGCGCCCGCGCAAGCGAGCATGGCCAATCCGGGCTTGGCCAATCCGGCCACTTCGACATCGGGAATGGCAGCGCCATCATCACAGTCACTGCTACAAAACGTTCGTTATCGGTATCATCGGCGGCATCATTATTATCGCCACCACCATCGTCGGCGTCACCGCCATTGCGGGAACGAACGCGTCCGGGTGAGAATTGCCGGCGGGCATTTCGTATTCCGCACCCATCGCCGGTGCCACTGGCGCTATTATTAGACGAGCCCGTTTTCCGAATATCGAGGGCGGCGGCATGATCCGCCGCCCTCTTTTTGATAAGAAGCAAGAAGCCAAATTCTATAGCGTTTTCGAGCGAAGTGGATACCGGTTCGCGTTAAGAAAACGCGTCAAAACAAAAAGCTAGAGCCCGGCTTTGATTCCATCAAAGCCGGAAAGACTCTAGGCGTTGCGGCGACCGAAGGCCGCCTCCATTTCACGGCGCACCTTCACGGCCGTATCGTTCGGATCAAATACAACGTCCGACCATTTCAGTGCCCCGCCTTCGGCGATGTCGTTCTTGAGCTTGACGTTGTGCGCGAGCCCGAGCGGCAGCAGGTCGCCATCGAGCGAGACGTCGGCGGGCGTCTGCTTACCCCAGACGCAGAAGCCGCCCTCGCCGTCGAGCATTTCGCCGGCCTTCAACGCCTTCTTGGCGGTTGCCACCACGTCGGACCGAAAGCCAGTCGGCGCGCCGGTCGGCTCGTTGCGCAGCGCACAGCTTGCGACCGAAATTCCGAGCTCAAGCCCGATCATGTGAATCGGCCGGTACAGCGCGGCGTACTTGCCACTCCTGTCCGGCAGCATGGCGTATTCCTTGAAGCAGCGCCGCGCGTAATCGGTCTCGCCCTCGAACACCACGTAAGTGCCGAGTGCGAGATGATGCGGCACATCGGTGCCGTCACGATAGACCGACGACGTGACCTCGGTGACGCCCGCTTCGTTCAGCGTGCCGCCTTCCGATTTCGGTTTGCAGATGTCGGCGAGTTCAAATCGCGTCGCCGGCGGAAAATGCAGGCCGTCGCTTTGCGGCTTGAGGCCGGTGGCATTGCACACCGCGGTCATCTCGATGCCGGATTTGGTGCCGTCGACAAACGAATTGAACATTTTCGGATTGATCGAGTTGCGGTCGGAGATGCTGAGATATTTGTCGAGAATATCCCAGACATTGTCGGGGTTGGATTGATGATAATGCGGCTCGTAGCGCGTGCCCTTGCCGGCGGAGATCACCTTGAAGCCGGCGGCGCGGGCCCAGTCGACCTGTTCGCAGATCAGCGCCGGTTGATCGCCCCAGGCCAATGAATAGACGACACCGGCCGCCTTGGCCTTGCGCGCCAGCAAAGGACCGGCGACGGCGTCCGCTTCGACATTGACCATGACAATGTGCTTGCCATTTTCAATGGCTTTCAAGGCATGATGAATGCCGGCGCCGGGAACGCCGGTCGCCTCCACGATCACGTCGATACGCGGATCGGCGATCATCGCGTCGGCATCGTCCGTGATGAACGTCGCGCGCCGCTTGTGGGCATCGTCGAGCGAGGCAGCGGCGTAGAGTTCTTCCGGCCAGCCGGCGGTTTTCAGGCGGCGGCCGGCGCGGCCGGCGTCAACGTCGGCGACGGCAACAACATGCATGCCGGCGGTGAGCCGCGCCTGCGACAGGAACATGGTGCCGAATTTGCCGGCGCCGATGACGCCGACCGTCACGGGCCGGCCAGCGGCCTCGCGTTCAAGGAGTTTGGCGTGGAGATTCACCGGCGTCCGCTCCGTCTTTTTTTGTTGATGGCAAAGCGAAACACAGCGGACGCGGCAGAACAAGCGCAAGAGACAAGCGCCAGGGCGGGGCCGCTACTGGCAGAGCGCGCGTGAGACGAAGGTTTCGGTCTTGCACCCGGGGCCGCTGGAGCGTCCGGCGAGATAGACCTGGGGCGCGCACACCTCGGCGGTGGTCATGTCCGCGCTCTTGCCGTCGCCGAAGCCCTTGGCCTTGCACATGGCGAGGGCCGCCGACACGCAGTCGGGCGCACCGTTAGGGGCATCCTTACACTTCTCATGGCCTTCGACGACGCGGGTCGCGGGCATTCGCGCCACCGCGCCAGCGGCATCCCGGGCCCCTCGACGGTCGTCCTGGCGGCAACGCTCGCTTCGCGGCCGAAGTTCTGGAAGCCTTTGCCTGCGTCCTTGAACGAGGAATTCAGCTTGTCTGCCTGCTCCTCGAACCAGCGGCCAATGCTCTCGAACAGTCCCGGCTCGGCCGGGCGTTTGGCGCCATCGTTTTCCTGCGCGATCGCCAAGGCGGAGGCCATCATAAAGCCGGCGACGACCAGACCTCCGAGCGCATAAGGCGCGGCGCGGCAGGTCATCGCCCGCGTTGCTGTCGTGTCTGTTTCTTTACGAGCCAGCATCCGGTCTGTCGCCCTGCGGCACCATGGTCGGTAGACTATGCGCCGGTTGCTTTGCCGCCAAGCGTTTCTCCGGGTCCCGCTCAGACCAAGTATACGGCAATCACCAGTCCGATGACGATCACCGCCGCGCCCAATGTCACCCACAAACCGAGCCGCTTTTCTATAATGTGGCGGGCCTGCTCGCCGTAGCGATGCAGCAGGAATGCCAGCATGAAGAACCGGCCGGCGCGCGCGATAATCGAGAAAACAATAAACAGGGCAAGATTATAACCGGCAAAGCCGGAGGTAATGGTGACGATCTTGTAGGGGATCGGGGTCAGCCCCTTGAGCAGGATGATCCAGGCACCCCACTGCGCGTAAGCTTCGCGAAAGGTCTCGACCTTGTCGCCATAGCCGTAAAGCTGGATCAGCCAGGCCCCGACCGAATCGTACAGCAGGGCGCCGATCGAGTAGCCGACCAGGCCGCCGATGACCGAGGCAATCGTGCACCAGAGCGCCATCACATAGGCGCGCTCGGGGCGCGCCAACGCCATCGGAATCAGCATGACGTCGGGTGGGATCGGAAAAAACGAGCTCTCGGCGAAGGCGATCGCCCCCATGGTCCACATCGCGTGCGGCTTGTGGGCCGCTTCGAGGCACCAGGCGTAAAGTCGGCGCAATAAATTGCGCGGCGGGACGGCCTCAACGGTCATGCGGCACTCATAGCGGGATTTTGGTATTTATGGCGGAGTTTAATCGGCAGCTTGTGCGGGGAAAGTGTGACGGATCAACGACGCTTATGGGACTTTGCTGCGCGACGGGGTTCCAAATGAACGACCTTGGACCCGATCTTGCGCCGGGACGGCGCCGGCGGCCCGTCTTTTAGCAGCTTTTCGGCGAGCCCAAACATCTGCTCGCGCCGCCGCATCTCGGCCCAGACGTCGTCCGGATGAATTCCGGCATGAACCCAGAGCACCACGAGATTATACAACAAATCCGCACTTTCGCGGACAACCGCCTCGGTTTGGCCGTGCATCGTGTCGATGACGACTTCGACGGCCTCTTCACCGACCTTTTTGGCTATTTTGGCCCGCCCCGAGCGCAGCAAGCGGGCTGTCCGCGATTTCGCGGGATCAGAGCCCCGAACCGCAATCACCGCAGAATGTAGCCGGGCGATGGAATCAGCCATGCCCGACCCTAGCCTACGGAGCGCAAAATCCGGTTAACGGCAAAATTGCGGGGCCGTCTCAGGCCCCGCCCTTATTGACCTCGTCTGTCTGGCCGCAATGGCGACCTAACGGTTCATCGAGGGATCGCCAGCCGGATTGTATTGATGATTGCCGTAATACCGGTGGCCATAATATCCGCGACCCCCATAGTACCCGCCGCCATAATATCCGCCTCCATAGTACCGATCACGATAGCTATCCCTCGCCGCCGAGGCCGCGGCGAAACCGATGATTCCCGCGGCGATCCCGGCTACCGCGGCGTTGCCCCGATGATGATGACGATGACGACTGCGCGCATCGGCGGCGCCGATTCCGATTGTCGTCAAAACGACGGCCGCAGCCAATGCCGCCGCAATGGGGCGCTTTAATTTCTGCAACATAAATTATCTCCCTATTCGAGCTGTTAATAAATAAACGCCTGAGGGCTGCGATTCCTTTGTCGGAACCCGACCGGATCACGCAACCGTGACACCTTGTCCCGGTCCCTTAATCCCGGTCCATATCCCGGTTCCTTGGATCATCCCTCGGCCGTGATTCCATGTCGCCAAAAAATCGCAGCTATTCGTCTTCGGACAGCAGACCGGCATTGCCACCCGAGGCTGCGGTGTTGACCGTGACGACCTGTTCGAGCGCGAAGCGGTGCAGATAGTGCGGGCCGCCGGCCTTCGGCCCGGTGCCGGACAGACCATTGCCGCCGAACGGTTGCGAGCCGACCACCGCGCCGATCATATTGCGATTGATGTAGACATTGCCGACCGACAGGCGCGCGGCGATGTGGTCGATGGTTGCGTCGATGCGCGAATGGACCCCGAGCGTGAGGCCGTAGCCGTTGCCGGCGATGTCGTCGAGCAAGCCGTCCAGTTCTCCGGCGCGCCAGCGCACCACGTGCAGCACCGGGCCAAACACTTCCTGTTTCAGATCGCGAGCACGATCGAGTTCGATGATCGCGGGCGGAACGAAGCTGCCCTGCGGCGGCAATGGTCCGTCGTGGCGAAAGCGCAATGCGCCGCTCGCTGCCGCGTCGTCTATCCAGCGGTCGAGTTTGCTCTTGGCATCGCTGTCGATCACCGGCCCGACATGGGTCGCGAGATCGCGCGGATCGCCGAGCCTAAGCTCGCGCGCCGCGCCCGCGATCATGTCGAGCAAGCGCTCGGCGATATCGTCCTGCACGCACAGCAACCGCAGCGCCGAGCAACGCTGGCCGGCCGACCGGAAAGCGGAGGTCACGACGTCGTCGGTGACTTGCTCGGGCAAAGCCGTGGCGTCGACGATCATGGCATTGATGCCGCCGGTCTCGGCGATCAGCACGGCGATCGGACCGTCGCGGGCGGCGAGCGTGCGGTTGATCAACCGGGCGACTTCGGTCGAGCCGGTGAAGGCGACGCCGGCGACGCTCGGGTGGCGCGTCAGCATGCCGCCAACCACGCCGTCGCCCGGCACCAGATGCAATGCGGCGGTCGGCACGCCGGCAGCGTGCATGAGCTTGACGGCTTCAAAGGCGATCAACGGCGTCTGCTCGGCGGGCTTGGCGACCACGGCATTACCGGCGGCCAAAGCGGCGACGACTTGCCCGGTAAAGATCGCCAGCGGAAAATTCCACGGACTTATGCAAACGAACACACCCCGGCCGCGACTGAGCAAACGATTGGTTTCGCCGGTCGGCCCCGGCAGGTCGCGCGGCGTCAATTGACGGCGAGCCTGCGCGGCGTAGTAGCGGCAAAAATCGGCAGCCTCACGCACTTCGGAAACGCAGTCGTCGATGGTCTTGCCGCCCTCGCTCTGCAAGAGAGCGATCAGGCGGCCGCGGTTCTGCTCGATCAGATCGCCGCCGCGGGCGAGTGCATCCGCCCGCATTATCGCGCCCGCAGCGTCCCAGGCCGGAAAACCTGCCGTCGCGGCAGCCATCGCAGAACTGACGATGGCCTCGTCGCCGTCCTCGACCGAACCGACGCGCTCGCCATCGATCGGCGAGGACACATCGCGGACACGGCCCTTGACCGCGATGCCGTCGATCAGCGGTGCCGCTGCCACGGACACGCGCGCCGCTGCGATCTCGGCGTTGAGCGCGGCCAATGCCTGACTGTCGCCAAACTCTGTCCCCGATGAATTGGGCCGCTCCGGCGCAAACAGATCGCGCGGCAGCGGGATGTGCGCATGACGGGCCCTTGAGGGATCGACGATCCAGGCTTGCGGCCGCTTGATGATATCGGCGACCGGCACGTTCGGATCGGCCGCCACCGAAACGAATGAGGAGTTGGCGCCGTTCTCCAATAGCCGCCGCACCAGATAAGCGAGCAGATCGGCGTAACCGCCAACCGGCGCGTATACCCGGCACGTCAGTTGCGGCTCTTCGGCCAACAGCGCGCCGTAGAGCGCGTCGCCCATGCCGTGCAGGCGTTGAAACTCGAAGCCCGCGTTTTGGCCGCCGCTGCTGCCGGCATCCTCCAGCACGCAGGCGATGGTCAGCGCGTTGTGCGTGGCGAACTGCGGATAAAGCCGCGGCCGCAGGCTCAACAATTTGCGGGCGCAGTCGAGGTAACTCAGGTCCGTCATCGCCTTGCGGCTGAACACCGGATAATCGGCAAGGCCGCGTTCCTGCGCGCGCTTGATCTCGGTGTCCCAGTAAGCGCCCTTGACCAGCCGCACCATCATGCGGCGGTCGAGCGCCTCGGCCGCCGCAGCCGCCCAGTCGATGACGCTGCCGGCGCGCTTCTGGTACGCCTGGATCGCTAGGCCGAAACCGTCCCAGCCGGCGAGCGAACTATCGCGCATGGTTGCGGCGATGACGTCGAGCGACAATTCCAGCCGGTCGGCCTCTTCGGCATCGACGGTGAAGTTGAGCTGGTACTGCTTGGCGAGCCGCGCCAGTTCGAGAAGGCGGGAAGGCAATTCCTTCATCACGCGGTCGCGCGACAGCGGTTCGTAGCGCGGATGCAGCGCCGAGAGCTTGACCGAAATGCCTGGCCGCCGCGGCAGGACGTCGTGGCCAGCGGCTTCACCGATCGCCGTAATGGCATCGGCATAGGAGACGAAATAACGCTCGGCGTCGGCGGCGCTGCGCGCGCCTTCGCCCAGCATGTCGAACGAATAAAGGAACTCGCGATGCGAACCGGCGCGGTCGAGCGCGTCCTCGATGGTCTGCCCGAGCACGAAATGCGATCCAAGCAGCCGCATCGCCTGTCTTGTCGCGGCGCGCACTGCGGGAATGCCGACGCGCTTGACCAGGCTCTCGACGATACCGTCCGGAGTCTCGCCGGGGGCAATGACGCGTGCCGTTAATCCCAGGGTCCAGGCCGACGCCGAGACCAGAAACCGGCCGGATCGGCGGTCGTGGCCGCTCCAGTCGCCGCCCTTGAGCTTGTCCTCGATCAGCCTGTCCGCCGTGCCGGCATCGGGCACGCGCAGCAACGCCTCGGCCAGCACCATCAGCGCCAGCCCCTCCTTGGTGGAGAGCGCGTAGGCGTGCAGGAAGTCCTCGACGCCACCGAGCCCGCCGGTATCGGCGCGAATCGCCTCGATCAGTCCGGTAGCGCACACATCGATGCGGGCCTCCGCCGCCGCGGTCCGGCCTGCCCCGGCAAGCAACACCCTCGCCACATCTTCATCGGGCGGAGCATAAGCGGCGCGCAAGGGAGCAATCGCATGGTTCATTATATGGCTCATGGCCGAACCTGTTGTTCTCTTGCCGTAGGCCGAGTTCGACAGTGATACCATCCGCCTCGCGGTTCGATCCATCACCGGCAGGCAATTTCGTCGCACGCGGCAAATATCCGGCGCCGATATCTTGCTCTTTGCGGCGGCATGCTCTTTCCTCGCCTAAGCCAGTCAAAATTCTCGGCCATGAAAGCATCGCCGGGTGCGCAAGGCCGCCAATCGAGGACCGATCCTATGCGTAGTTTCAGTGTGGGCCGGGCAGCCGTTGTGGCGAGCCTGGTGCTGGCCGGGTCGCTCGCCAGCGGCCTCACACCCGCCTGGACCGCCGAGACCATTATAAAGTTCAGCCTCGACTTCAAGTTCGAGGGACCATCGGCGATGTTCCTGCTACCGCTGGACAAGGGCTACTACAAATCAGAAGCCCTCGACGTCAGCATCGATCCGGCCGCCAACTCGCTTGAACCGATCACCCGAGTCGCGTCGGGCGCCTATGACATGGGCTTTAGCGACATCAATTCCCTGATCAGATTTCGCGACGCCAATCCGACCGTGCCGCTCAAGGCGGTGTTCATGGTCTACAACAGGCCACCCTTCGCCATAATCGCCCGCAAGAGCCGGGGCATCGCCGAGCCGAAGGACCTTGAGGGCAAGAAGCTCGGCGCGCCGTCCACCGATGCCGCCTTCGCGCAATGGCCGGTCTTTGTGCAGGCCAACGGCATCGACGCCGACAAGGTCACCATCGAGAACATCGGCTTCCCGGTGCGCGAGCCGATGCTGGCCGCCGGCCAGGTCGATGCCATTACCGGCTTTTCGTTCTCATCCTTCATCAACCTCAAAGACAAAGGCGTGCCGGTCGACGACATCAAGGTGCTGATGATGGCCGATTACGGCGTCAATCTTTACGGCAACGCCATCATCGTGAACCCTAAATTTGCCGCCGGGCATCCCGATGCGATCAAAGGTTTCCTGCGCGCCTATTTGAAGGGCTTGAAGGAAACGGTGAAGTCGCCATCAACCGCGGTCGATTCGGTTCTCAAACGCAACGACCTTGCCAGGAAGTCGACCGAACTCGAGCGTCTCAACATGGCAATCCGCGACAATATCGTCACGACCGAGGTCAAGGCTCAGGGCTACGGCGGGATCGATCAGGATCGTTTCGCCGGAAGTATCGATCAGATCGGCCTGACCTATAAATGGAAAAACGCCAAGCCGAAGACCGAGGACATTTTCGACGCCTCATATCTGCCGGCTGAGGCGGAACGCCGCTATCGATAGCGGATGGGAAAGTCGCGTCGGCGCGGCGCTCCGGCTTTGCGAGCGGAGGGCACGGATCGATTACGCGGCCGAGTTGGCCTTGCGCGCCTTGTCGATTCTGGTGACCGTGATCGGCGACGCTGCGGAAACCGGGGCATGCACGACCATGGCGATTTCGTCAGCGAGTTGTTCGTAGATCTCGCGCGCGCCGCCTTCGCGAATAAGCACGCTGCTGTACATGTCCGGCAGCTTCGGCAGCGGCGCATCATCCCAGATCAAGTCGCCACCTTCGATCGCGCGCCGGCGGGTGAGCGCCATCACGCCAAGTCCGGCATCGACCGCGGCCTTGAGGCTATAGACGCTCGGGGCCGTGAATACATCTTCCCAATCGAAACCGGCCGCATTCAATGCCCGCACGATCAGCCGGTGATACATGCACGGCGGACCGTAGGATACCAGCGGAACCGCGGCGCCGGTTTTGAATTCCGTTGACTTACCGCGCAGCCAGACCACTTCACGCGTGATGCAGTGGCGGGCGTCATGGGGCGGCGTCAGGGCCATTCCGATCAACAAATCGATGTCGCCCGCACGCAATTGGCGCGCCAGCGAGTCATATTGATCGGTACGGACCGACAGCCGGACTTCCGGGAAGCGCTGGCGGAACCGCGCCAGCGTTTCCGGTAACTTCGTCGCGACGTAATCGTTCGGCGTACCGACGCGGATCACCAGTTCCGGCCGCGAGCCGGCGCCACCCAGATGCATGATTTGATCGTTGAGCGACAACAGGCGACGCGCATAGCTCACCACGGTTTCACCATGCGGCGTCAGGCTGATACCCTGGGTGCTGCGATCGAATATCTCGTCGCCCAGCAAAAATTGCAGGCGCTTGATCTGCGCGCTGACCGCCGGCTGCGTCACGCCCAACGAAAGCGCGGCCTTGGTGAAGCTACGCAAATCCACCACGGCGACGAAGGTTCGCAGAAGGTCGGTCGGGATATTCGTCATTATTGCCCTGTGTTCTAATTGTCATCGATTTTGGGCGATCTCCATCCGTGAAGATGTCAATGCCCCTGACAATCGCAAGCAACATGAACGAACTGTAACATGCCCGCGGGTGCGATCAATTTCGCATTTACTACAGGTTGCACACGGATATCAGGTTGTAATGACTAAATTACAATTTTAAGGCGCAAGGCTGATTTTTACTTGATCCGCTCAAGAATGCTGACGTAGTTCGCCACCGCGGTTCCGCCCATATTGAAGATGCCGCCCAGGCGCGCGTTCTGCACTTGCAGATCGCCGGCGCTGTCGGTGAGTTGCATCGCCG
Organism: Hyphomicrobiales bacterium; assembly: GCA_041691675.1. Taxonomy (GTDB): domain Bacteria; phylum Pseudomonadota; class Alphaproteobacteria; order Rhizobiales; family Xanthobacteraceae; genus Pseudolabrys. Next base: position 35,714 of record JBEPUC010000007.1, on the reverse strand, counting down.
TCATGGCGTGCATCGAGACGCCAGTGGCGCCGATCGGATGACCCTTGGCCTTTAAACCGCCGGACGGATTGACAGGCAGCTTGCCGTCCTTCTGCGTCCAGCCTTCCTTGATGGCGCGCGCGCCGTCGCCTTCGGCGGTCAGCCCCATCGCCTCGTATTCAATCAATTCCGCCACCGTGAAGCAATCATGTGTCTCGACGAATGACAGATCGTCGAGTTCCAGACCCGATTTTGCCAGCGCGCGCTGCCAGCCGACCGCGCAGCCCTCGAACTTAAGGATGTCGCGCTTCGACATCGGTAGAAAATCCTGCACGTGTTCGGCGGCGCGGAAGGCTACCGCCTTGCCGAGCCGCAACGCGGTTTCGACATCGGCCAGCACGACGGCCGCGGCGCCGTCCGACACCAGCGAGCAATCGGTGCGCTTGAGCGGACCGGCAACGAAAGGATTTTTCTCGCTCTCGGTGCGGCAGAAATCGTAGCCGAGGTCCTTGCGCATCTGGGCGTAGGGATTGCCGACGCCGTTCTTGTGGTTCTTGGCCGCGATCATCGCCAGCGCGTCGGACTGATCGCCATATTTCTGGAAATACATACCGGCGATCTGGCCGAAAACACCGGCGAAGCCGCCATCGATTTCGGCCTCCTCGCGCACGTAAGAGGCCTTCAGCAGGTTTCGACCTATCTCGGGCGCGGGCGTCGTCGTCATCTGCTCGACGCCGACCGCCAGAACGATGCGCGCCGCCTTGGCCTCGATCGATTTGATGCCCTGATGCACGGCCGCCGAGCCGGTGGCGCAAGCGTTCTCGACCCTTAGGGCGCGCTTGAAGCGAAGGTCGGGCGAGGCCTGCAACACCAGAGAGGCGGTGAAGTCCTGCGGCGAGAAGCCAGCGTTGAAATGACCGAGCACGATTTCATCGACATCCTTGGCCTCGATGCCGGCATCGACCAAGGCCTCGGTCGTCACCCGAACGATCAGGCTTTCGACGGTCTCGCCAGTAAGCTTACCGAACGGAGTGTGGGCCCAGCCGACGATTGCCGCGGTCATCGTTTATTCTCCCGATTTGGTCTTAGTCATGAAACCAACACAGGTTGCCGAATTTTAGTCGTATTGGTTGTTCAGGAACATCTGCCGGTCCATGTCATATCGCTTTGGTCGGTCACCACGAATCGCATTAAATCGACCTTCCGAGATGCGGCGCTTTGCTTGCCGCCCCAAGCTCCGATAGTTTAGCCCCGCCGCCCAAGGAACCCAACTGGAACCCAACCGTTCCTTGTTCCATTATTGGCCAGACATCAGACCGGACCGCATATTTTGACCTTTCCGAGCCCCAGTCGCAGCGCCCCGATTCTCGCTTTCGCAGCCGCGTGTGCGCTATTGCTGGCCGCGAGTACGCAGCAGGTCAAGGCTGAGGCGCAATTGCTGATCGAGGCCGCAACCGGAAAAGTGCTGCACGCCGAAAACGCGACCTACCCGTGGTATCCCGCCTCGGTCACCAAATTGATGACCACCTACACCACGTTGCGCGCCATCCGGGAAGGCAAGCTCACCTTTAATACGCTCATCACGATGACCCCCGACGCTGTGGCGCAGCAGCCGACCAAGATGGGATTACGGCTCGGTACCCAACTCAACATCGACAACGCCCTCAAGATGATGCTGGTCAAATCGGCCAATGACGTCGCGGTGGCGATTGCCGAAAACGTCGGCGGCTCGGTCGAGGGCTTCGCCGAGATGATGAACGCCAATGCACAGCGGCTCGGCATGTCGCAGAGCCATTTCGTCAATCCGAACGGACTGCCGGCGGATGGCCATGTCACTTCGGCGCGCGACCTCGGCATCCTGGCGCGTGCGCTCATCACCGAATTTCCCGAAGACGATTCCTATTGGCACATCCACTCGATCCGCTATGGCAACCGAATCATTCACAACTACAATTCGATGCTCGACCGCTACCCCGGCGCTGACGGCATGAAGACCGGGTTCATCTGCGCCTCGGGCTATAACCTCGTCGCGTCGGCCACGCGCAATGGCCGCCGCCTGATCGCGGTGGTGCTCGGTGCCTGGTCCGGGGGCGCCCGCGCCCAGAAGGCGGCGCAACTGCTCGAACGCGGATTCAACAGTGGCGGCCTGAACTGGCTCACGCCGTCGCTCGGGACCGTCGATGCGCTGGCGCCGATCGACGCCCCGCCGGCCAATCTGCACGACGAAATGTGCGGCGGTCACCGGCGCAAGCCGCCGTCGGAGGCGAATACGGAAGAAGAGGATCAAACGGCTTCCGGCGAGGCCGGCCCCGGGCAGGCCTTCATGCTGTCGGGCCTGAAATCGGCGGCCGGCAAATTCGTCCTTGGGCCGCCGGTCGACACCACGCCGCCGGTCGTCGTCTTTACCGGACCGGCCGATCATCCGGACGTGGTGCCGACTCGCGTCGTCCACAAGAAGAGCAAGAAAATCGCCGCCAAACCTCAGGCCAAGCAGGAAGCCACACCGGCCGCGACCGGCGACAAGCCGACGGCCGATAGCAAGCCCGTCAAGAAGCCGGTCAAGAAGACCGCGAAGTCGAAAAGGCCGGCGAAGCCGAAAGTCTCGTCGACCGCACAATGACCGATGCGGCCGCCACGTCCCGGCCCGACCGGCGCCAGCCGCCGGTGCCGATCCCGCTGACGCTGCTCACCGGATTCCTCGGCGCCGGCAAGACCACCTTGCTCAACCGGTTGCTGAAAGACCCGGCACTCGCCGACACCGCTGTCATCATCAATGAGTTCGGCGAAGTCGCGCTCGATCATCTCTTGGTCGATTACATCGGCGACAACATGGTGCTGCTGCAATCGGGCTGCCTGTGCTGCACGTTGCGCGGCGATCTGGTCGACGGGCTCGAAAAGCTGTTGCGCGATCTCGACAACGGCCGCTGCCGGTTCAACCGCGTATTGCTGGAAACGACGGGCCTCGCCGACCCGGCGCCGGTTCTACAGACCGCAATGGCGCATCCCTACCTGGTCAAGCGCTTCCGGCTCGACGGCGTCATTACCGTGGTCGATGCGGTCAATGGCGCGGCCACGCTCGACGAGCATCCGGAAGCGGTCAAGCAAGCCGCTGTCGCCGACCGCATCGTGCTGACAAAGACCGATCTGGCCGACGCTGCCCAACGCGAAGCAATCGTCGCCCGCGTGCGCACGCTCAACCCCGCCGCCACGATCCTCGATGCTGCGCATGGCCAGGCGACCGCCGACCGCCTGCTCAATTGCGGACTGTACGATCCGGCGCGCAAGATTCCCGATGTCACCAAGTGGCTCGCCGCCGAGAGCTATGCCGACACACATTCGCATGGTCATGGCCATCACCACGACGTCAACCGCCACGACGAACATATCGCCAGCTTCGTCCTGACCACCGACAGACCGATCCCGGCCGGCACACTCGACATGTTTCTCGAACTGCTGCGCGCCAGCCATGGCGCCAGGCTGTTACGCCTGAAGGGCATCGTCCAGCTTGCCGAGATGCCCGATAATCCGGTCGTGGTGCATGGCGTGCAACACGTCTTTCATCCTACCGCGCGTCTGCCGCAATGGCCCGATAACGACCACAGGACCCGTCTGGTGTTCATCACCAAGGATCTGCCCGAACGTACCGTCCGCGAGCTTTTCGAGGCCTTCCTGGGACACGCCGCGCCCGACCGTCCCGATCGCGCCGCCCTGACCGATAACCCGCTGGTGCCGTTCGGCGGCGCGGATCGCTGATTTTCGCGAACCCTTGCCTCTCACCGCGACTCCTAGGATGCTGCCGCAATCGTCGCCCGCGCGATAGAGTGCGGCGGGGTGGGGGATTTCCATGGAACGGATCTGGCTCAGGCAATATCAGCCGGGCGTACCTGCCGAGATCGACCCGTCGCGCTATGCCTCGCTGGTGGCGATGTTCGATGAAAGCTTTGCCGCCCATCGCGGCAAGAACGCCTTTATCTGCATGGGCAAGACCCTCACCTTCGATGAAGTCGAGAGCGCGTCGCGGGCCTTCGGCGCCTGGCTGCAAAGCAAGGGCCTCCAGCGCGGCGCCCGCGTGGCGATCATGCTGCCCAACATATTGCAGACGCCGATTGCGATGATCGGCACCTTGCGCGCCGGCCTCACGGTGGTGAACGTCAACCCGCTCTACACCCCGCGCGAACTCGAATTCCAGCTCAAGGATTCAGGCGCCGAGGCCATCGTCGTGCTGGAAAACTTCGCCCACAATCTGGCCGAGGTGGTCGCGCGCACCGGCGTCAAGCATGTCGTGGTCGCCAGCATGGGCGACCTGCTCGGCCTGGTGAAGGGCGCTGTCGTCAATCTGGTGGTGCGGCGCGTCAAGAAAATGGTGCCGCCCTACGCCCTGCCTGGCGCAGTCGCCTTCAACGATGCGCTGCACGACGGGGGCCGTCTTACGCTGCAAACGCCGCAACTCGGGCCCGACGATATTGCCTTCCTGCAATATACCGGCGGCACCACCGGCGTCTCCAAGGGCGCGACCCTGTCGCACCGCAACGTCGTCGCCAATACGATGCAGGCCAATGCCTGGCTGCAACCCGCATTGATGGAGGAACCGCGCGTCGAGCAATTGTTCATGGTCGCCGCGCTGCCGCTCTATCACATCTTCGCGCTCACCGCCTGTACGCTGATGTGCATGCGGCTCGGCGGCCTTTGCCTGCTCATTCCGAATCCGCGCGACATTCCCAATCTCATCAAGGAACTGGCGAAATACCCGGTCAACTTTTTCCCGGCCGTCAACACGCTGTTCAATGCGCTGCTCAATCATCCCGATTTCGGTCATATTAAATGGGACCATCTCAAGTCGTCGGTCGGCGGCGGCATGGCCGTGCAGCAGACGGTGGCCGAGCGCTGGCTCAAGGCGACCGGCAAGCCGATCATCGAGGCCTATGGCCTGTCGGAGACGTCCCCGGGATTGACCGCCAACCGCTGCGACTCGCCGGAGTGGACCGGCACGATCGGTTATCCGTTTCCTTCGACCGATCTCGTCATACTCGATCCGGGCGACAAGGAAGTGCCGGTCGGCGAGGCCGGTGAAATCTGCGCGCGCGGCCCGCAGGTGATGGTCGGCTACTGGAACCGGCCGGACGAGACCGCCAAGGTGATGACCGCCAACGGTTTCTTTCGCACCGGCGACATCGGCATCATGAACGAGAAAGGCCAGTTCCGGATTGTCGATCGCAAGAAGGACATGATCTCCGTTTCCGGGTTCAAGGTGTTTCCGAATGAGGTCGAGGACGTGGCGATGATGCAAGGCGACATCGTCGAATGCGCCGCCGTCGGCGTGCCCGATCCGCATTCCGGCGAGGCGGTGAAGCTGTTCGCGGTGAAGAAGTCGCCGAGCCTGACCGATGTCGAATTGCGCCGCTTCATGCACGCCAAGCTCGCCGGCTACAAGGTGCCGAAATACATCGAATTCCGTAACGAATTGCCGAAGACGAACGTCGGCAAGATCCTGCGGCGCGCGTTGCGCGACGGCGCCTGACGGATATGAATATGGACATGAGCACGGATGCAACGCCGCACGATGTCGTCGCGTTCTGGCGCGACGCCGGACCGGAGGCATGGTTCAAGAAAGACGAGGCGTTCGATGGCGAAATTCGCCAACGCTTTCTCAAAACCCATGAAGCGGCGGCCGCCGGTCGACTGAGCCAATGGGAAGCAAACGCCGAGGGCGCGCTGGCACTCCTGATTTTGCTCGACCAATTCCCGCGCAATATGTTTCGGGGATCGGCGCGCATGTTCGCCAGCGACCCTTTGGCGCGCGCGGTCGCGGCCGGCGCCATCGTGCGCGGCTTCGATGCGCAGGTGGCAAAGGACATGCGCACCTTTTTCTACCTACCGTTCGAGCATTCCGAGGACATGGCCGATCAGGCGCGCTCCGTTGCGTTCTACAAGGCGGTCGATGATGCCGACAATCTGAAATGGGCGGAGCTTCACGCCGACATCATTCGCCGCTTCGGGCGCTTTCCGCATCGCAACGCCGTGCTCGGCCGCGCGACGACGGCGGAAGAGCAGGCGTTTCTCGATGAAGGTGGTTTTGGCGGGTGATGGAAAGTACTGCGCGAGGCTTGAGGCGCACTCAGTTGTCATCCCCGCGAAGGCGGGGAACCAGTAACCCCGGTGTCGGCGATTTTGACTCGATCTAATCTTGCGATTACTGGATGCCCGCCTTCGCGGGCATGACAGTCGAGCGGGCATGACGCAGAGGATGACGCAACTCCCATGATCACAAAATTCCACGGCGTCTTTCCGTATCTCGTGTCCCCCATCGACGCATCGGGAAACATCAAGACCAACGTGCTGGCGCGGCTGTGCGACGATCTCATCAAGGCGGGCGTACATGGCCTGACCCCGCTCGGCTCGACCGGCGAATTCGCCTATCTGTCTCGCGAGCAGCGCGACGCTGTCGTGCGCACCACCATCGAAGCCGCAAACAAGCGCGTGCCGGTGATAGCCGGCGTCGCCTCGACCGCGACCGCCGACGCAATTGCGCAAGCGCGGCGTTATCAGCAATTCGGTGCCGACGGCATCCTCGCCATTCTCGAAGCTTACTTTCCGCTGAAAGATTCTCAGGTCGAATCCTATTTCCGCGCCATTGCCGACGCGGTCGATATTCCGGTGGTGATCTACACCAACCCGAATTTTCAACGCAGCGATCTCACGCTCGACGTCATCGCACGATTGGCGGCGCATCCGCGCATCGTCGCCATCAAGGATGCCTCGACCAACACCGGACGGTTGCTGTCGATCATGAATCGCGCGCCCGGCATCGATGTGTTTTCGGCTTCGGCGCACATTCCCGCGGCCGTGATGCTGATCGGCGGCGTAGGCTGGATGGCGGGCCCGGCCTGCATCGTGCCACGCCAGAGCGTGAAACTGTACGACCTCTGCCGCGCGCAAAAATGGCCGGAGGCGATGGCGCTCCAGCGCGACATGTGGCGCGTCAACGAGGCCTTCGCGCGCTTCAACCTCGCCGCCTGCATCAAGGCCGGCCTGCAAATCCAAGGCTACGACGTCGGCGACCCGCTGCCGCCGCAGATGCCGCTAAGCGCCGAGGATCGCAAGGTGGTCGAAGGGATTCTGGCGGAAGTTATCAAGCTCGAACTCTAATCTGTCATCGCCGGGCTTGTCCCGGCGATCTCGCTTGGGGACGCACATGCTTTACCCGCCCAAGCGGGATGGCCGGAACATAGGCGAGCGAAGCGACGCCGTCCTTCGGACGGCATATGCCGGCCATGACAAATCTGAAGGAACCGGCCACCCAATCTTAACGAATCCTTGCTAACCGGATTCGATGGCCTTCCCGTCCGCCGATGACAAAGCCGTGTCTGGCTCGCCGCTTGCCGGGGCCATCGCGCGCGTGCGCGCGATGCTTCCCGGTTCGATCGCGCGCGTGCGCGCGATGCTTGCCGAACGCAACGACTCGCGCATTGCGCAACTCATGGCCGGCAAGGTCTTTCTGGTTCGCGTCGCCAACGCCTTGCTCGCGCTGCTCAGCCAAGTGCTGCTGGCGCGCTGGATGGGCTCGTTCGAATTCGGCATCTACATTTATGTATGGACATGGGTGCTGATGATCGGCGCCCTGTCGGACATGGGCCTGTCGTCGGCGGCGCGGCGCTTCATTCCCGAATACACCGAACTCAAGGCTTTCGATAAACTGCGTGGCTTTCTGACCGGCAGTTGCTGGCTCGGCATCGGCATCGCCACCGTGATCGCGCTCATCGGCGCGCTCGGCGTCGCACTGTTCGGACCGTGGCTCGATAATTTCGTCGTCATCCCGCTGTATCTCGCCTGCGTCATGATCCCGATCTATGGGCTGGTGCAGGTGCAGTCCGGCATCGCGCAGGCCTACGACTGGCCGAACCTGGCGTTCCTGCCGTTCTACATCATCAGGACGTCGATCATCATCGTGCTGATGGGCGGCGCGTGGCTGGTCGGCGCGCCGACCGATGCGATGACCGCCTTGTACATTTCGATCGCGGCTATTTATGCCATCACCATCGGGCAGTTGCTGGTGCTTAACCGCCGCCTCAAAACCAAAGTGCCGCCCGGCGCCAGGACCTATGAGGTCAGGACCTGGCTTGCCACCTCGATGCCGATCTTCATGGTCGAGGGCTTTTATCTGGCGCTGACTTACGTCGATATTCTCGCGCTCGAGCATTATCGCTCACCCGATGAAGTCGCGGTCTATTATGCCGGCGCGCGTCTTCTGGCGATTGTCGCCTTCGTCTACTTCGCCATCGCCGGCGCGACCACGCACAAGTTCACCGAGTATCACGTCACCGGCGACAAGGCGCGCCTCGCGGCTTTCTTTGCGGAAACGATCCGCTGGACCTTCTGGCCGTCGCTGGCGATCTGCGTCCTCATCCTCGCCTTCGGCAAACCGCTGCTGATGCTGTTCGGGCCGGCCTTCGACGCCGGTTATCCGGTGATGTTCGTTCTCGCTATCGGCATGCTGGCGCGCGCCGCGGTCGGACCGGCGGAACGCATGCTCAACATGCTCGGCGACCGCAAGAAATGCGCCGGGATTTATGCCGGCGCCTTTGTCCTCAACCTCGTGCTGTGCATCGTGCTGATCCCGCGCATCGGCATCGAGGGCGCGGGCGCGGCGACATCGAGCGCGCTGGTGGTCGAGTCGATCCTGCTCTACATCGTCGCAAGGCGAAGGTTGTTAGGAAAAGCTACGTCCGCTCCCTGAGCAATCGTCTTATCACCTTGCCTGTCGTCGTCATCGGCATGTCGTCGATGAAGGCGACCTCGCGCGGATATTCGTGCGCCGACAGCCGCGTCTTCACGTAGGCCTGAATCTCGGCCGCCGTTTCATCCGACGCCGCATGGCCGCGCTTGAGCACGATAAAGGCCTTGACGATCTCGCCGCGCAGCGCATCGGGCTTGCCGACCGCGGCGGCGAGCGCCACCGCCGGATGGCCGATCAGACAATCTTCAATTTCGCCCGGACCGATGCGGAAACCGGACGAAGAAATCACGTCGTCGTCGCGGCCGACAAAGGTGAAGTAGCCTTCGTCATCCATCGTGCCCTGGTCGCCGGTCAGCATCCAGTCGCCGATAAACTTGTCGCGCGTGGCTTCCGGCCGGCCCCAGTATTGCAGGAACATCACCGGGTCGGGCGCCTTCACCGCGATCTGGCCGATCTCGCCCGGCGGCAATGGATTGCCGTCGGCATCGATCACCGCAACGTTATGACCGGGCACCGCCTTGCCCATCGCGCCGATGCGCAACTGGCCAAGCTGCGCGCAGGCGCCGATCACAAGGTTGCATTCGGTCTGCCCATAGAACTCGTTGATGGTGAGCCCGAACGCCGATTTGCCCCATTCGAGCGCTTCGATGCCGAGCGATTCACCACCAGAGCCCATGGCCCGCAGCTTGAAATCATAGCGGCCGCGCGGGTTCGGCGCGGCGCGCATCATGCGTAGCGCGGTCGGCGGAATGAACGCATTGCGCACCTGCGTCTTCTGCATCAACGCGAAGGCTTCCTCCGGGTCGAATTTGTCGAACTTGCGCGCCACGACGGCAATGCCGTGATGCAGGCTCGGCAGCATCACATCGAGCAGCCCGCCGGCCCATGCCCAGTCGGCCGGCGTCCAGAAGCGGTCGCCATCCTGCGGGATCGGGTAATACGGCAGCTCTGCGCCGGGCAGATGGCCGAGCAGCACGCGATGGCCGTGCAGCGCGCCTTTTGGCTGGCCGGTGGTGCCCGAGGTATAGATCATCATCGCCGGATCGTCCGGCGTGGTGATCTCGGGCGCAAACGAAGACGACGCCCGCGCGATCAGGCCGTGGAAGTCGCCGGCACCCTCCCCCTCGCCGTCGATCGACAGCACGCAGGCAACGTCCGGCACCTCGGCACGGATTTGCGTCAGCTTGGCCAAGCCGGCGGCATTGGTGAGCAGCCCCTTGGCGCCGGAATTCTGCAACCGGTAGGACAGTGCGTCCGGCCCAAACAGCACCGCGATCGGCAGCGCCACCGCGCCGAGCTTGTAAATCGCGAAATGCGCCGCCGCCACTTCGGGCGATTGCGGCAGAAAGATCGCGACGCGGTCGCCGCGTGCGACGCCTTGTGCGCGCAGCACGTTGGCAAGGCGGTTCGAGAGTTCGCGCAGATAGCCGAAGGTTATGTGGTCCTCGTGGCCGTCGGCATGGACGTGTAGAATGGCAAGGCGCTGCGGATCGGCCTCGGCCCATTTGTCGCAACAGTCGGTGCCAATGTTATAGCGCGCCGGAATATTCCAGCGGAATCGGCGGGTCAGAGTATCGAAATCGTCGGCGTGCGGCAGCATTACAGCGCAAGGTAGGCGCGCCCCGCGGCGAGGTCCAGCCCGATGCGCCGGCATGACTCGAAAGTCGGCCTTGCGTCGGCGCGAATCCTGTAATTAACATGATAAAATTGCGAATCTTTTCCGCCGTCATCCCCATGCATGCTTCGTCAAATGCAATGAGAATTTGCGCTTCGACAGAGGCCGGTTCGACGGCGTTCGGGCGGGAATTCCGATCATGCTAGAACGGGACAGGCGCAAGCACCCTCGTCGCACAGTCCGGTATAAAGCCTGGATCGACACCCGCATGGATAAAATGATCGATTGCGAACTTGTCGATATTTCCGAAGGCGGCGCCAAGGTACACGTGACCAATCTGGTCGAAGTCCCGGACAAGTTCGTTCTGAAGTTTTCGCTTCTGGGAAACCCGCAGCGGCCGTGCAAGGTGGTCTGGCGCGGAGAGGACCATATCGGCGTGCAATTCGCGGCAATTGCGGCCGATGCGTCGATAGAATCGGTCGTCGAAGTGTAGTCCATGGCATCGCGCTCGGGAGAGCGCTCGCCGCGAAACGGATGGCTAATTCTTTCGGTCGTCGGGCTGGGCGATGATCATCGCCCAATACACCTTGTACTTTGACTTGGGCGTATAAACCGCCGCGATGCCCATGCGGGTCGCGCCCTTGAGCAGCAGATTATCCCGGTGCGGCGGCGAATCGCGCCAGCCGGAAAAAGCCTCGGCCAGCGTGTGATAGCCGGCGCCGATATTTTCCGCCGCAGTCTTGGCATCGTAACCGGCCGCCTTCAGCCGTCCGACGAAAGGCTTGCCGGCGGCATGATCGAGCTTGTCGCGCTGCGCCATCACCTCCGCCTGCCCTTGCGCCATACGCGTGAGATCGGGATCGATCGTGACCGGCGGCAGGCCGTTATTGCCACGATAACCGGAGATCATCGACGCCGCCGCGGCATCGTCGAGCCGCGCGCCTGGCTGCGCCAGGCTGCGATACATGCTCGGCTCGCCCTTTGGCACAAAATCGTCTTTGACGGCACAACTGGACAACAGGCCGGCAACCGTCAAGACAGCGAGCGGCAACACACGCGCAAACCGGCGTGGCGTCAAAAATGACATGGGGGAACTTTCTCCGAATCGCACCAGATATCGCAAACTGACCGCCGACCATGGCCGAAGGGTGGTGACGAAACCGTGTCATCGTATCTGCGGCGAAGTCGTAACCACTTCGGCGTCCGGCGCTAACTTTCCCTTAACCATTTAACTGTCGGAATTAACCACAAAAAAACGGTCGCAGCCTAAATTGCTTTCCGGGCAGGAAATATGGCTGAGACCGCATCAGAATCTATGGCCGCATACGGCTGGCGTCCGGTTGCGTTATCGGGCGTTGCGGGCTTTGCGGCGAGCGCCGTCGTCTTTGGCGCGCTGGCGCCCGCCGGGTCCGCGTTCGCTGCTCCGCTGTTCTGCGCGACCTGCACCATAGTTGCGATGACATTGACGGCGTTCGCCATCTCGTTGCGTATTCGCCGGCAAAGCCGCCGCATATCCGACGCACTTCAGAATATCTCGCAAGGCCTGTGCGTCTTCGACCACCACGAGCGGCTGGTGATTTGCAACAAGCGCTATATCGAGATTTACAGTTTGTCGGACGAGATATCCAAGCCCGGAACATCGCTGGTCGATATTTTCGCCTTCCGCGCCGCGAACGGCACCTTCCTGAGCGATCCGAGAGAGTTTCGCCGCAAGCTGATTGAAGACATGGCTCACGGTAAATACACCGTCAGCGAAGTGACGACCCCCAATGGCCGGGCCATCTACATCCGCAATCGCGCGACGGCGGGCGGTGGCTGGGTCGGAAGCCACGAGGACGTTACCGAGCGGCGTGACGCCGAAGTCGAACGCGCCGCCATGCAGGCCCGGCAAGATCGGCGGGCGATTGTCGAGCGTGCGATCGTTACGTTTCGCGACCGCATCGAGGAGCATCTGCGGGCGGCAAGCAGCGGCGCACTGGCGATGCGCTCCGCCGCGACGACATTGCGCGGCAATTCAGGCCGCACCTCGTCGAGCGCGGAAAGCGCCGCCTCCGCGTCGGAGGAAACCTCCGCCAATGTCGAGATCGCCTCCGTCGCCGCCGACGAACTGGCAACTTCGATTGGCGAGATCGGCAAAGAGCTTCACGCCACCACAAGCGTCGTGCGCAGCGCGGTCGAGGAAGCGCGCGGCACGCAAAACCAGATCGACGGACTGGCGCAGGCCGCCGGTAAGATCGGCGATGTCATCAAATTGATCCGCGCCATTGCCGGACAGACCAACCTGCTGGCGCTCAACGCGACGATCGAAGCGGCGCGCGCCGGCGAGACCGGCAAAGGCTTCGCCGTCGTCGCGTCGGAAGTGAAGTCTCTCGCGGTACAGACCGCCAAGGCGACCGAGGATATTTCCAAGCTCATTCTCGAAGTGCAGACGGCAACCTCCGGCGCCGTCGCCGCGATCGGCCGCATCGCGACACGCATGCGGGACATCGACGACTGCGCCACCTCGGTATCGGCGGCGGTCGAACAGCAAAGCGCCGCCACCACGCAGATTTCACAAAATGTCGCGCGCGCGGCCGCAGGCACGCGGCAGGTTGTCGGCGTCATCGATCAGGTCACCGGCGCGGCCGGCCAGACCGCGCAAGCGGCCGAAAGCGTGCTGACGGCATCGCAAGCCGTCGAAGCCGCCGCTTCCGAACTGCGACGCGAGGTTGAAGGTTTCCTCTCCCGAGTCGCGGCGTAACGCAGGCGCGCATTTTCTTCCCGTCAAATTTGATCTTTGCGGTGAGATCGTTACGCTTCGATCCGCGTTGACATGATGACGAGACGGAGACCGCGATGCGTTTGGGTTACTTCACGATGCCGCTGCACCCGCTGAAGCGGGACTGGTCGCAGACACTGCGCGAGGACCGCGAGGCGGTCATCCTCGCCGACAAGCTCGGATTTCATGACGCATTTGTCGGCGAGCATCTCACCGACGCTTGCGAGAACGTCACCAACAGCATGCTGTTTCTGGCGACGCTTATTCACGCCACGTCGTCGATCAAGCTCGCCACGGGCACCAGCAATCTATCGCAAATGCACCCCGTCCTGATCGCGCAGCAGGCGGCGATGTTCGATCATCTTGCGCAAGGACGCTTCATTCTCGGCATCAGCCCCGGCGCGCTGACCTCGGATGCGGAAGCGCTCGGCCTGCTCGATGAAGACCGCAACAAGATTTTCGCCGAAGCGATCGACGTCATCCTCGCGATCTGGGAACGCGAACCGCCTTACAACATCGATTTCCCGAACAACCGCTTCAAGGTCGAAATCGAACGCGCGGCCTCGCGCGATCTCGGCATCGGCATCATGGGCAAGCCGTTTCAGAAGCCGCGGCCGGAAATCGTCGGCACCGTGGTGGCGCCATTCTCGCCCGGCTGCATCCTGATGGGCAAACGCGACTTCCATCCGCTGTCGGCGAACTTCCTGCTCGCCAAGCATCTCAGGTCGCATTGGGCGAACTTTGCCAAGGGCAAGGCGGAAGTCGGCCAGAAGGCCAACATCGACGATTGGCGCGTCGCGCGCACGATCTTCGTCGCCGACGATGAGGCCACCGCGCGGCGTTACGGCCACGCCGACGCCAACGGCCCCTATCGATTCTACTTCCAGCAAATGCACGCCAAGATGAAACGCGGCAACCGGCTCTATGTCTTCAAGAGTCACAAGGAGCAGCCGGACGAAGAAATCACGGTCGATTTCGTCATCGACAACTGCGTCACCTACGGCACCGTCGATAAGGTGGTCGACGCCATTCTCGCGCTGCACGAGGAAACCGGCGATTTCGGCGAACTGGTCTACGCCGGCATGGACTGGGTCGATCCGGCGCTCGCCAAGCGCTCAATGACGTTGATGGCGGAACAAGTGATGCCGCGCGTCAATGCTGTGTTGAGCAAGAAGGCGGCGGCGGAATAGTTCTTTCTTACCTCCCCATGAAAGGGGGAGGTCGGCGCGTGGCGCCGGGTCGGGGTCCTCACCAGCATTAAACGAACCCCCTCCCCGACCCTCCCCCTTTCAGGGGGAGGGAGAAGAAAAGCCGAGACTGCTAAGGTCGATGTGTCCGTTCGATCATCCCTGCGACCCGCTTCGCGCCTTCTGCCAGATCGTCAATCGCGATACACGCCGCGACGTAGCGGTCCGGCCGCAGCAGCATAACGTGATCGTCAAATCGGGCGAGGCGCGGATTGCCTGTCAGTTCCGTAAAATCGCGCCCGACCACAACAATACGGACGCCGAGATCGGACCACGGCTTGCCGGCGAGCATCGGCAGCACCGTATCGGCCCGCGCCGAACGCACCACCAATGCGAAGCCATCGCCGAGGACATCGTCGAGCAACGCGTCGCGGCCATCCGCGGCCACGATACGCGGCTGTGGAAACAGCCGCCCGACCAATGTGTGCTTGTGGCCGACGCCGTCCGGCACGATGAAGCCATCAGCAAAGCGCGGCGGTGGCTTGAACTTCATTTGCGCGATGTAGTCGCGGGCTTTCGGAAAATAGGCCAGCGCACGGAACATCGTTTCAATGACGAAGGCCGCCAGTGCATTCGGCGGCGCCAGCACGCGGCCCATGTTGAGCGCGAAAGCGATCATGTTGCCGGCGTGGTCGCGGCGTTCGCGCTGGTAGCTGTCGAGCAACCCGGCGCCCAGCTTTCCCGTGATAACGGCGGCAAGCTTCCAGGCAAGATTGTTGGCGTCGCGCAGACCGGAGTTCATGCCCTGCCCGGCAAATGGCGGCATCAGATGCGCGGCATCGCCGGCGAGCAGAATACGGCCGTCGCGCCAGCGTTCGGCGAGACGGGCATGAAAGGTATAGATGACGCTGCGCACGATCCGGCTTTGCGGCGCGGCCTCGTGCGTTTCCATCAGGCGCCGCACCATGTCCGGCGCCAGCATGTCCTCGTCGCGCTCATGCGGATGCAGCATGAACTCATAACGCCGCGTCAGTTCCGGGCCGGGAAGCGCAATGCACGAACGCTTCGGGTCCGACCAGACCTTGGTATGCGGCGACACGCTTGGCGAATTTTCCAGGTCGAGGATCAGCCAGCGTTCGGCAAAGCTCGAGCCGCTCATCTTGATATCGAGCGCGCGCCGGACGCCGCTCGATGCGCCGTCGCAGGCGATGAGATAATCGCAGTCGATCTCGCGTTCGCTCGCGCCGGTTCGCAGCCGCAGATGGACGCCATCGGCGTCTTGCGCGAACGACAGCAATTCGTGCTCGAACAGCGCCGTGATGTGCGGAAAGCGGGCCAACGCCTCGCGCAATTGCCGCTCCAGCACCGGTTGGCGAAAGGCGTTGCGGCGCGGAAAGCCGAAGGGCCGCTCGGTCGGCTGCACCTTGGCGAAGCAGCGTCCGGCAGCGGAAAAGTAATGCGAACCGTAGCCGGCGACGGTCTCGCGCATGACCTCATCGGCGAGCCCGGCCGCCTGCATGGTGCGCAGCGATTCATCGTCGATCGACACCGCGCGCGGCTCGTGGACGGTCGCCGCGTTGCGCTCGATGATCAAGGCCTCGACACCATAGACGCCGAGCAGGTTGGCGAGCGTCAGGCCGGTCGGTCCGGCGCCGACGATGGCAACGGGGTAATGCGTGCGCAACATGGCGTCCGGTTCGGACAAACCGGAACGGAAGTCAATTGGAGAGGCCGCGATCATCTAGAGCGTTTTCGAGCGAAGTGGATACCGGTTCGCGTGAAGAAAACGCGTTAAAACAAAAAGCCAGAGCCTTTCCGGCTTTGATTCCATCAAAGCCGGAAAGGCTCTAGGCCCACGCGTCCCCACTGAAGCGGGGACGGAGGGACGGGAACGAGCAGAGTGTGGATCAGCGTGCCGGCGGCAGCGACGCGCCGACGATACCGCCCTGGCCGTTATTGCCGGCCGGGGGCATGTTCGACGGAGCCCGCTGGGCACCGGGGACCGCCGACGGCGGCGCCATCGGGTTGGCCGGTGGCTGCGGACCGGCCGCAACGTTCTCGGGCGCCGGCTTGCCCGGCAGCACCACCACGCGGGTGCCGACCTGAACGCGGCTGAAGAGGTCTTCCACGTCATCGTTCAACATGCCGACGCAGCCGGACGAAACATAATGGCCGATGGTCGATGGCTGGTTGGTGCCGTGGATGCGGTACAGCGTCGTGCCGAGATACATGGCGCGGGCGCCGAGCGGGTTGCCGTCGCCGCCGGCCATGAAGCGCGGCAGGTAGGGCTGGCGCTCGATCATTTCGGCCGGCGGATGCCAATCCGGCCACTCCTTCATGCGCGAGATGCGCTCGGTGCCGGTCCAGGTGAAGCCCTCGCGGCCGACGCGCACGCCATAGCGCAGCGCCTTGCCGTTGCCGAGCACCAGATAGAGATAGGTGTTGGCGGTATCGACGACGATCGTACCGGCCGGCTCCTTGGTGGCATAGTCCACCAGTTGTTTTCTCAGGTTCGGCGGCAATTCCTTCGGCTGGCCCTGCTCCGGCTGATCATCGGGCGGCAGCGTCATGACGGCGTTGGCGGGAAGCGGCCGCGGCGAGGCCGACGGGCCGCCAATGCCAGCCGGCGGCCGGATGCCATCGGGCGTGCCGGCAGGCGCCGCAGCGAGGCCCGGCGCCATCGGTGCGCCTTGCGGCGGCGATTGGTCGCCAAACTGGTGGCCGGTCGGGCCGACGACGGCAGGCGGTGCGCCATTCGGGGTTGCAAATCCGGGAGGCGGCAGGGCCTCGGAACTGACCCGGTTGGCATCGACCGGCTGGGCTTGGGCTTCGTGCTGGAATAGCCCCATCAAGCTCTCCATCGGACCAGCCCGATCGTTCGCATGGGCGGCGCCCAGCATGAGAGTCGTGGCCATCGGAAGCGCCAGCAGCAAAGAGCCGAGGGGTCTGTTCATTATTCACCTGTGACAGCCGTGGGAGGGGCCGGAATCGCACCAGTTCCGGCCGCCAGAAACATGCCTTTCAGTGCCTCGGGATGAAGGCACATTCAAGACAATAATACGGCATCGCGGAGCCGCCGGACGCACGGCTTAGTGATGCTCGCCAAGTGTGACATTTGAGTGCATTTGGTTATTGACGCGCCGCTTGTGTCACGTATTCGCCGCCGCTCGCGGCCCGTCGTGTTGACAGGAACCGGCCGATTTCGTCCATTCGCACCATCGGAGAGCCATAAATCATGCAAGTAGCGATCGTCGGCGGCGGAATATGCGGGTTGTCGCTCGCCCTCCATCTCAAAAAGCGCGGTATCCAGGCCCGGGTCTACGAGCGCGCGACCGAGATCAAGGCGCTCGGCGTCGGTATCACGCTGCTGCCGCATGCGATGCGCGAGTTCACCGCGCTGGGCATCGGCGAGGAACTGCTGACGGCCGGCATCGAGAACCGCGAAAGCTGCTTTTTCAACCGTTTCGGCCAGCTCATCTACAAGGAGCCGCGCGGCAAGTTCGGCGGCTACCAGTATCCGGAAGTCGGTATCCATCGCGGTACATTGCACCTGATTTTGCTGGAGGCGGTGCGCCGGCAATTGGGGCCGGACGCGGTCGTGACCGACCGCGAGGCGGTTGGTGTCGAGCAGGATGAGACCTCCGCCACGGTACGGTTCAGGCGCGGCGACCCGGTGCGAGCGGATGTGGTGGTGGCCTGCGACGGCATCGGCTCCGCCATCCGCAAGCAGTTCTATCCTGACGACAAGGTGGCCTTTTCCGGCATCAATACGTGGCGCGGCGTGACCCGGCGCAAGCCGGTCTTGGGGGGACGTACGTATATGCGGGTCGGCTCGATCAACACCGGCAAAATGGTGATTTATCCGATCGTCGATAACGTGGACGACGACGGCAACCAGCTCATCAACTGGATGGCTGAGATCAAGCGCGACACCACCCAGCAAAACGACTGGAACAAGCCGGGCGATCTGGCGGACTTTTTCCCGATTTATGAGAGCTGGCGCTTCGACTGGCTCGACGTTGCGCAGATGATCCGCGATGCCGACCAGATCCTGGAATATCCGATGGTCGACAAGGACCCGATCGACACGTGGACGTATAATCGCGTGACGCTCGCCGGCGACGCCGCCCATCCGATGTATCCGCGCGGATCGAACGGCGCGGCGCAGGCGGCAATCGATGCGCGCACTCTCGCCGATTGTTTGCGCAATACCTCCGACCCGCGGGATGCGCTCAAGGCCTACGAGGCCGCGCGGTCCGGGCCGGCCGCCCAGGTGGTACGCACCAACCGCGCGCAGCCGCCGGACTTCATCAATATCAAGGTCGAGGAACTGGTCGGCGACAAACCCTTCGATAATCTCGAAGATTATATCAGCCAAGATGAATTGCGGGCGTTATCGGACAGCTACAAGCGCGTGGCGGGATTTGCCCTGAGCGACGCGAACGGCGTGCGAGTATAGCGGTTTTAGCGCGACGAGGCGCGCTTTTGCTACACTTAGGATTGCAAAGCGCCGCTCGCTCAATAGCTTAGGACGGCGGCATGGATTTATCTCCAAAATTCCGCCGCCACAGGTTTCCGGCACAGCCCCCGTTCATTGGACAGGCCAGATAGTAGAATGGACAGATTTTTCCGATGGCGACTGCCGTATCGACATGGATGAAAGCGACGAAGCGCTCATGGCTCGCGTCGCCCAGGGCGACGAGACGGCTTACCGGCTGCTGTCCCGCCGTCATGTCCCGGCCATGCTCGGACTCGCCCGCCGCATTCTCGGCAACGCCGCGGATGCCGAGGACGTGGCACAGGAGGCCATGCTACGAGTCTGGACGCACGCACGCCGCTGGCAGCCACTGGCGGCGTTCCGGACCTGGCTTACCCGAATTGTGGTCAACCTTTGTCTCGACCGCAAACGGCGCGCACCATGGGTCGAACTGGAAGCTGCGGGCGAGATCGTCGATCCGGCGCCGGATGCCGCGGAACACGTCGAACGCAGCGAACGCGACCAACTGGTTGCTCGCGCCATCGAAGGACTTCCGGTGCGTCAGCGCACGGCAATCGTGCTTACTTACGGTGACGGCATGAGCAATGCGGACGTGGCGGAAATTCTCGACACAACGGTGTCGGCGGTGGAGACCTTGCTGGTGCGCGGCAAGCAGAATTTGCGGCGCACGCTCGATAGCGTGATCGACGAAGCGTGATCGATGAGGATTGAGTAAAATGACAGATGACCGGCTTGAAAAACTGATCGCGGACACGCTCAAGCGTGATACCGATGCGGCGCCGGTGGATCAGACTGCGATCAACCGTGTCCTGCAACGCCTTGCGGCCCCGTTGCCACGGCAGAAAACGTCGGCCTGGCGGCTACCGGCGGTGTTGCTCGACTGGCAATTCGCGCCGGCTTGGCCGCGCGTCGCCGCGCTCGCCTGCTGTGGCCTGCTCGGCTTCTATATCGGCATCGCCGGGCTCGACCGCCGGTTCGATCAAACCGGCGCGCGTTATGATGTCTCCAACCGCGGCGATCTCGGCTCAATCGTATTCGAGCCTGAGACGTTGACCGGAGCCCGGCCATGACCGCCACGCACTACACGCCGACGGCCACCCGCGGCTCGTCGCGCTGGCTGCTGCTCGGCTCGCTGGCGCTCAATCTGTTCTTCATCGGCGCGGCGATCGCGCTGACGATCCGCGCGCCGGCCCCGCCGCCGACCTGGGACCGCGACGTGTTCGTGCGCGTCGAAAGATTGGCCAACGCCTTACCCGCGGCCGACGCCGATATCCTGCGTGGCCACATTAATGCCGACCGCTCCACCATCGAAAGCACCCAGACCGAATACCGCTCCGCGCAAAACAATATCCGCGCGACTCTGCGACAGCAGCCGTTCGATCCAGAGGCCATGCAGGCCGCAATGGCGAAGACCCGGGCGGCCCGGCTCGCCTTCGACCAGACCATCCAGGCCGCGTTCGCCAGTGCCGCGGCACAGATGTCACAGGCGGGCCGCAATACGCTCGCCGACTGGCCACCGGGGCGGAAATCGGAGAGCGGCAAGCCCTGATTTAGTCTAGCGTCAGCTCGTCGATAAACGTGGGCGGCGCACGGACGGCCGCCGTTGTGACCATCGTTCAAACTCAATCGTTTGGACCCACGAGTTTTCAGCAAGTGCCTTTAGCAAGAGTCTTTAACAAGCATCTTTAGCAAGAGTTTTAAGTATGTGCGGCGGTGATAGGGTCGTGCGGCCCGAAACGAAGGCAGCGAACCGTCCATTATGGAGGACGCTGCGGGGAACCTGTCTGATGCTGACGTTCAGTGGGGCTCTTGGTGGCTGCATGCTTACCGACAGACCCGAACCCGGTCTCGATATTCCGCAAGCCTATGATCGCGCCGCGCGCAATCCGAAGGCCGCCGAAGCGGCGTTGCCGCCGCTCGACTGGTGGCGTGGATTTCGCTCGCGCGAGTTGACCAAGATCGTTGAAGAGGCGCGCGAGGCCAATCTCGACATTGCCGCCGCCGTCGCCCGTATCGTTCAGGCCGACGCCACCTCGCGCATTGCCGGCGCGCCGCTTTTGCCCGATGTCGGCCTCAACGCCGACGCCACGCGCTCGCGCGCCTCACAGTCGACGGGCACGGGCACAGTCGGCGGTCCGTCCGAGCGCAACAATCTCTCGGCGACGTTGACGGCGAGCTATGAGATCGATTTCTGGGGCAAGAACCGCGCGGCGCTGCGTTCGGCCGAGGAAAGTGCCGTCGCCAGCCGCTACGCCCGCGACGTCGTCAGCCTCGCCACCGTCGTGACCGCAGCCAATTCTTACTTCCAGGTGCTGGCGGCGCAAGACCGGCTGAAAGCCGCACGTGAAAACCTGCAAAGCGCCAATCGCGTCCTCGACCTGATCAAGCAGCGCGTCAATGCCGGGACCGCCTCGGCGCTTGAAACCGCGCAGCAGGAAAGCCTGGTCAACACTCAACGCGCCGCCATTCCTCCGCTGGAGCAGACTGTGACTCAGAATCGCAACGCGCTGGCGGTTCTGATGGCACGCTCACCCGAGAGCCTGCACATTCGGGGCGGCACTTTGCGCTCGATCGCCTACCCGCGCGTGACGCCGGGGCTTCCGTCCGAACTTCTCACGCAGCGTCCTGACATTCGCCAGGCCGAGGCCAACCTGGCCGCCGCCAACGCCAATGTCGAGAACGCGCGGGCGCAAATGTTGCCGTCGATCACGCTGACCGGCGAAGGCGGCTTTCAAAGCGCCGTGCTCAAGACGTTGCTGCGGCCGGAGTCGGCCCTGTTCACGCTCAGCGCAGGACTGACGCAGCCGATTTTCGACGGCCTGCGATTGCAGGGCAATCTAGACTTTCAGAAGGGCCGCCAGGACGAGCTTTTACAGAATTACCGCCTGGCGGTGATCGCCGGCTTCTCCGATGTCGAGAATGCGCTCGACGGCATTCGCCAGACGGCCTTGCGCGAGAGGCTGCAAGCCGATGTCGTCGCCAGTTCGCGCCGCGCTTTCGATATTGCCGAGCAGCGCCTGCGCGAAGGAACCGTCGATCTGGTCACGGTGTTGCAGACGCAGCAGACGCTCTACTCCGCCATCGACGCCGCGGTGCAGGCCCGGCTAGCCCATGCGCAGGCGATCGTCAGTCTCTATCAGGCGCTGGGCGGCGGCTGGCTGCCGAAGCCAAAAACGGTTGAAGCATCCAATGCACATTGACGCGTTCCATGCACGGTGAACTTCCGAAACCGCATACCGCCGTGGTGCCGGTGCAAAAGACCGGCAGCCGCGCAAAACGCATCGTTGTCTATCTGATCGTGCTGATCGCGATTGGGGCTGCGCTTTATTATGTATTCGGTCCCGCCACGCAGCAAACTCAGCAACGCCGCGGCCGTTTCGCTGCCGACGGGCCGGTGCCAGTTCTGGTTGCGGAAGCCAAGCGTGCCGACGTCCCGGTCTATATCGACGCGGTCGGCACCGCCAAGGCCCTCAACACCGTAACGGTGCGCCCGCAGGTGGACGGGAAGCTCATCAGCGTCGGCTTTGATGAAGGTCAGGACGTCAAAAAGGGCGACGTGCTGGCACGTATCGACCCGACAACCTATCAGGCGCAACTCGACCAGGCGATGGCCAAGAAGGCTCAGGATGAAGCGCTCCTGAATAACGCCAAAAACGACCTCGCGCGTTACCAGCAACTCGCCGCCACCAATGCCATCAACAAACAGCAGGCCGACACCCAAAAGTCGCTTGTCGTGCAATACACAGCGCAGACGCAATCCGATCAGGCCGCCGTTGAAAGCGCACAGGCGACCTTAGCCTATACCACCGTGAGGGCGCCGATCGACGGCCGCACCGGGCTTCGTCAGGTCGATGTAGGCAACATTGTGCATGCCTCGGATTCGACCGGCATCGTGGTCATCACCCAGTTGAAGCCGATCTCTGTCCAGTTCAATCTGCCGCAGCAATATCTGATGGAGGTCAACGACGCCTTCGCCAAAGGTCCGCTCAAGGTCGATGCCCAACGCTCCGACAACGATGCGGTGATCGACAGCGGCACATTGACGGTGGTCGACAATCTGGTCGACGCATCGACCGGCACCGTCAAGCTGAAGGCTGAATTTCCCAATGCCGACCTGCAATTGTGGCCGGGCCAATTCGCCAATGTGCGTTTGCTGATCAGGACGCTCCAGCAGGTCGTGGTGATCCCGACCGGCGCCGTGCAGCGCGGGCCGACCGGCACCTTCGTCTACGTCGTTGCGGACGACAACACCGTTTCGATGCGGCCGATGACTGTGCAGAAGCAGGACGAAACGCAGACCGTAGTGAAAAGCGGCGTGACGCCGCCCGAACGCGTCGTCACCACCGGCTTCGCGCGGCTGACCGACAAGAGCAAAGTGACCATCAGCACCGGCGATGGCACGTCACCCGCCGCGGCCGCCCCAGCACCGCAACGCACGCGCGGCCAACGCCCCGCGGGCGCAGCCCCCGGCATACACAACAATCGCAGCAGCGGCGCAACAAAACCCGCGACGCCGCCAACGTCGCAGCAATGAAGCACAAAACTCTGCTCATTCCCGCGCAAGCGGGAATCCAGTGTTCCACTTTCGCGGGCACGAGCGGGTTGAAGGGAGCGGCTCAGACCGTCGTTAAAGGATTCCGGGCCTGCTCCTTCGTGGCACCTTAGAACGAAATAGAATCATGAGCGTCTCATCTCCGTTCATTCACCGGCCGATCGCCACCTCGCTGCTTGGCATCGCGGTGATGCTGGGCGGCGCACTCGGCTATTGGTGGCTGCCGGTTTCGGCGTTACCGCAGGTGGATTTTCCGACCATCCAGGTCACCACGCAGTTGCCGGGCGCCAATCCCGACACCATTACCGCCCTCGTGACCGCGCCGTTGGAGCGCCAGTTCGGCCAGATTCCGGCATTGCAGGTGATGACCTCGTCGAGCTCATTCGGCATCAGCCAGGTGACGCTTCAGTTCGATCTCAACCGCGACATCGACGCCGCCGCGCAGGACGTGCAATCGGCCATCAACGCCGCGGGCTCAACGCTGCCGCGCAACCTGCCCTATCCTCCTCTCTATTCGAAGGTAAACCCCGCCGACGCGCCGGTGATCACACTCGCGATCACCTCCTCGAACATGGACCAACGCGCATTGAGCGACCTGGCCGATACGATTATGGCGCCGCGCCTATCGGAAGTGACCGGTGTCGGCCGTGTCTCGGTGCAAGGCGGCATCAAGCCGGCGATCCGCATTCAAGCCGACCTGTCCCGGCTGGCGGCATACGGCATCGCACTCGAGGATTTACGCACCGCTATTGTCGGCGCCAATGTCGCTGGCGCCAAGGGCGCGCTCGATGGCGCACACCAGTCCTATACCATTGCCGCCAACGACCAGATTTCGTCCGCCAACGCCTACAAGACAATTACCGTGGCGTTCCGCAACGGCGCACCGGTGCTGCTGTCGGATGTCGCCGATGTGGTCGAGGGGCTGGAGAACAGCAAGGTCGGCGCCTGGTATAAGGGACAGCCGGCCATCGTCATCGACGTTCAGCGCCAGCCCGGCGCCAACGTCATCGACACCGTCACCCGCCTCCGCGCCGAGCTGCCGCGGTTGCAACGCTCGATCCCCGCGGGCGCCAAACTCACCGTCGTCACCGATCGCACCACCACCATACGATCTTCAATTTACGACGTGCAGTTCACCCTGGTGCTGAGCATTGCGCTGGTGGTGCTGGTGGTGCTGGTGTTCCTGCGCACGGTCCGCGCCACAATCATCGCCGGGGTCGCGCTGCCGCTGTCGCTGATCGCGACGTTCGGGGTGATGTGGTTCTGCGGCTTTTCGCTCGACAATCTGTCGCTGATGGCGCTGACCATCGGCACCGGCTTCGTCGTCGATGACGCCATCGTCATGATCGAAAACATCGTGCGCCATATCGAGGACGGGCAAAGCCCGCTCGAAGCGGCGCTCAAAGGCGCCAAGGAAATCGGCTTCACCGTTATTTCGCTGACGTTGTCGCTGATCGCGGTGTTCATCCCGCTTTTGTTCATGACCGGACTGGTCGGCCGCATGTTCCGCGAATTCGCGCTGACGCTGACCATCGCGGTCGTAGCCTCGGCCGTGGTATCGCTGACGCTGACGCCCATGATGTGCAGCCGGCTGTTGCGCCGCAGCAAGGAAAGCCCCGGCAATGCGCTGACGCGCCGCTTCGCCGACTGGACCGACCGGACGGTGGAAGTTTATCGCCGCAGCCTCATCTGGGTGTTGCGCCGTCAGGCGGCGACGCTGATCGTAACGCTGATCACGCTGGCGGCGACGGTCATGCTCTATATCGTGATCCCGAAGGGCTTCCTGCCGTTGCAGGACACCGGGCAGATCACCGCGGTGACGGAAGCCGGCACCGATGTGTCGTTCACGGAAATGCAGCGCCGTCAGGCCCAGATCGAGACCATCGTGCGGGCCGACAAAGACGTCGCCAGCGTGGTTTCGCTGGTCGGCGTTTCCCCGGTCAACGCCACGCCCAACGCCGGCCGGCTCGCCATCAGCCTGACGCCGCGTGACGAGCGCACCGACCGCGTCGCCGCCATCATCGAGCGGTTGAAGGCCGCGGTCACCGGCATTCCCGGCATGTACGTCTATTTCCAGGCGACGCAGGACATCCAGATTTCGACCAGCGCCAGCCGCGCGCAGTATCAATACACGCTCACCGGCAGCGATGCCGACGAGGTCGTCTCCTGGTCCGACAAATTGACACAACGGTTGCGCAGTGAGCGCGCGCTGCGCGAGGTCGCATCGGAGGCGCAGGAAGGCGGCCCGCGCGTTCTGGTCAATGTCGACCGCGAACAGGCCGGCCGGCTCGGCGTCTCGATGCAGAGCGTGACCGACACGCTCAACGACGCCTTCGGTCAGCGCCAGATTTCCACAATCTATGGCCAAGCCAACCAGTACCGCGTCATCCTCGAGGCGCAGCCGCGCTACCAGCAGGACCCGGCATCACTTACGAAAATCTATGTGACCGGTTCATCGACCGCCAATGGCACGGCGGCGACGGTCGCCAATACAGCAACCGGCACGACCAACACCAATACCAGCGCGACACCGAACGCCGTGACCGGTTCCAATCAGGTGCCGCTCGCAGCCTTCGCACACTTCGAGAACATATCGGCGCCGCTGGCGATCGCCCATCAGGAGCAGTTTCCGTCCGTCACCATCAGCTTCGATCTGGCGCCGGGATACGCCTTGAGCGACGCGGTCGATGTCATTACCGCCGCGCAGCAAGCGATCGGGATGCCGCCGTCGATCACGGGAACCTACTCCGGCGACGCCGCCGAATTCGCCAAGTCGCTGGCCGGCGAGCCGTGGCTCATTCTGGCGGCGGTCATCGCAATCTACATCGTGCTCGGCGTGCTGTACGAAAGCTTTATCCACCCGATGACGATTCTGTCGACGCTGCCCTCGGCCGGCGTCGGCGCGCTGCTGGCGCTGATGCTGTTCGGTTACGACCTGTCGGTGATCGCGCTGATCGGCATCGTGCTGCTCATGGGCATCGTCAAGAAAAACGCCATCCTGATGATCGACTTCGCGCTCGACGCCGAACGCGAACAGGGCATGACGCCCGAAGAGTCGATATTGCAGGCGGCACTGTTGCGATTCCGGCCGATCATGATGACGACGCTCGCCGCGCTTTTCGGCGCGCTACCGCTGGCGCTTGAATCGGGCACGGGCTCGGAGCTGCGCAACCCGCTCGGCATCACGATCGTCGGCGGCCTGCTGCTGAGCCAGTTGCTGACGCTCTACACGACGCCGGTGATCTATCTCTACATGGAGCGGCTGCGGGTGCGATTGTCGCCGTCGGAGCGCGCCGCGCGCCAGCTGGCGCCCGGCCCGGCGGAGTGAGTGGGATGCATATGTGTTCTGCGCCTCGTGCTCCGCTTGCTCCCCTCCCCCTTGTGGGGAGGGGTTGGGGGTGGGGGTCCGCAAATCGCGCACAGCCACTACCCCCCTCCCTAACCCTCCCCCACAAGGGGGGAGGGAATGGACAGAAATCGCCGCACCAGGTCGCTACTGACTCTGCAGAGAAGCCATGAATTTCTCCTGGCCCTTCATCCGGCGCCCGATCGGCACCACGCTGATGGCCATTGGCTTGTTCCTGGTCGGCGCGGTGGCCTACGACTTCCTGCCCGTCGCCAGCCTGCCGAGCGTCGAATTCCCGACCATCAGCATCAGCGCATCGCGGCCCGGCGCCGACCCCAATATCATGGCCGCCACCGTCGCCGCGCCGCTGGAGCGCCAGCTCGGCACCATCGCAGGCATCACCGAAATGACCTCGAGCTCGTCGGCCGGCTCGACGCGCATCTCGGTGCAGTTCGACCTGTCGCGCAGCATCGAAGGCGCGGCACGCGACGTACAGGCCGCGCTCAATGCCGCGCTGACTGATCTGCCCGGCGACATGCCGACGCTGCCGACCTTCCGAAAAGCGAATCCGGCTGCCGCGCCGGTGCTTATCCTCGCGCTGACGTCCAAGACCATGCCGGCGAGCGAAATCTATGACGCCGCCGACAGCCTGATCGTGCAGCGCCTGAGCCAGGTCGACGGCGTCGCCGACGTCACCGTGGCCGGCTCCGAGCAACCGGCTATCCGCGTCCGCGTCGATCCGGCGCGGCTGGCCGCCATGAAGCTGGGCATGGAAGACGTGCGCAACGCGATCGCCAATTCCAACGCGCAGGGACCGCTCGGCACCTTCGATGGCGGCAAGCGCGCCGTCACCATCGGCATCAACGATCAATTGCGCGAGCCGCCGGACTACGGTCCGATCGTGGTCAAGACCGCCAATGGCAGCGTGGTCAGGCTATCGCAGGTCGCGACGATCACGCCGAGCGTTCGCAATTCCCGTTCCGCCGGTTGGTACAATCGCGATCCGTCGGTGCTGCTTATCATCACCAAGCAGGGCGACGCCAATGTGATCGACACCGTCGATCGTATTTACGAGCTATTGCCGGAGATCAAGGATTTCATCCCGGCAGGGCTGGAAATCTCGGTGCTGACCGACCGCACGCAGACCATCCGCGCCAGCGTGCGGGACATGCAGCTCACGCTCGCCGCCACGGCGATCCTGGTGATGATGGTGGTGTTCCTGTTCCTGCGCCGGCTGGCGGCGACCATCGCGGCTGGAATCACGGTGCCGCTGTCGCTTGCCGGCACCTGCGCGGCGATGTGGGCAGCCGGATTCTCCATCGACAATCTGTCGCTGATGGCGCTGGCGGTATGCATCGGCTTCGTCGTCGACGACGCCATCGTCATGATCGAGAACATGTTCCGATTCATGGAGCAGGGCTATTCGCCGATGGCGGCGGCTTTGCGGGGCGCGCGGCAAATCGGCTTCACCGTGGTGTCGATCTCGGTATCTCTGATCGCCGCATTCATTCCGCTGTTGTTCATGGGCGGCATCGTCGGGCGGCTGTTCCGCGAATTCTCGGTGACATTGTGTTTCGCCATCGCGGTCTCCACCGTCATGTCGCTGTCGGTGACGCCGATGATCTGCGCCTATTTCGTCAAGGAGGCGCCGCATCCTAACCGCACATGGCTCGACCGCCGGGTCGAGGGCCTCCTGTCGCGCCTGGTCAGGTTCTATGACCGCACCCTCACCTTCGTCATCGCTCACCGCACGCTCGGGCTGATCGTCTTCGTCGCTACCATCGCGCTCACGGTCGGTCTCTTTATCAAGGTGCCGAAAGGCTACTTCCCGCAGGACGACACCGGCCTGATTTTCGGCGGCACGCAAGCCTCGACCGATATTTCCTACGACGCCATGCTCAAGTTGCAGCAGCAGGCGATGGACGTGGTGCTGTCCGACCCGGCGGTCGCGGGCCTGGGCTCGTCGGTCGGCTCGTCGGGCTTTAATGCCTCGGTCAATCGCGGGCGGCTATTCGTCAGCCTGAAGCCGCTGGAAGAACGCGATAACGTGCCGACCCAGGCGGTGATCGCGCGGATGCGCGCCAAGCTCAACAGCATTCCCGGCATCCGCGTGTTCCTGGTGCCGGCGCAGGACCTGCGCGTCGGCGGGCGACAGAGCGATTCGCAATACCAATTCACGCTGTGGAGTTCGGACATTGACCAGTTGCAAGCGTGGGTGCCGAAGGTTCTCGAACGCGTCAAGCAACTGCCCGGCCTGACTGACGTCACCACCGACCGCGAGCAGGGCGGCTTGCAGGCCGATGTATCGATCGACCGGGACGCCGCCGCCCGTCTCGGCGTGCGCATCCAGGACATCGATAACGTGCTGAACGACGCGTTCTCGCAGCGGCAGATTTCAACGATTTATACGCAGCGCAACCAATACCGCGTGATTCTCGAAGCCGACAAGAAATACCAACGCGATCCGTCCGACCTGTCGAATCTTTACGTCCCCGGCAACGGTAACGCGCAGGTCTCACTGTCATCGGTGGCCCACGTAACCCGCACCATCGCGCCGCTGGTCGTCAACCATCAGGGCCAGTTTCCATCGACGACGATCACCTACAATATCAAACCGGGCGTCCCGATCGAGGATGCGACCGCGGAATTGAACCAGGCCGTTGCCGAGATGCACATCCCGGATATCATCCATGCGGATTTCGCCGGCGACGTTAAGGCCTTCAAGCAGGCGGCCAGCGCGCAGCCGATCCTGTTGCTCGCTGCGTTGATCGCGGTCTACATTGTGCTCGGCGTGCTGTACGAAAGCCTGGTGCATCCGCTCACCATTATTTCGACGCTGCCATCGGCGGGGTTGGGTGCATTGCTGGCCCTGCAACTGTCCGGCACCGAGCTGACGGTGATCGCCTTCATCGGCATTGTCCTGCTGGTCGGCATCGTCAAGAAGAACGGCATCATGATGGTCGACTTCGCACTCGAAGGTGAAAGGCGGCGCGGGTTGACGCCGGCACAGGCCATTCACGAAGCTTGCCTGGCGCGCTTCCGTCCCATTCTCATGACGACCATGGCAGCGATGCTCGGCGCGGTGCCGCTGGTGATCGCATCGGGCCCCGGCTCGGAACTGCGCCGGCCGCTCGGCATCACCATCATCGGCGGCCTGCTGGTGTCGCAGGTATTGACGCTCTACACGACGCCGGTGATCTATCTGTGGCTCGACAAATTACACCATCGCCTCGGCGGCCGCGTGCCGACCTTCATCCGGCGAAGGCCACCGCAAGCGCCGAGCATTCAACCGGCGGAGTGAGGCGCGGCTTCGTGCCCCGGAAGCGGTGCATTACGGAGCGCCAGCAGAGTGGTGCATCGCAGAGCCGGGGCCATTACGAATTCGGAATGTGGAAAGGTCCCGGTTCTGCGATGCACCGCGAAGGCGCGCTGCGCCGCGCCCGGGACACGTCACACCCCCAAATACCGATGCTGCACATCCGGGCTGGCGGCAAGTTCGGCCGACACACCTGACCACACCACCCGGCCGCGCTCGATCAGGAAGTGCCGGTCGGCAACCTTCATCAGCGCGCCGACATTCTTGTCGATGACCAGAATGGCGAGGCCCGATTCTTTCAGCCGCATGAGGCAATTCCAGATTTCCTGCCGGATCAACGGCGCGAGCCCTTCGGTCGCTTCGTCGAGGATCAGCAACCGCGGATTGGTCATCAACGCACGGCCGACGGCGAGCATCTGCTGTTCGCCGCCCGACAGTTGATTGCCCATGCTGGCGGCACGCTCGGCAAGGCGCGGAAAAAGCCCATAGACGCGCTCGAGCGACCAGGCGCCGCCGTCGCGCGTCACCGCCGTCGCCACCAGATTCTCGCGCACCGTCAGGTTCGGAAAAATCTGTCGGCCTTCCGGCACCAGACCGATGCCGCGTTGTGCAATTCTGTAGGACGGCAGGCCGGCGATCTCCTCGCCCATGAAACGGACATTGCCGGCGCGCAATGGAGTCAAGCCCATGATCGATCGCACGGTGGTGGTCTTGCCCATGCCGTTGCGCCCCATCAAGGTCACCATCTCGCCGGGCGCGATACGCAGCGACAAACCGAACAGCACCTGGCTCTGGCCGTAGCAGGTCTCAACACCGGCAACGTCGAGAACCGCATCAGACATGCTGCTATCAGACATGCTCGGCCTCCGCTTCGCCGAGATAGGCTTCCCGCACCTGTTCGTTGGCGCGGATGGCGTCAGGGCTGCCCGACGCGATGACGCGGCCATAGACCAGAACGGTAATGCGGTCGGCCAGCGCGAACACGGCTTCCATGTCGTGTTCGACCAGCAGGATGGTGTAATCGCGCTTGAGCGCGCGCAGCATCCCCACCATGCGGGCGGATTCTTCCGGACCCAGGCCGGCCATCGGCTCATCGAGCAGCAGCATGCGCGGCTTGCCCGCCAGCGCCATCGCCAGTTCGAGCAACCGGTGTTCGCCATGACTAAGCGCCGCCGCCGGCTTGTCGGCTTGCGCGGCCAGGCCAACGCGCTCAAGCACCGCACGCGCCGGTGTACGCAACTCCGGCAGTCGGCGGGCGTCGCGCCAGAAGTGGAACGAATGCCCGGCGTGGGCCTGCACCGCGAGCGCTACGTTATCGAGCACGGTGAAATCGAGAAACAGCGACGTGATCTGGAACGAACGCGCGAAGCCAAGGAGGCTGCGCTTGTGCATCGGCAGCCGGGTCACGTCAGCACCGCCAAAGACGATCCGGCCGGAATCCGGCATGAGCTGACCGGCGAGTTGTGAAATCAACGTCGTCTTGCCGGCGCCGTTCGGCCCAATGATCGCATGCAGTTCGCCTGGCACAATCGAAAGCGACAGGTCATCGGTGGCGACGATGCCGCCGAAGCGCTTGGCCAGATTGTCGACCTGCAACAGCGCGTCAGTCATGGCCCGCACCCGCGGTCCGATCGGTGCGCCGCGACAGCGCCTGCAACAGCCCGTCGATGCCGCCGCGCGCGAAGATGACGACGACGAGCAGCAGCGGACCGAGCACGATCTGCCAGTATTCCCCCGCTTTGTCCGCACCGGCTGGGTTGAACGGACGCACGCTTGCACTGATGAGCCCAGGCAGGAATTGCTCGAGGAAAAGCAACGCCAAGGCGCCGTAAACGGGGCCGAACAAGGTGCCCATGCCGCCCAGCACCACCATGACGATGAGGTCGCCGGAGCGTGTCCAGAACATCATCGCCGGACTGACGAATTCGGTGTGATTGGCGATCAGCGCACCGGCGAGGCCGCCCATCGTCCCGGCGATGACGAAAGCGGCGAGCTGGTAGCGGAATGTCGGAAAGCCGATGGCGCGCATGCGCGTCTCGTTCGAACGTGTCCCCTGCAGAACAAGGCCGAAACGGGATTTCGTCAAGCGCCAGACCAGGAAAATCGAGCCGAGCAGAAGCGCGAGGCAGACGTAGTAGAACACCGCTTTATTGCTCAGATCGAGCAGGCCCGCGAACTGGCTGCGGCTGTCGAGCGAAAGGCCGTCGTCGCCGCCGTAGCGGGCCATGCCCGACGCGAGATAGTAAACCATCTGTGCAAAGGCGAGCGTGATCATGATGAAATAGACGCCGCGCGTGCGCAGCGACAGCGCGCCGACAACCAAGGCGAACAATGCCGAAACGGCGAGCGCCGCCGGCCACTGGATGAAGCCGCTCGGCACGCCTTCGAACGCGAGGATCGAGACGGTGTAGCCGCCGATCCCGAGATAGGCGGCGTGACCGAAGCTCATCATGCTGCCATAGCCGAGGATCAGGTTGAGGCTGACCGCCGCGAGCGCGAGGATAACGATGCGCGTGAACAGCGTGAGCATGAAACGGTCGCCGGTCGCCGCCACGTAAAGCGGCAGTAACACGAGCGCCAGAACCAGCGCGGCGGTCACGGCATTGCGCGGCGACAGCGTACCGCTCATTTGGCGCCCGCTGCCGGAAAGAGGCCTTGCGGCTTGACGATGAGAATGACCGCCATCAGGATATAGATCAGCATCGACGACAAAGCAGGCGCGGCGGCGGACGCAGCCGAGCGGCCAAGCACGTCGGCCAGGAGCTCGGGAAGGTAGGCGCGGCCGAGCGTGTCGATAAAGCCGACCAGCAACGCGGCGACCATCGCGCCACGGATCGAGCCGATGCCGCCGATCACGGTAATCACGAAGGCAAGGATGAGGATATTCTCGCCCATGCCGATCTGCACGGTGAGAATGGGCGCCTGCATCAGCCCGGCGAGGCCGGCGAGCGCGGCCCCGAGACCGAAGACAAGCGTGTAGAGTAATTTGATATTGACGCCGAGCGCGCCGACCATTTCGCGGTTCGATGCGCCGGCGCGGATCAGCATACCGGTGCGCGTGCGCACCACCAGCACGTAAAGAAACAACGCGACCACGAGCGACACGACGATAATCGCCAGCCGATAGGCGGAATACTGAAAGCCGGGAATAATCTCGATCGACTGGTTGAGCCACGACGGCACCGGCAGGCTGCGGCCGCCCGGTCCCCAGATCAGGCGAACCGTTTCGTCGAAGAACAGGATCAAGCCGAACGTACCCAGTACGTGATCGAGGTGATCGCGGCCGTAAAGCCGACGCATGACGATCAATTCCACTGCCATGCCGATGACGAGCGTTGCGGCGACGGCGAGAACCGCCGCCAGCACGAAGCTGCCGGTCATCACGGCGAAGGTGGCGGCAAAATAGGCGCCCAGCATGTAAAGCGAGCCGTGCGCCAGATTGACGAGGTCCATGATGCCGAACACGAGCGTCAGCCCGGCGGCCAGCAGAAACAGCAGCAGGCCGAACTGCAGGCCGTTGAGGCATTGCTCGATGAAAAGCGTCATCTCCCCCTCGGAAAAACGCAAACTCTCGACCGCGCAAAACAAATGGCGGCAGCACATGCTGCCGCCATTTGCGGCGCGTCAGGCCCTTACTTCATCGAACACTGCGCGGCGTGCGGGTTCGGCACGTTCTTTTCCGCGGTGGCGATGGTCTTCTGCGTGTAGGTGTCGCCCTCTTTCACCACCTGCTGCATGTAGAAGTTCTGCGTCGGGTAGTGGTTGGACCCGAACTTGAAGTCGCCGCGCACCGATTTGAAGTCGGCCTTTTCGAGCGCCTTGCGCACCGCCGCCTTGTCGGAGAGGTTGCCCTTCACGCCGGCGACGGCCGAAGCGATCAGGTTGGCCGCATCATAGCTCTGCGCACCGTAGAACGACGGCTCGGTGCCGAACTTCTTCTTGAAGTCGCCGACAAACTTTTTGTTGGCGTCATTCGGAAGGTCCGCAGCCCACTGCAACGCGCTGATCACCCCAACGGCCCCGTCTTTCTGGCGCGGCAGGCTGAGCGAGTCGATCGAGAAGGTGGTGTAGAGCGGAATCGACCCTTTCAGGCCGGCCTGGGCATACTGGTTGAGAAACTGCACGCCAGCAGCGCCCGGATAGAACATATAGACGGCTTCGGCCTTCGCCGCTTTCGCCTTGGCGAGTTCGGCCGAGAAGTCGAGCTGCGACGGCCACGTCGTATAGTCCTCGCCCAGCACCTTGCCTTTGTAGGCTTCCTTGAAGCCAGCGAGGTTTTCCTTGCCGGCGGCGTAGTTCGGCCCAATCAGATAGACCGACTTGACGCCCTTCTGGTTCATGTAGTCAGCGACCGCGTGCGGATTCTGGTCGTTGGTCCACGAGGTCGAGAAGATGAAAGGCGAGCAGTTCGCACCGGCCAGGCGCGTTTCGCCCGCATTGGCGATGATCAGGAAGGTCTTCGCATCGACGATCGGCTTATAAGAGGCGTAAACAACGTTCGACCAGATATAGCCCGCGACGAAATCGACCTTGTCGGATTCGACCAGCTTTTCGGTTTTCTGCTTGCCGACTTCCGGCTTGAGCCCGTCGTCTTCATAGATCACCTCGACCGGCAGGCCGCCCATCTTGCGACCGAGATGGTCGAGCGCCAGCTCAAACGAGTTGCGCATGTCGTTGCCGATCGCGGCGGCCGGCCCGCTGAATGTCGACACGAATCCAATCTTGACGCTTTTTTGCTGGGCCGAAACAGGCCCGGCCGCGAGCAGCATGGCAGCGCCCACGGCAAGTAGTGCTTTATGCATTTGTATCCTCCCCGGGGCCGTTCGAGGCCCTATTGCTTTGAACCTTTAATCTAGCGGCATTGCGGGCGGAACGTCTACCGGTGCGTTAGTCGCAGGCTCCCTTCCCGCCTTGACCGGCTCCCCCGGCGCCCGGCAGTCTGCCAACAGCGCACGCAACGCGGCCAAACGAACTATAATTCCAAGGAAACACCCGCTTGTCCCAGACGCACACGCTCGACCGAGCTTATGACGGCATCATCATCGGCGCCGGCCACCATGGCCTGATCCTCGGCAGCTATCTGGCCAAAGCCGGGCTGGACATTCTGCTTGTCGAGCGGCGGCTCACCTATGGCGGCGGCCTGTGCACCCGCGAAGTGACGCTACCGGGTTTCTACCACAACCTGCACTCGATCAATCATTTCCATATCAGCGAGACGCCATGGTTCAAGGACCTCGGCCTCGGCGCGACCGTCAACTACATCACGCCGCGTTACGAGTTCGGCCAGGCGCACAATGACGGCAGCGCGCTGGTGCTCGGCCGCGATTTGGAGGAATCGCTCGCCAACATCGCGCGATTTTCCAAAAAGGATGCGCAGACATTCCGCGAATGGAACCTGAAAGCGGAAAAGATCACCGCCGAAATCTTCCTGCCCGAACGCTACGCCGAGCCGCTGCCGCAAGCCGAGCGTGACGCTTTGTTGAAGCAGACGGCGCTCGGCCGCGAATTCCTCGACGTCGCCGGCCGCCAACCGCTCGATATGGTTGGCGAATTGTTCGAGAACGAGCACGTGCGATTGCTGTTTCTGTTCAAGGTGTCGCTGTTCGGCACCTGGCTGACCGACACGATGTCGAAGACCTCGCCGATGGGCTCACTCATCCGCGCCTTCGATCTCGAAAGCGGCTACCAGCTTTGCCAGGGCGGCTCGTTCAATCTGGCGCGCGGGCTGA
>JBEPUC010000006.1:0-127449 GCA_041691675.1 Hyphomicrobiales bacterium | reverse complement strand
ATGCTGGAGCAGGGCAAGGCCGCGCCGCCGTCGATCTCGCTGATGAAGCGCAACAACTGCGGCAAGGCGCTCGACATCGCGCGCGTCGCCCGCGACATGCACGGCGGCAACGGCATCAGCCAAGAATATCACGTGATGCGCGTCGCCGCGAACCTCGAGACGGTCAACACTTACGAAGGCACCCACGACATCCACGCGCTGATCCTCGGCCGCGCGCAAACGGGGATCCAGGCGTTCTTTTGATACTCGCTGATGCCAACAGAGGTCCCTGATTTGGATCACATCCACATGCTGTTTCTCGCCGCCGCCGGATTCGGCGGCGGCATTTTTTCGGCCGTCGTAGGCGGCGCCTCGCTCGTCACTTATCCGGCGCTGATCGCTTCGGGCGTGCCGCCGCTCGCCGCGGCGATCTGCACCAATACCTCGCTGGTGCCCTCCAACATGGTTGCTGCGCTCGCCGACCGTTCGCAACTGCCGCCGCTCGACCGCGCGTTTGCCGGCCTGGTGGTTGCGTCGGTCACCGGCGCTGGAATTGGCGCGACGCTGCTGCTGCTGACGCCGGAGCGGGTGTTCGAACTGATCGTTCCGCTGCTTCTCGGCTTCGCCACCGTGCTGTTCGCGCTGTCGGCGCGCATTTCGGCGTGGCTGCGGGCGCGCGCCGAGCGCCAGGGCCGCACGCTTACACTAAGCGTCACCAACATGAAGCTGCTGTTCCCGGTCTCGTTTTACGGCGGCTATTTCGGGTCCGGCGTCGGCGTGCTGCTGCTCGGCGTGTTTTCCATCGCGACTGCGGGCAACTACCGCGCCGCGAACGTCGTCAAAAATCTCGTCAGCAGTCTTAACTCGGTGGTCGCCGCCGCGATTTACGTTGCCAACGGCGCGGTGCTGTGGCCGCCGACTTTGGCGCTGATCGCCGGTACGGTGCTCGGCGGGCTCGCCGGCTCGTACTTGGCTCGTGTCATTCCGCGCCAGCTTGTCCGCGTTCTGATCGTCGCGGTCGGCGCGGCGCTGACCGTTGTCTTCGCACGCCGCTACTGGTTCTAGAATTTGCCGGCGTGCACGCGTTTGGCGAGTTCGACGACGCGCTTTGTCATCGCGCTGTCCGGATCGGAGAGAGGATCGAGGACGGTGAAATGATCGGCACCGGGAATTTCCTCGTACCGGGTATCGGCCATGCCCTGACGCCAGGCGTCGGCGATGGTCTTGCTCTGGCGCAGGAACTCGCTCGACTCGATGCCGCCGACGACAGCATCGAGCGTGCGTCCGGCCGGCACTTGCCAGTACAGCGGCGAGGCGTCATGCGCGGTCTTGTCGGTGAGCCGCAGGTCGGCGTTCTGCGATACCTTGGTCAGCGGCGCCAGATCGAACACACCGGAGACCGCATAAGCCGCGGGGACCAGATCGTTCGGCGCGGTCGGGTCGAGCGTGGTCCACTCGGTTGCCACCATGCAGGCGGCCAGATGCCCGCCGGCGGAATGACCATAGACGCAGATGCGCTTCTTGTGATGGCGCCACAGGTGAAGCACCGCGGCGCGCATTTGCTCGATGATGGTGGCGATCGAGACCGTCGGGCAAAGATCGTAGCCGACGATCGCGACCGTCACGCCGTGCGCATTCGGCCCCTTCGCCATCTGGCTGAAAGTTTTCGGATCGAGCGCGCGCCACCAACCGCCGTGAATGAACATTGCCAGCGGCGCATCGTTGTTCGCGTCGTTGCCCGGAAAAAGATCGATGCTGTTGCGCGGCGACGGCCCATAAGACAGGCCCAGTTGCGCGCCTTTCGCGCTGCCGCGATAGGCCGCGGTCTCGACATCCCAGCGCTCGAAAATCTGCGGATGCTCCGGCACACGGGCGCGGTTGTCATATTCTCTTTCGTAGTCGATGGACATTCGTATTCTCCCCGATCGCCGGCGAGAGTGGCGCATCATGCGATCTGGAGCAAGACTTTGGAGCAAGACTCTGGGAGCAAGAGACGTGCGTTCGTTGTTGAAACGCGATAACGTCAGGGGCCATGACACTCGCCGCCAAAACCTTTGAACTGCCGGTCGATGGCCGCCAATCCGAAACGGCGCTTGCCGTCGCGCGTGGCACCGCGCGCCTTCTGCATGCCCACGGATTTTGTGTGGTCAGCGAACTCCCGCTGCCATCCGGCTGCCGCGCCGATCTGGTGGCGCTCGATGGTGGCGGCGAAATCTGGATCGTCGAGGTCAAATCCTCCATTGCCGATTTTCGCGCCGACCGGAAATGGCAGGACTATCGCGCCCATTGCGACCGGCTGTTCTTCGCGACGTCGCAGGAGGTGCCGTGCGAGATTTTTCCGCCGGACACCGGCCTGATCGTGGCCGATGCCTTCGGCGCGGCATTTCATTGCGAAGCGCCGGAGCACAAGCTGCCGGCGGCGACGCGCAAATCGATGATGCTGCTGTTCGCGCGCGCCGCGGCGGTGCGGCTGCAATCGCTCATCGATCCCAACGGGCCTTATGAGGCGATGGATTAGCGCGGCGCTCTTTTGGCCAGGATTCGCTGCAACGTGCGGCGATGCATATTGAGCCGGCGTGCCGTTTCCGAAACATTGCGGCCGCACAATTCATAGATGCGCTGGATGTGCTCCCAACGCACACGGTCGGCCGACATCGGATTTTCCGGCGGCTCGATCTTGGTGTTCTCGTGCGCAAGCAGCGCCGCGACGACGTCATCGGCATCGACGGGCTTGGCCAGGTAATCGACCGCGCCCAGCTTCACGGCGTTAACCGCAGTGGCGATGTTGCCGTATCCGGTCAGGATGATACCGCGCGCTTCGGGGCGGCTGCGTTTCAAGGCCGAGATGACATCAAGCCCGTTGCCGTCGCCAAGCCGCATGTCGACGACGGCAAACGCCGGAGCCGAACGCTCGACCTGCAACAATCCGTCGGCGACAGATTCCGCCGTCGCGACGGCAAAGCCGCGCTGTTCAAGCGCTTTGGCCAGCCGTTGCAGAAACGAGCGGTCGTCCTCGACAACCAGGACGGTGCGTTCGCCGATAGCGTCCAAAGGTAGCGGCGATTCGGAAATCTCGTTCATGGCAATGTCCACGGTCCCACCTCTGAAGTTTCCCGCCTGTCCGGCGATGGTTTATTATTTTATCGACATTCTTTTGCCGACGCATCTTCGTGCGCTGATATATTTAAATACAAATAGTGATTGCTGTGGCGAAATCAAGTCGGCGCGAAGCTCAACATGCGCTCGAATTCGCTGCGGTTCCAGCGTAACTTGACGATCGCGCCATGCTGCGGCAGCGAACGATTGGCGAAGCTTAAGTTCGCGCCCGACCTTTCAAGCAGCGTCTTGGCAATAAAAAAGCCCAATCCCAATCCGGCCGGCTCGTCGTCGTTAATTCCTGGCTTGTGGCGGCGGGTGGTGACGTAAGGCTCGCCGATGCGGTCGAGAATATCCGCCGCGAATCCGGGCCCATCGTCGCTGATCGCGACTTCAATGGTCTCCGAATCCCATTCCGTCACGACGCTGACGCGTTCGCTGGCAAAATCGACGGCGTTTTCGACCAGATTGCCGAGGCCGTATAAAATAGCGGGATTGCGCGCACCGACCGGTTCGCTCCCGCGCTCCTTGGGCGCGGTGACCTCGATCTCGACGCCGAAGTTGCGGTGTGGCGCCACAACCTCCTCGATTAACGAGGTCAGCGGCGTGCGGTCGAAGGGCTCACCGCTCGATGACAATTCCGTGAGCTTGGCAAGAATATCGCGGCAACGTGTCGCCTGTGAACGTAGCAGCCGCACATCTTCGCCATGCGGCGCGTCGGCGGGAATGGCGTTCTCTAGCTCCTTGGCGATCACCGAAATGGTCGATAGCGGTGTGCCGAGTTCATGCGCGGCGGCGGCGGCAAGTCCGTCGAGTTGCGACAGATGCTGCTCGCGCGTCAGCACCAGCTCGGTGGCCGCGAGAGCGTCGGCGAGCTGGCGCGACTCCTCGGTAATCTGCCACGCATAGACACCGATGAATCCGATCGCCAGCAGGATCGAGAGCCAGACGCCCATCATGTAGATCGGCGGCAGCGACAGCGGATCGTCGTTGTCCCACGGCAGCGGATAATGCACGAACACCAGCACCGTGGCGCAGGCGACCGCGAACACGCCGAGCAGGATGGTGAAGCGTGGCGGCAGCGCGGTCGCCGAGAGCAGCACGGGACCGAGAAAGAGAAATGCAAACGGATTCTGCAAACCGCCGGTGAGGAACACCAGGACGGCAAGTTCTGCAATGTCGAAGGCCAGCAGCCACGCAGCGCGGTCGGGCTCCAGCCGCTGCGTCAGATGGAAACGAAGCCGCAGCGCGATATTGAGCCAGGCCGAAAGCGCGATTACCGCGAGGCAGGCCCAGATCGGCAGTGGGAAATCGAGGCCGACATAGACCACCAGAACCGCGGTGGTCTGGCCGATCACGGCGAGCCAGCGCAGCCGCACCAGCGTATCGAGGCGCACGTTGCGGCGTGGATGATTGTCGGCGAGACCGAAGGCGGACATGACCGCGACTATAGCTTAGTTTCGAGCTGTCACGAGCCATAGCAGCGCCCCTTGCCATTCCTGCGGCGGAGCGTCACATCTGACTGTCATGGAGGCAGAAGACATTCCCGCTATCGCCGTCGATGCCCTGGTCAAGCGCTACAAAAGCGCGACCGCCGTCGATGGCATTTCGTTTCGGCTGGCGCGCGGCTCGATTACCGCTCTGCTCGGCGGCAACGGCGCCGGCAAGAGCACGACCATCGCCATGATCATGGGCCTGGTGACGCCGACTTCCGGCACGGTCTCGGTGATGGGCGCGCGGATGCCGAAGGAGCGTTACCGGGTGCTGCACCGGATGAATTTCGAGAGCCCTTACGTCGACATGCCGATGCGGCTGACGGTGCGGCAGAACCTGACGGTGTTCGGGCAGCTTTACGGCGTTGCCGATCTTGCCGGGCGCATCGCCACGCTGGCGGCCGAACTCGACCTTGGCGATTTCCTCGACCGGCCCACCGGCAAGCTTTCCGCCGGGCAGAAGACGCGGGTATCGCTGGCCAAGTCGCTGCTGAACCGGCCCGAGGTTCTCCTTCTCGACGAGCCGACCGCTTCGCTCGATCCCGACACGGCGGACTGGGTGCGCGCGCATCTTGAACGGTATCGCCACGATCATAACGCCACGATTCTGCTGGCCTCGCACAACATGAACGAGGTCGAGCGGCTGTGCGAACGCGTCATCATCATGAAGAAAGGCCGCATCGAGGACGACGATACGCCGGCACGCCTTCTGGCACGATACGGCCGCGATACGCTCGAGGATGTCTTCCTCGACGTCGCGCGTGGGCGTCAACGCGAGGCTACGCCATGACCATCCACTCCGCTCATCCCCGCGTAAGCGGGGATCTAGAGCTACTATCTCAGCGCGTGTTGCAAAGTCTGGATTCCCGCTTCCGCGGGAATGAGCGGCTATTGTGATGCACGACGCACGCCGATCATTCGAATTCTCCATTTCCCGCACCGCCGCCATGGTGCGGCGCTACTGGTATCTCCTGATCTCGTCGTGGCCGCGGCTGCTCGATCTCGTTTATTGGCCGACGGTGCAGATGTTGATGTGGGGATTCCTGCAAACCTACGTCTCGACGAACTCCGGCTATTTCGCCAACGCCGCCGGCGTTTTCATCGGCGCCGTGCTGTTGTGGGACATTCTGTTCCGCGGGCAACTCGGTTTCTCGATTTCGTTTCTTGAGGAAATGTGGGCGCGCAATCTCGGCAACCTGATGATGTCGCCGTTGCGCCCGGCTGAATTCATCGCGGCGCTGATGGTCATGAGCATCGTGCGCCTGTTGATCGGGATGATTCCGGTGACATTTCTCGCCGTCGCGTTCTTTCGGCTTCAATCTGTGGTCGATGGGCTTCGCGCTGGCCGCCTTCTTCGTCAATCTGATCCTGACAAGCTGGTCGATCGGCATATTCGTCGCCGGCCTGCTGCTGCGTAACGGCATGGGCGCGGAGAGCATGGCCTGGACCATCATGTTTTTGTTCCTTCCGCTGACATGCGTCTATTACCCGGTGGCGGTGTTGCCGCATTGGCTGCAATACGTCGCCTGGAGCCTGCCGCCGACCTACGTATTCGAGGGCATGCGGGCGCTTTTGATCGACCAAGTCTTCCGCGCCGACCTGATGCTGGAGGCGTTTGCCTTCAACGCCGTGCTGTTTTCGGCCGCCGTCTTCGGTTTTCTCCGGCTTTTGGCCAGTGCCCGTGTACACGGCTCGCTGTTGCAGGGCGGCGAGTAGCGTCGAAAACTGACATAAGACTTTGTATTTACTTGTTTATTTTGGCTGTAAACTTGATTGGAAGGGTTTTAGGCTTAAGTTGACGGTATGACCGAAAAACGACAGTCTACCGCAACGCAGCAAAGGCCGGGGCTGAAGGCGATGCCTATTGGGGAATTCGACGGGGCGGCGGCGCTGTCCGGCGAGAGCAGCGCACTGCTGACGACGCCGATGTATTGGCTGTACGAAATGGGTCACGCCGCGCTCGATCCGTCGCGCGCCTTTGCCGACGCCACCCGGCTGTTCTTCAGAAATCCGGCCAACCCCTTCGCCCACACCGTTTACGGCAAGTCCGTCGCCGCGGCGATGGAGTTGTTCGAACGCACCACCCGCATCTATGGCCGCCCCGAGTGGCGCATCGACTCGACGCTCGTCGGCGGCGAGCGCGTGCCGGTGCGTATCAACACCGTGTGGGAACGGCCGTTCTGCCGCCTGCTGCATTTCGAGCGCGTCTTCAATCACGTGCCGCGCCGGCCGCAGCCGAAGATACTCGTGGTCGCGCCGATGTCCGGCCATTACGCTACGTTGCTACGCGGCACGGTCGAAGCCTTCCTGCCCAACCACGACGTCTACATTACGGACTGGCGCAATGCGCGCTCAGTGCCGCTGGCGGACGGCCGTTTCGATCTCGACGATTATATCGACTACGTGATTTCCATCATGCACATGATGCAGGGTGACGTTCATGTCGTCGCGGTGTGTCAGCCGGCGGTGCCGGTGCTCGCGGCGGTCGCCGTGATGGAGGCCGACAACGATCCTTACGTTCCGCATTCGATGGTGCTGATGGGCGGCCCGATCGACACCCGCGTCAACGAAACCGGCGTCAACAAACTGGCCGAGTCAAAAGGCATCGAGTGGTTTCACCAGCACGTCATCACCAAGGTGCCGTTTCCGCATCCTGGCGTGATGCGCGATGTCTACCCGGGCTTTTTGCAGCTTTCCGGCTTCATGAGCATGAATCTCGACCGGCATCTCGAGGCGCATCGCAGCCTGTTTACCGATCTGGTCAAGGGCGATGGCGACTCGGTTGCCAAGCACCGTGAGTTTTACGACGAATATCTCTCGGTCATGGACTTGTCGGCCGAATTCTATCTGCAAACCGTCGATACCGTCTTCATCAAGCATGCGCTGCCGAAAGGCGAGATGATGCATCGCGGCCGTCGCGTCGATCTTACGGCGATCCGCCGCGTCGCGCTGATGACGGTGGAAGGCGAGCACGACGACATTTCCGGCGTTGGCCAGACCGAAGCGACACACGCGCTGTGCCCGAACATTCCGGCGGAGGATAAAGTACATTACTTGCAGCTTGGCGTCGGCCACTACGGCGTGTTCAACGGCTCGCGTTTCCGCTCCGAAATCCAGCCGCGCATCGCGGACTTCGCGCTGTCGCACAATGGCGGCGAGGGTGGCGGAAAAAAGCGCATCAATGGCAGCGCCAAGGTCAGTGCAATCAACGGCGCGGCCAAACGCTAGCGTTGATCGGGCGTGGGGATGTGGCACAGTTCTGTTCTGTTCGGCCTTTGAGTCGTTTCCGGATTGACGATGTCCCTGCCGTTACGCGCCTTGTTCTCCCGCCGGTCCAGCGAACCCTCGGTCCTCCCGGTCGAGTTCGAGGGCGAGATTTTTCTCGTCCAGATCAGACGCAATGCGCTGGCGCGCCGCTATACGCTACGCGTTCATTCCGCCACCCGTGAGATCGTGCTGACGGTGCCGCCGCGCGGCAGCATCAAACAAGCGCGTGAGTTCGCGCACAAGAATGGCGCCTGGATCGCGACGCGGCTGAAGCGGATGCCGCGGCCGATGCCTTTCATCGACGACGCGATGGTGCCGTTGCGCGGCGTCGAACACGTCATCGCGCATCGCCCTCATGCGCGCGGCACGGTCTGGATCGAAACGGGCGGTGACGGGGCCCCGTTGCTGTGCGTTGCCGGGGACACGCCGCACGTCGCGCGCCGTTTGCGCGATTATTTCAAGCGCGAAGCCAGGCGCGAGCTTGAGCTCGCCAGCAAACGCGCTGCCGCGGCATTGGGTGTAACAGTAAAGCGCGTATCGATCCGCGATCAATCGAGCCGTTGGGGTTCGTGTTCATCGACGGGCGTGCTGTCTTATTCTTGGCGGCTGATTCTGGCCCCACCTCATGTGCTCGA
This sequence comes from Hyphomicrobiales bacterium, assembly GCA_041691675.1. Lineage (GTDB taxonomy): Bacteria > Pseudomonadota > Alphaproteobacteria > Rhizobiales > Xanthobacteraceae > Pseudolabrys. Next base: position 118,979 of record JBEPUC010000006.1, on the reverse strand, counting down.
TTATCTCGCCGCCCACGAGGTTGCCCATCTGGTCGAGATGAACCACAGCAGAGCGTTCTGGCGACAGGTGGCGCGGATTTGTCCCGACTTCAAGCGAGCCAAAGCCTGGCTCGATGCTCATGGCGCGGATATGCACCGCTACGGCATGGACGAGTAGCGTCTCATTTCGCGCAAGCGTCCTGCGTCATTAGTTTCTGCGCCCGAACAGATTGTTGAGCAGGAAACCGTCAAGGCTCGCGGAGCCGTCGGTCTGGCGTTGCGCCGTTGCGTTGGCGGCTTGCGGGATCGAACCGGGCGGGATCGGCGCGCCTTGCGATGGCGGCGGCTGCTGCGATCTGCCGCCGAACAGCCCGGCAAGGAATCCGCCTTCCGGCGCGGCGGTTGGCAAATCTATCACTGGCACGCCCTGGTGCGCGTCGCGCATGAAGTGGCTCCAGATTTCGACGGGCAGGCCGCCGCCGGTCACCTTCCTGGTCGGGGAGTTGTCGTCATTGCCGAGCCACACGCCGGTGACCAGATGGCCGGTGTAGCCGATGAACCAGGCGTCGCGGAAATCCTGCGACGTGCCGGTTTTGCCGGCGGCGGGCCAGCCCGGCAGCGTCGCCTTGTGCGCGGTGCCGATGGTCAGCGTTTCCTCCATCATCGTGTTCATCATGCCGATATAGCGAGCGTCGACGATACGGCCGAGCGGTCGGGGATTGCGCGCATAAAGCACCTTGCCGTTGGCAGCGATAATCCGCTTGATCACATGCGGCATCACCGCGTAGCCGCCGTTGGCGAAGGTCGCGTAGGCGCCGACCAGTTCGAGCGGCGAGACCTCGGATGTACCGAGCGCTATCGATGCATTGGGTTCGAGCTTCGAGGTGATACCGAGCCGGTGGGCGGTGCGGATCACCGCCATCGGCGTCACTTCCATCGTCAGCCGGACCGACACTGTATTAAGCGACAGCGCCAGCGCCTTGGTCAACGTCACCGGGCCGAAATACTCGTGACTGTAATTCTCCGGCGACCAGCCTTTGATCTTGATTGGGCCGTCGACGCGCACGGTGTCCGGCGTGAGGCCGTGTTCGAGCGCGGTGAGATATACGAAGGGCTTGAACGCCGAGCCCGGCTGGCGTCTGGCCGCCACCGCGCGGTTGAACTGGCTTTCGCCGTAATTGCGGCCGCCGACCATGGCGCGAACCGCTCCGTCCGGCGTCATCGCCACCAGAGCGCCTTGATGGACGCCGGCTTTGGCGCCCTTTGCGGCGAACTCGTCGGCGATCGATTTCTCCGCGCTCGCCTGAAGCGTACTATCAATCGTCGTCTGCACGACAAGGTCTTCGTCGATATGACCGAGCGTGTCATTGAGCGCGTCCATGATCCAGTCGGCGACGTAATTGACCGCGCCGTTGCCGGCCTGAGCGACAAGGCGAGGCGGCTGGGTCATCGCAACCTTGGCGTTCGCTGGACTGATAAAGCCGAGATCGGCCATGGCAGCGAGGACGATCCTGGCGCGCTTTTCGGCGGCATTGAAATCGCGTGTCGGCGCCAGTCGCGACGGGGATTTCACCAGACCCGCCAGCATGGCAGCTTCGGGAATGCTGAGTTGACGCGCGGATTTGCCGAAGTAACGCAGCGACGCCTGCTCGATGCCGTAGGCGCCGGCGCCGAAGTAAACTCGATTAAGGTAGAGTTCGAGAATCTGGCTCTTCGAGAATTTTCGCTCCAGCCATAGCGCCAGCACCACTTCCTGAAGCTTGCGCGTGATCGTGCGCTCTTGTGTCAGGAACAGGTTCTTGGCGAGCTGCTGCGTCAGCGTCGAGCCGCCTTGCGAGACGCCACGATGCAGCACGTTGGCGACCGCGGCGCGCGCGATGCCGAATGGATCGACGCCGTAATGGTCGTAGAAGCGTCGGTCTTCAATGGCGACGAAGGCCTTCGGCACGTAAGCCGGCATCTCCTTCAGCGACAGGATTTCACCGGCCATGTCGCCACGGCGCGCCAGTGCGCGGCCTTCGACGTCCAGAATCTGGATCGATGGCGGACGTTTCGGAATCTCGAGCGACTGAATGGGCGGCAGGTGGGCGCCGACCCAGGCAATCGAACCAACGCCGCCGATGCCGATCCACAGAGCCAGTACCATGCTCCAATAGGCGATCCGGCCGATCAGCGAACGGCGCGGTCCGCGCCGTTTGCGCGCGCCTGTCTTTTTGCGTCGCGGAGTGGGTCTGGTGGCGGCGGGTGCGCTGCGATCGCTAGCCTCGACGCGCAACTCGGGCGACGTGTCGAATACCGGCTCTCGCCGGCCGCCCGGTCGTCCGCGTCCCTTGGCCATACGCAATCCAACGCAAATGCCAGCGGGTAATACACACCGCCGGTCTCCGCCCGGCAGGCTAGAGCGCCCGGTTTAAAGCGCCGTTAAGCGGCGTTTTGCACGGGATCGGAGCCGCAACCGGCAGAGATGGCGGGCGCAAGTTCCAGGCGACGAATTCTTAACTATCCACTCGCCTCAAGCGGGCGAAAAGTCCGGTGACCCCCAAATTTTCGGCAATTGTTATGTTTTACACCATACCGATGAGGCCGCAGGGCGATGCCTCTCACGCATTGCAAGCGGTCGGGAGCCGATATGGAGGGCGGAGTTCATAGCGCGGTGGCCGCACAACTCGTGCGCGGCGACTTTATGCCGGTCGAAACGCTCTGGTTTATCGCGCTCATCGCGACCACCCTTGGCATCTTCATTTTCTTTCTCGCTCGAATGGTTGTCGGCTATCACGCGACCGAACGCGCGCATACGGAAAGTAGCGAGGTCGAACGAGTCGCCGGTGAATACATCAAGTTCGATGTCGCCCTGAACAGCATGTCGCAGGGCTTGGTGATGTTCGACGCGGCCGAACGATTGCTGCTGTGGAATCAGAGTTATCTGGACCTCTCTGGATTGCCCGCCGCGTTCATGACTCCCGAGCGTACGCTGACGGAATTGCTGAGCGCGCGGCGCGTCATTGGCACGCTGTCGCTCGACATCGAGCACTACATCACCGACATCCGCAATACCGTCGCCCGCGGAGAGCCGAAGACCATTATCTTTGAAACGCCGACGGGAAGATGCAACAAGGTCATCACCGTTCCGATGCCAGCCGGGGGATGGCTTGCGACATACGAGGATGTCACCGAGCAGGTGAAGGTCAAACGCATCGTCGAAAATCGAACGATGCAGCTCAATGCCGCCATCGCGAACATGCCGCAAGGCTTGTGCATGTTCGATAAAGATCAACGGCTGATCGTCTGCAATAAACAGTACGCAAAGCTTTATGGTCTCGGTCCCGAACTGAGCGAACCTGGCACGCCGCTGCGCGCAATCCTCAAGAAATGGGGTTCGTCGGTGACCGCGCCGGAGAAACTCGAATCTTACGTCAACGATCGCATCAGCAAGGTCAAGCACAGAGAGCAGTATCAACTCGTCAATCATCTGCCGGACGGCCGCCACATCGCCGTCGTGCACAAGCCGATGCCGGGTGGCGGCTGGGTCTCGACCCATGAGGACGTCACCGACGCCAGGCGCCGGGAAGAATCGTTCCGGCTGCTGTTTGAAAACAGTCCGATGGCGATGTGGGTGATGGATTGCCGGACGTTGAAGTTCCTGGCCGTGAATGAGGCGGTTGTCTCGCGCTACGGCTACAGTCGCGAGGAATTCATGACGATGTCGGTGCCTGACCTTCGCGATCCCGCCGAACGCGAGGCCTTCGCCGCCTATCTGCGGGACATGCCGGAATCTCATACCATAGAAGGGCGACGCGGCGGCAAGCATCGCAAATCGGATGGGACGGTCATCGATGTCGAAGTCCATTCGCGGCCGTTCACCTACAACGGGCAGCCCGCGCGCATCAGTGTTATCCAGGATATCACCAGGCAAAAGCAGGCCGCCGACGAACTGCTCCGAACCAAGAAATTCCTCGATGCAGTCATCGAGCACGTCCCGATTCCGATCGTCGTGCGCGACGTTGCCGGTCTCGGAGAAGATACACGCAACGCCCGCTTCCATCTCTTCAACCGCGCCTATGAGGAGCTGACTGGCGATACACGCGAGCGACTGATAGGCAAGACCGCGGATGAGCTTTATTCGCCGGATCGCGCAGAGATGATCGTGCGTTCCGACAATGAGGCGATCCGCGGCGGACAGGTGGTGGAAGTCGGAGAGCACACTATAACGACAGCGCGTAATGAAACACGGCTGCTGACGGCGAAAAAGACACTCGTCCGCGACATCGACGGACAGCCGCAATATCTGCTTTCGGTCCTGGACGACGTCACCGAGCGCCGCCGGACGGAGCAACGTATCGCTTATCTCGCCCACAACGATTCGCTGACCGGCCTTCCGAATCGCGCGACCTTTGTCGATTACCTGGATGCGACGCTCGCCAAAGCGAAAGGAAGCGGCGAATCGTTCACGATCCTTTGCATCGACCTCGACCGCTTCAAGGAAGTGAACGACATCTACGGCCATCTCGTCGGGGACGATCTGTTGCGCGAGGCTGCTCGCAGGTTCCATGAAGTCGCGGGTAGTCAGTTTGTCGCGCGTGTCGGCGGCGACGAGTTTACGCTGATCGCAATCGGTGGCGATCAACCGCACAGCGCGAAAGCATTGGGCGAGCGGTTGCTCGCGGCGTTTGAGGTCGCCTTCGAGATCGACGGTCAGCGTCTGCAATTAGGACTAAGCATTGGTAGCGCCGTTTATCCGGCCGACGGCGACAACGCCACTGCCTTGATCGCCAACGCAGATGCAGCGCTGTTTCAAGCCAAAGCGGAAGCGCGCGGAACGATGCGAATGTTCGATGCCCGAATCGGCGCGCGCCTCCACGAACGCCGTGAACTGCAGTTCGCCTTACAGGCGGCCATGTCGCGAAATGAATTCTTTTTGCACTACCAGCCGCAAGTTAAATTGACCGATGGCGAGATCACCGGCTTTGAAGCGTTGGTGCGGTGGCAATCTCCGGCACGGGGGCAGATCGCGCCGGGCGAATTCATTCCGATCGCCGAGGAGACCGGATTGATCGTGCCGCTCGGCGACTGGATCTTGCGCGAAGCTTGCCGCGAAGCGGCGTCCTGGCCGCGGCCGCTCAAGATCGCGGTGAATATTTCCCCGATACAGTTTCGCACCGGCGATCTGGTAGCCAAGGTCCATCTTATTCTTCTTGAAACCGGTCTTGCGCCGAACCGGCTCGAGCTCGAAATCACCGAAGGCGTGCTGATCGACGACTTCCAGCGTGCCGTTACGATCCTGCGCCAGCTTAAATCGCTCGGCGTGCAGATCGCGATGGACGATTTCGGGAAAGGTTATTCGTCGCTGTCGTATTTGCATTCGTTCGGGTTCGATAAGATCAAGATCGACCGCAGCTTCATCGGCGACATCGAAAGCAGTCACCATTCGATGGCGATCGTTCGCGCCATTATCATGCTCGGGCACAGCCTCGAAGTGCCGGTGTTGGCCGAAGGCGTCGAAACCGAGAGCCAGCGAATGCTTTTGGCGCAGGAAGGTTGCGACGAAGTCCAGGGATATCTGACGGGACGGCCTTTGCTGGCGCAGGCCTATGCCGGCGTCGTCGGTTGGAAACCGGAGGCCACTCCAGATATGGCAACGCCGCGGCGCGCGTAATCGCGCGGCCGGTCGGCCACATTTGTTCCAGACCGCATCTGGCGATCTGGATCTCAATCCCCATATATCGTGCGATAACGTGCTATTCGCCTGATTATTTCGTCTTTCGGGCTTTAATACACCGATTTGCAAAGGGAGTTCCATTTTATGGCCGATTCTCGCAATCCCGAATCCGCCGAGGCCCGCCAGAAAAAGAAGGCGTTGCAAGCGGTCGAAGGCCAGAAGGCAATGGTGGAATACGAGGCCGGTCTGCGCCAGATGCGTGAGAAGACCGAACGTCTGCGTGCCTTGAGGCTGGCGCGGGATGAGGCCGAAGCCAAAGCGGCCGCCGACGCGCCGCCTGTCGTCAAAAAGAAGGCGTCGAAGAAGGCGAAGGCGCCGAAAATAGCTGCCGAGATTGAGCAAACCGAGCACGCCGAAGCCGCCGAGGCAGAGGCGTAGTTCCTGTCGTCGATCTATTTTTCGATCACTGCCGGGAAGCCGGATCGGGCGCAGTCGCCGGTTCCAGCATGCCGGCGACGAACCGGTCGGCATCGATCTCAAGCGTGCCGAGAAGCGTGGGCATCACCAGCCGTGCCGGCGCGACAACGCTGGTGCCGATGATGGGGGCAAACCAGATTTCCATGCCGCGCCGCCCCGCGGCATATTTCACCAGCATACTGTCGGCGCGGTAGCCGGAAACCGGCTTGAGTACGACCGCGCAGACCAATACCGGCCCGGCATAGCCATGGTCGACCTTCAGCTTGTCGAGCCTTTTGAACGACAATGCCAGGTCATAGCGGCGCTGGCCGTCGAACACCGGCAATATGCGGTTGCACAGTTCAGGTACCGATCCGACATCGCCCGGCCTTGCCATGATCAGCATGGCAGTTAACGGGTCGATGACATTGTTTCGGTCGGCTTCCGTCACGGCAACACGATCGTCATTTTTCGGCGGCGGCTCGTTGGAATGCAATGTCTTGACAGCACCGTTGTCGATACTCATCTGCAAGCCGACCGTTCCATCATCATCCGTAACGTTGGACGAGAAAAAGGTCGGTTTCAGGCCGTCGGCATCGATCATACCGCGCGTCGAAATTCGGCCGTCGCCCTTCACCAACATGCTCAGCGCGCCGCTCGCTTTTCCGTTCGCCGACGTCGCGTAAGCGTCCGGGCTGAATTCGACCATCCATGTTAACTGGCCGATCGGCACCGCGATCATCGAGATGACGAAATGGGCGTCGAGCCGCGTATCGGCCCGCGCCGGGGCGCCATACTCACACAGGGCCACACTAAGGATCAGCGTCGCGATCGAGCGTGCGATCATGTTGTTGATCATATAGTCCATCATATCATCGATTTTGGCTGCGGCCATCCGCTGGCCTTTAAACCGCCAAGTGCCACGATCGGGACGAAATTTAAATCCACTCCCTGTCAAGCGGTGCTCTTGCCGGGCCGTTCCGGTTTGGCGAACAGCGGGATCAAAGCCCGCTTGATGGCGGCCTGCCGAGTCGGCGAGGTGATCTGCGCCCCCATCAGGTCGGTCACGTAGAATACGTCCACAACACGCTCGCCGAAGGTCGCGACATGCGCCGAGGCGATGTTGAGGTTCAACTTCGACAGCGTTGCCGTCATCTCGTAGAGAAGGCCGGTGCGGTCGAGGCCGGTGACTTCCACCATCGAATAACGATGCGACCATGCATTGTTGATGGCGACGGCGGGTTCCAATGCGAACGCCTTGATCCGGCCCTTCGGTGGCACACGTTTGGCCACCACATCGGGCAGCTTCAACTCGCCACGCAACGCCTTCTCGATGGAATCGGCAATGCGGTTGCCGCGCCGCACTTCATCCTCATCCCGATCGAATTCGCGCGACAGCGAAATGGTGTCGAGCGCGCGGCCGTCGGTGGTGGTGTAAATCTGCGCGCCGACGATGTTGGCGCCGGCCATCGAGCAGGCGCCGGCAATGATCGACAATAGCCACGGATGATCGGGCGCCAGCACCGTGAGTTCGATCACAGCGTGGTCGGCGTCGAAGTTGATCGTCGTGGCGAGATTTTTATTGGCATCTTCGGCGGCGCGGACAAAGTGCGCGTGCTCGATCTTGTGCGGCAGATCGACTTTGAGCCAATAGGCCGGGTAGAGGTGGGCGATATACGATTCGAGCCGCTCGGGCGGCCATTCCAACGCTTTCATGGCGTCGCGGAATTCGTTCTGCGCCATCGTCACGCGCTGGGCGCGGTTCACTTCCGAGAAGCCGCCGGTCAGCACCGTCTCAGTCTCGAAATAGAGCGTGCGTACAAGCTGCGCCTTCCAGCCGTTCCACACACCGGGCCCGACCGCCTTGATATCCGTGACGGTGAGAATCGTCAGCAGTTTGAGCCGCTCGACCGATTGCACCAAAGCGGCGAAATTTTCGATTGTCTTGCGGTCGGACAGATCGCGTGACTGCGCCACGGACGACATTACCAAATGCTGTTCGATCAGCCAGGCGACAGTCTCGGTGTCTGCGGCAGAAAATCCAAGCTTCGGACAAAACCGTCGCGCCACCCGCGCGCCGGCGGTCGAGTGATCCTCAAGCCGGCCCTTGGCGATGTCGTGCAGAAACACCGTGACGTAGAGCAGCTTGCGGTTCGCCGGCTTGATCGTGTGAATCAGATCGTTGGCGAGTTGGGTGTCCTTGCTGACGCCGCGCTCGATCTCGTCAAGGATGCCGATGCACCGCAACAGGTGTTCGTCGACGGTGTAATGATGATACATGTTGAATTGCATCATCGCCACGATCTTGCCGAAGGCTGGCACAAAACGGCCGAGCACGCCGGCCTCGTTCATGCGCCGCAGGACTGTTTCAGGATCGTTTTTCGACGTCAGAATTTCGAGAAACAGGCGATAGGCTTCCTCATTGTCGCGCAGTTTTGCATCGATCAGGTTGAGCGACCGTGTCAAGGTGCGCATGGCGTCCGGATGGAATGCCAGATTGTGCTTCTGCGCCAGATGGAAGATGCGGATCAGGTTGACCGGATCGCGACGAAACACGTCGTCATCGGCGATGCGAATACGGTTTTTCTCGGCGATAAAGTCTTTCGTCTCGGCCAGCGCCTTGCGCTTGACGGGGCGAAGCCTGGCCATGACACGCGACAGCACCGGCACGGTTTTGGTCTGGCTGTCTTCAAGTTCGGCGCAGACGATCGCCGTGAGATCGCCGACATCCTTGGCGATCAGGAAGTAGTGCTTCATGAAGCGCTCGACATCCTGCATGCCCGGATGCTCGGTATAGCCAAGCCGCACCGCGATTTCGCGCTGAATATCGAACGACAATCGCTCCTCGGCGCGTCCGGTGACGAAATGCAGGTGGCAGCGTACCGACCAGAGGAAGTCCTCGCACCGCCGGAACAGTTCGTATTCCTGCCTGTCGAATACGCCACACTTGATCAGTTCAGCCGGCTCGCGGACGCGATAGACGTACTTGGCGATCCAGAATAATGTGTGCAGGTCGCGCAGACCGCCTTTGCCGTCCTTGACGTTCGGCTCGACGAGATAACGCGATTGACCGCCGCGACGATGCCGGTCCTCGCGTTCGCCGAGCTTGGCGGCGACGAAATCGGTAGCCGTGCCGCGAACAACATCCTGATCGAAGCGTCGCACCAGTTCGTCGAACAGTGTGCGATCGCCCAGCAGGAAGCGCGCTTCGAGCAGGGCGGTGCGGATGGTCATGTCCGCCTTGGCCTGGCGGATGCATTCGTCGACCGAACGGGTCGCGTGGCCGACTTTCAGCCCGATGTCCCACAACGCATACAGAATCGCTTCGGCAACCTGCTCGCCCCAGGCGGTTTGTTTGTAAGGCAGCAGGAATAGCAGATCGATATCGGAGCCGGGCGCCTGTAACCCACGGCCGTAGCCGCCGGTCGCGACCACCGCCATGTGTTCAGTCTCGGACGGGTTCTCGGACGGGTAAAGATGCTTACGCACGAAGTCGTAAAGGATGCGGATGATCTCGTCTTCCATCCGGCACAGCCGTTCGGCGCAGCGCCGGCCGTGGCGATCCTTGAGCAAAAGCCGTTCGGCGTTGGCACGGCCATCGATCAGGGCGGTCTTGAGCCGCTGCGCCAGCGCCGTGCGCAATTCTCTGTCGCTGGCGTGCTTGTTTCGGGCGAGCTTTTCGAGGTCGGCGACAATCGCACGGCTGTCGATCAGCTCGGCCGCTGACCGGGTCGAGGCTGCGGCGACTTTAGGCGAATCGCGGTCGATGACAGGGGAGGCCATAAGCCTACCCGGATAGCGGAGGCCGAGCCTTAAGTCACCGTCTGATGCGGTGGAGAGACCCGTTTCGAGAGCGTTTTTCGCCGACGGCCGTCGCCGGGACGGTAGTTCTGGAGGTTTCCTGCCCGAAATCGGGGACATGACAGGTCTCCGGTCGACCACGACGCGCGGTAGTGGCCGCGGGCGTCCTCCCGCGTTATGGTCCGGCAAATCGACATTTCGGGGGAGACATTCCGACGATGCGCATGTTTCAAGTCTGCACCTGCGGCCAGCCGCTGCAACTCAACGAGAAGCCCACGCCGCAGCCCACCGGCACCGAGGTCCTGCTCGAGGTCAAGGCCGCCGGCGTCTGCCACAGCGATATTCATATCTGGGACGGCTATTACGAGCTTGGCGGCGGCAAACGCCTGCAGCTCCTGGAACGGGGCATCAAACTGCCACTCACCATGGGACACGAGAATGTCGGTGAGGTGGTCGCAGTCGGACCCGACGCCAAGGGAGTCAAAATTGGCGATGTGCGCCTCGCCAACCCCTGGATCGGCTGCGGTGAGTGCGTCGTCTGCCGGCGCGGCGAGGAGAACCTGTGCAAGACGCCGCGTAATCTCGGCGTCTTCACCGATGGCGGCTACGCCACCCACCTGATGGTGCCGCACCCCCGCCATCTGTTCGACATCGGCAATCTGACACCGGTGCAGGCGGCGCCGCTTGCCTGCTCAGGCGTCACCGCGTTTAGCGCACTCAAAAAGCTCGGCCCGGTGATTGCGGACGAGCCCGTCGTGATCATGGGCGCCGGCGGTCTCGGTCTGATGGCGATTGCGCTGCACAAGGCGATGGGCGGCAAGGGCGTGGTGATGGTCGATATTGACCCCGTCAAACGCCAGGCCGCGCTGAAAGCCGGCGCCATCGCGGCCATCGACGGCCGCGCGCCCGATGCCGCCAAACAGATTCAGGCCGCAACCAATGGCGGCGCGTGGTCGGTGGTCGATTTCGTCGGTTCGTCCGACACGGTCAAGCTGGCGGTCGATTCGCTGGTCACGAAGGGCGGCAACATCGTGGTCGTCGGCCTGTTCGGCGGCGATATCACGCTGTCGACGCCGTTCTTTCCGATGCGGGCGATGACCATCCAGGGATCCTATGTCGGCTCTCTGCCCGACATGAAGGAATTGCTCGAACTCGTCAGCCGCACCGGCGCGCCGCCAGTGCCGTTGCGCGAGCGTCCGCTCGAAGATGTCAATGCCGCGCTCAACGACCTGCGCGCCGGCAAGGTCATCGGTCGCGTCGTGCTGACGCCGGCGTGACGCTTATCCTTCCCCCCGCGGAGGAGGGATAACAAGGAGGACACATTGAACAGAACCGAACTTCGCGCGATGCAGGCGCCGATAAAGGAGCGCTACAAGAGCGATCCCAACGCGGCGCTTGTTACGTTAAAGGCCAGGAGCACGCTCGATGCGCCCGGCATCGCCTGCAAACTGGAAACCGGCCGCGCCATAGCTGTTGCCGGCCTGCATCCTGCGACCGGCGGCTCCGGCGTGGAGCTTTGCTCCGGCGATATGCTGCTGGAGGCGCTGGTCGCCTGCGCCGGCGTCACTTTAAAGGCGGTGGCGACGGCGCTCGATATTCCATTGCGGTCGGGTAGCGTCATCGCCGAAGGCGATCTCGATTTTCGTGGCACGCTTGGTATCGCCAAGGACGCCCCGGTCGGCTTCGCGCGAATCCTTTTGCGGTTCGAACTCGATACCGACGCGGCACAGGACAGGCTCGATCAACTGTTGAAGCTCACGGAGCGGTACTGCGTAGTTTATCAGACCATCAAGAGCGGTCCGCCGGTCGATGTGACGATAGTCAAGATTTGATTGCTGTTGTTCTTGCGAAAGCGGGAACGGCAGATAAGAACTCGCCTTTGAGAATTATTTGAAATGTCTCCCGACGTCTATTTTGCGCTCACGCTCTTTATTCGCATGGCGGTCACTGCCGTCTTCTTGTTGGCGGCGACGATCACCGCCGAGCGCGCGGGCCCGTTGATCGGCGGATTGGTGGCGACGCTGCCGATCAGCGCAGGGCCGGTCTATATTTTTCTGGCGATCGACCACGGCGCGCATTTCATCGGTCAGAGCGCTCTCGGCAGTCTGATCAGCAACGGCATCAACGTGGTATTCGCGCTAACTTACGTCCTGCTGGCGCAGAAGCGGTCGCTGGCGGTCAGCCTTGGCGGAGCCTTCGCCATGTGGATCGCGGTGAACTGGGCGACCGGCGTGATGCACTGGGCGCTACCCGGCGCGATTGTCTTCAACGCCGTTGTGTTGGCCATCGCCCTGCGGCTGTCGTCTCCCCTGCGGCACGTGAAATTCCCGCGCATGCGGACCTATTGGTACGACCTCGTGCTGCGTGCGACGATGGTGGCGCTGTTGGTCGGCGTGGTAGTGACGCTCAGCTACCATATCGGCCCGGCCGCAAGCGGAAGCCTGGCGGTGTTTCCGATCGTACTCACCAGCATCATTCTTATTCTGCATCGCCGCGTCGGCGGCCCGGCAACTGCCGCTGTGATGGCCAATGCGGTGATCGGACTGGGCGGCTTCGGCGTCGCCATGATCACGATGTATCTGACCGCGGACGCACTCGGCGCCGTGGTGGCGCTGTCGTTGACGCTCGCCGTCTCGGTCGGCATCAACCTTTTGATTTTCTTCGCGCGCCGGCGCAGCATGGCGGCCGCGTGAGCGCAGTAATGGGCGAAACGTTGGTCTGGTTCGGTCTTGGCAACAAACTCCGCTCATTCCCGGGGAAGCGGGAATCCAGTTTTAAGTCTACGGATTGTCTTGTCCTGGGTCTCCGTTTTCGCGGGGACGAGCGGAGAGTGGTCGCTTGCCCAGCGGTCACTTCTTCTCGGTCTCTCGCAACTTTGCCTTCAGCGCGTAGATCGCCTCCATCGCCTCGCGCGGCGACATCTCGTCCGGATTAAGCGCGGCGACGGCGGCGATGACCAGTTCATGCGCCGCGTCCTGTAGCGCCGGCGGCGCCTTGTAGGGTGTGGCGAAAAGCGGCAGGTCCTCGAAGCCTTTCGGCGCGGCGCGATCTTCCTGTTCGAGTTTTGCCAGGACCAGCCGCGCGCGTTCGATGACACTGGGCGGCAGCCCGGCGAGCTTGGCGACCTGGATGCCATAGGAACGGTCGGCAGCGCCAGGCGCGACTTCGTGCAGGAAGACGACGTCGCCCTTCCATTCCTTCACCTTGACGGTGACGTTGTGCAACCGGTTGAGCCGCACAGACAACGCGGTGAGCTCGTGAAAATGCGTGGCGAACAGCGCGCGGCATCTGTTGACGTCGTGCAGGTGCTCGACGGTGGCCCAGGCGATCGACAGGCCATCGAAAGTGGCGGTGCCACGGCCGATTTCGTCCAGGATGATGAGCGAGCGCTGGTTGGCTTGATTGAGAATCGCCGCCGTCTCGACCATCTCGACCATAAAGGTGGAGCGGCCGCGCGCCAGATCGTCGGCGGCGCCGACGCGCGAGAACAGCCGGTCGATGATGCCGATGTGCGCGGACTTCGCCGGCACATAGGAACCCATCTGCGCCATGATCGCGATCAGCGCATTCTGGCGCAGGAAAGTCGATTTGCCGGCCATGTTCGGGCCGGTGATGAGCCAGATACGGCCGGCGTCCATCTCGGGCGGCGGCGTGAGATCGCTGTCGTTGGCGACGAACGGCGTGCCGTCGCGCGACAGCGCCTGCTCGACAACCGGATGGCGGCCGCCTTCAATCGTGAAGGCAAGGCTGTCGTCGACCGTGGGTCTGGCATAGCCGCGCTCGGCGGCGAGCGCCCCGAGCGCGCTTGCGACATCGAGCCGGGCCAGTGCTTCGGCGCATTGCTTGATCGCGTCGCCTTGCGCGATGACCGCGTTCGTCAGCCGCTCGAATATCTCAAGCTCCAGCCCGAGCGAACGGTCGGCGGCGCTGGCGATCTTGGCTTCCAGTTCGCCGAGCTCTGTCGAAGTGAAGCGCACCTGACCCGCAAGCGTCTGGCGATGGATGAACGTGGCGTCGAGCGGCGGCTGGGTCAGCTTGTCGGCGTGCTGCGCTGTGACCTCGACGAAATAGCCGAGCACATTGTTGTGCCGGATTTTCAAGCCCTTGACGCCAGTCTCGTCGGCATAGCGCGCCTGCAAAGCGGCGACGACACGACGCGATTCATCGCGAAGTCCGCGCGTCTCGTCGAGCGTTGCGTCGTAGGCGTCGCGCACGAAACCACCATCGCGCTTGATCAGCGGAAGTTCGTCGGCGAGCGCGGCCTGTAATTCGCGAGCGAGCGCTGTATCGGGCTTGCGGCATAGCGCGATGGCGTCGGCGATTTCCGCCGGAATGTCCTTCAGCGCGCCGAGCGCGCCGGCCAGCATGCTCGCGGCAGCGATGCCGTCACGAATGGCGGCAAGATCGCGCGGGCCGCCGCGCTGCAACGCTAGCCGCGAGAAAGCCCGCGCCAGATCGGGCGCGGCGGCAAGCCGGGAGCGCGTATCGGCCCGCGCGGCAACATCGTCAACGAAAAGCGCGACTGCATCGAGCCGCCGCACGATCGTTGTCACATCGGTGAGCGGCGCCGCCAGCCGCTGCGCCAGCAGACGCGAACCCGCCGAGGTCACGGTGCGGTCGATGCAGTCGAGCAGCGAGCCGCGTCGCTCGCCGGACAGCGTGCGCATCAATTCGAGGTTGCCGCGTGTCGCCTGATCGATGGCCATGGTCGCGGTGGCGGCCTCGCGCAAAGGCGGCGACAGCGGCGGGCGCTGGCCGATCTGCGTGCGCTCGACATACGTGACGCAAGCCGCGGCGGCGGTGAGTTCGAGCCGCGACAGCAGGCCGAAGGCTTCGCTGGTCGCAACCGAGAAATAAGAAGTCAGCCGCCGTTCGGCGGTGGCGCCGTCGAACACGTCGCGCGGCAGCGGCGTCACCGCAGGCAGTTCGCGCCACGTCGGCACGAGGTCGGCGTCGGCATAGAGTGCGTCGGACACCAGAATTTCGCTCGGCTCCAGCCGCGCGATTTCGGCCGACAGCATCACGCGGTCGCACTCGGTGATGCGGAATTCGCCGGTCGAAATGTCGATCCAGGCAAGGCCGAACCGTGCTTCGCTTTCGACAGACGACAATCGCGCCCGTGCAATCGCCAGCAGATAATTGTTGCGCTTGGCGTCGAGCAGCGTGTCTTCGGTCAATGTGCCGGGCGTCACGAGACGGACGACATCGCGGCGCACGACGCTCTTGTAGCCGCGCTTCTTCGCCTCGGCTGGGTCTTCGAGCTGTTCGCAGACGGCGACGCGATGGCCGAGCGCAATCAGCCGGTGCAGGTATTCGTCGGAGCGGTGGATCGGCACCCCGCACATAGGGATGTCCTGGCCCTGATGCTTGCCGCGCTTGGTCAGCACGATGCCGAGCGCGCGGCTCGCCACTTCGGCGTCGTCGAAAAACAATTCGTAGAAATCGCCCATCCGGTAGAACAGCAACGAGTCCGGATTGGCGGTCTTGATCTCGATATATTGTTCCAGCATCGGGCTCAATTTCCCGTTGCCGTCATGGGTCGGAGTCGGACCGCTGTTGTCGGGCGGGGTTTCGGGCTCGGCAAGGCCGATGGGCTGGGTCAGGGACATGGGGCGAGGTTAGCGTACTTGCGCGCTACGATTAAACCCCAGTCTCACGAAATACCCCCGCTCGTTCTCGCATTCTCCCGGCCTCATCCTGAGGAGCGGGCGAAGCCCGCGTCTCGAAGGATGGGCCGCCCTCGTCCTTCGAGACGCGCACCTGGCGGTGCGCTCCTCAGGATGAGGCCGGATTAAGCCTCACGCCACCTCGTTCGCCCGCCGGAGCCCCGAAATCATCGATGTTTTGAGCAGATGCTCGCGCGCTCGTTTGGGATCGCTAGCGATGGCGACAAGTTCCTGCAAATGCGCGCGCTGCACCTGCGGGTCGCGCTCCTCCATCGCCCGCTTGTTGCGGATCGACATCGCCTGAACCTGCTCGACGGTCGCAGCGCGGCGTTGGCGCGAATAAAGGTCGAGCAGTTTCTCACCACCTTCGCCGCGCCAATGGCGGCCGAGCTTGTCGCAGAGATTGATGGCATCGTGAATGCCGCTATTGAGCCCGAAGCCGCCGAGCGGATTGTTGAGATGCGCGGCGTCGCCGGCGAGCAGCACGCGGCCCGAACGGAACGAGGCGGCGACGCGCTGATGCACCCGGTATGTGCTCTTGTAACGCACGTCGTAAGGTTCGGACTTTGGCACCAGCCGTTGCAAGGCATCCTCGACGCGCGCCGGCGACAGCAGCACCTCATCACTTTCGTCCGGGTTGACTGGATAGGCCAGCCGCCACAGGCCGGGCGGGCCGGCGTCGGGCAATTTGAACAGCGCGCCCCATTCGACCGGATCGGCGATGTAGGCGTTCAGCGTGAAGCCGTGCTGCGCGAAATCGTAAGGCGTGCTGACGACGACGAACAGCTCCGGCCAGGTGAAGCCCTCGAACTCGACATCAAGCACCTTGCGAACGATGCTGCGGCCGCCATCGGCGCCGATCAGCCACGATGCCTCTGTCGTCGTGACGCCGTCGCTTCCCTCGGTCTCGACCGTGACGCCGTCGGCATGTTGCGTGAAGCCTTTCAATGCCCGGCCGAAGTGGATTTTGATCCCGGGATCACCCGCCAGCAGATCGAGCTGGATCGGTGTCAACCTGTGCTGCTCAAGATGCAGACGATACGGATAGGGCGTCACGTCGGCGAGAAGGCCAAGGTCGAATTCGGCGATCAGATCGCCGGGCCGGTTGCGGATTTGCCAGCGCCGCACCTTGAGCCCCGTCTCGTGCATCCGGTCGGTGATGCCGTAGGGCGCCATCATCTCAAGCGTCGGCGGATGAAACGAGCCGGCGCGCAGATCGACCGTCAGTGCTGGTTCGGCTTCAAACAACACGACCGGGATGTGCTGCTTGCGCAAGGCAAGCGCGCACATCAATCCGGTCGGACCAGCGCCGGCAATAACAACGGGTCGGCGCTCGGTCATTTTACTCTCCGCATGATCTTGTCCGAAAACCGGTGTCCACTTTTCGGGATCATGCGGTCCTTCTTACTTCACAAGCTTCGTGCCGGTGATGCGCTCAAGGTTGCCGTGCGAGATAGCTTCCTTCTCGGCTTTCGGCAGGTCGGCCGCCTCGAGGAAACGGATGGCATCGCGCGTGTACATCGTGCCTTTTTCCGGGTCGAACGGGCAATCCGACGCGAACACGATCTTGTCGTGATCGAAGAAGGATAGTCCCATCGTCATGCCGGCTTCAGATGAGAACGTCGCGGTGTCGGCATAGAACGAGTGCTTGAAGTAATCGAGTGGCCGTTTCTTCAACTCACCGAGCAGCTTGCCAAGATCCTCGCCAGAGGTGCGGGCGCCAAGCTGATCCCAGCCGGGGCCGATACGGCCTTCCAGCATCGGCACGATGCCGCCGAAATGGTGGGTGATGATCTTGAGCTTTGGATACTTGTCCATCAGCTTGGAGAACACCAGCCGCGCCATCGCCGCGCCGGTCTCATAGGACCAGCCGAAGGTCCACCAGATTTCGTACTTCGAGGTCTTCTCGCTGGCGTAGTCGGGAATGCTGGCGTTGCGCGCCGGATGCAGCCAGATCGGCTTGTCGAGCTTTTCCATCGCCGCGAAGAACGGCTCGAACTTCGGATCGTCGAGCGGAACACCGGCGACATTGGTATAAATCTGCACGCCGAGCGCGCCGTTCTTGATGGCGCGGGTCGCTTCCGCGACGCCGACATCGGGCGCACCGAGCGCGCCCTGCGCCACCCAACCGGGGAAATGCGTCTTGTCCTTTTCGGAGATTTCCTGGAGTTCGTCGTTGATGAGCTTGGCGTATTCCGCGACTTTGGCACCGTCGCCTTTGGCGAACACCTCCAGCGGCGGCATGGCGAAAGATATAATCTGCGCGTAATCGGGAAATGTATCGACGATCTTCTGGCGAATGGCGAGATCGTGAATGCACGGCACTTCGCGCATGCGCTTGCCGATGTCCGGATAGCCGCTATCGACCAGGATCTTGAACATCCGGCTCGGCATGAAATGGGTATAGGCATCGATGCGCATGAACTTCTCCGTGAGGGTAGTGCGAACTAAAAGTGAATCATCCGTGTGTCATTATCCGCTCGTCCCCGCGAAAGCGGGGACCCAGAAGCGACTATCAATGAGCCTGCGATTGTGGTTCTGGATTCCCGCTTTCGCGGGAATGAGCGGAGCATCGGTTGACGCATGAGGATCATCGATCATCAATAAGGCGTGATGACGTTAAGCAGTGCCTGGCGCTTGTCATTGACGACGGCGTCGCGTGCGCGCTGGAGCGCGCCCGGCAGTGCCGCCGGGTCCTCGACACGTTCGGCATGCGCTCCTTGCGCCCGCGCCATTTCGTCATAAGGCGGCGCCGGATCGAGGTCCGCAAGGTCGCGGCCGTCGCTCTCGCCGGCAGCGCCATCCTTGAACATCGCCAGCGTCGAATTGCGCACGGCGCCATAGCGGCTGTTGTTGAAGATGATCGTCAGGATTTGCAGGTTGTGTTTCGCCGATGTCCAATGGCCGACCGTCGGATTGGAAAACATGTAAGCCCCGTCGCCCAAAGTCGCGACGATAAGTTTGTCGGGCGCGGCGAGCTTGGCGCCGAGCGCCGCTCCCAAGCCCCAGCCGAGACCGCCGGCCGGGCCGAGCGCGAACAGCGTGCCGGGCTTCTCGCGCGGGCAATGGTCGGCGCGCAGCGGGTACTCGTTGAAAATAACCGCATCCTCGCCGACCGTCTCGCCAATGACGCGCGACAGATAGGCCGGCGAGATATGTTCGCCCGGCATGGAGTCTTTCGCGAGTTGCGCCCGTCGGTTGCGCATGCGCTCGGTCAGGCGGGCGCGACGCGCGGCAATGCGCCCCTCGGCGGGTTGCAGGCGCGGCTCCAGCGCTTCGACCAAAGCTTCGAGCGAATGGGTGACGCCAGCCTGCACCGCGAGATCGGACGGAAACGAGCGCATCGGGTAGCGCACGAAGAAAGGATCTTCGGCGACATGGACAATGCGCGCGCCGGCGGCGGGTTGCTGCAAGTGCGGCATCCAGGGCACATCGGATTCAAGAACGATGACGAGATCGGCGTCGGCCAGCAGCATGCCGGGCTCGTAACCGAAATGCATGTGATGGCTCGACGGCAGACAGACGCTGCGCGGGTTGTGCGTGATAACCGGAATCGCACAGCGTTCCGCGAGCGCGGCCAGCGGCCGCACCGCGTCTGCCGGCAACGTCGATGCGATGATCAGCGGCCGCTCGGCGTGGGCGATCCATTCAGCCAGCGTCGCGATCGTATTCGGATCGGGATAAACGCGCGGCGCCGCGGTGCGCGGCTTGATCGGCGCAATGGGCTCTGTGACCGGCGCAGACAGCGGCTCGCGCGGCAGCACAAGGTAGACGGGACCGCGCGGATGCGCCATTGCCACCTCGACCGAGCGCGATACCACGTCGCCGACTTGGCCTGGGGTGCGCAGTTCGTAATCCCACTTCACCATCTCGCGCAGCATGCCGGCCTGGTCGAACATTTCCTGCGCCCAGTGAATGGGACGAGAGCGCGAACCGAACGTGCCCTTTTCCGTGATCGGCGTGCGGCCGGCGGCGAGGATCAATGGCACACGGTCGCGCGATAAATTCGTCACGTTGTTGATCGTGTTGGCGGTGCCGACATTGACGTGAACCATTACCGCCTGCGGCCGGCCGTTCATCAGGTAAGCGCCATGCGCCATCGCCACCGCAAGGTTTTCGTGCGGCACCAGAACCGGTTGCGGAACCTTGGCGTTGGTCTTTTTGGCGCGGCTGAAGGCTTCGACGATCGGCGGAAAATCGGTGCCCGGATTGACGAACATATAGTCGACGCCGTGATCGGCGAGCGCGCGCAGGAAGGCTTCGCCGGCGATTGTCTGCCGTTGCCCCGTCGTTGGTGTTGCGGCCATGTGTCGGCTCCTCGGACTTTATCCTGCGGCGGTGAAAGCCGAAGATTTCGGATTGCGAATTCTGTGGATGCGTTCCGGCCGTGTTTTACGCGACGGCGACGAGAGTGACAACGGAGCACCGCGTGTGGCCGTTATGCCTAGCCGCGAACTCGGTCTGCTCCCTCTCCCTATGGGACAGGTGAAGAAAGGCTCACTCTGCCGCGATGCGAAAACTTACCTGGCTTTCGACCTCGGCGAGACATCGGGCAAGGCTCTCGCCGTCCGGATCGACCAAAGCCGCGGTGCGCGCCGAGGCAACCGCATCGGCGGCGCGGTCGAGTGGGATATGGCCCGCCAGCGCCGGCCGGATCACGCGGGCCTCGATCGACCGGTAGTTCGACAGTCCGCGCGCATACGTGTCGCCGTAGCCCTTGATCAGCCGCGCACCTTCGGCGACCTCAAGGGCGAGGGCTGCGGAGCGTTGCGCCGCCTCGGTGATCAGCGCCAGCCAGGATTCGATCTGGCGCTGTTCTTGCGCATAGCGATGGCCGTAGGGTCTGACGCCGCGAAGCTTGGCCAGCAAGGCAAAACGCAGGTAGCCGCTCACCGATGTCGAATTGATCTCCATGCCGAAATAGACGCGGCCGAGCCAGCCCCGGCGTTCGCTGACCGCCAGAACAGGCCTTGCCAGAAAGGAAGGAAGCAACTGGCACAGTTCCTCGATGCCGGGTTTGAGAAAGTCATGCACCGAGTAGGGCTCGTCTTGAACATGGAGTTCGTCGCGGGCAATGCGGCGCATGCGCTCCGGCGCGATCTTGGCCTGCGCGACGCGCACGACGTCCTCATATGACATGCGCACCGCGAGATGGCGGGCGATTTCCTTGACGAGCTTGCCTTGCGCACCGCTTGCCGCATCGGCTGCGGCCATGGAGGCGAGACGGTCGAGATAAAGCCGCGCATAGGAGAGGCTTTGATAGGACGCCAGCCGGCGCACGCCCTCGATTGCGAAATGCTGGGCGGGGGCCGGCAGCGCGCGTGAGACTTCGTCTTCGAAGGACGTCAGGGTCAGGGGCGCATTCTTCTTCACCGTCAACGCGGGCGCATCCTGCGTTTCACTTACTGATCGCGCCCGCGCGGCTTCGAGCCCCGCACGGAAACCGCGCAAATTTGTTTCGACCGATTTTCCATCGACGCGAATTGCGTTCTCAAGCTGCGCGACGGTCAGCGGCAGCCGGCGGGAGCCGGCAATCGCACCCAGCATCACCGCGCTGACGATCGAGCTATTCTCGGCCGCGACCTTCGCCATGTCGAACAGCAAAGCATCCTGCGCATTGTCATTGATAACCTTGATCAGCCTTTCGCTATCGACGCGGCCGTCGCCCATCGCGATCTTCTCGTCCATCGCATAGAAGCGACTGAGCGAGGCGATCACATGCGTTCGCGCCGATGTGACGAAGCCGGCGGCAATTGTGCGCCCGGCTTCCAGCAACTCGCTCGCCACCGCGACATCGATGTCGCCGACACCGGGCGTCAGCGCCATCACCGGACGCTTGCCGTTAAGCTCCGTTGCCTTCACCGGAAAAATTTCGATGTAATAGGTGGTGGCGCCGGTGCGTTGCGCGACGCCGGGGATCGAGGTCGATTGAACGGGAAAGCCGGCATTTTGCGCCGCGCCGACGATCCAGTTGGTCAGCACGCCGCCGCCTTCGCCGCCAAGCGCGGCAATCAATAATGTAATGGAGCGGTTGTCTGTTTTTCCGGCACTCGCTCCGGGTATCTCCCTCCCCCCTTGAGGGGGAGGGTTGGGGAGGGGGGTAGCTTCCATGAAGGGCGCTGATTGCTCACCCCCCTCCCGCCTCGCTTTGCTCGGCGACCTCCCCCTCAAGGGGGGAGGTGAAGAAAGGGCGTCATAGCCACCCAGCCAGCCAACGACAGTCTGCCGCACCTTGAACAGCACGCGGTCCCACGCCGTCGCATTGCGGATGATCTCGGCGCGATAGAATGACGGACACAGTACGGCCGCGTGCGCGACCTCGCCGCACAGGCCGCAGCCGACGCAACTATCGACCACGCTCGCCACCGGATCGGTGCGCAACGGATCGGGCGACGGCTTCACTGTCAGTGACGGACAGCCCGACAAGCGTATGCAGGAATGGTCGCCGGTGCAGATCTCGCCATCGACGCCATAGCGCGTGCGGGTGACGCGTTTGCCGTCCTTGAGCTTGATGGCATCCTCGGCGCGCACGCGGCGCTGACGCGCCAACTGGCACTCGCCGTCGGCAATGATGACCTTGAGGCCTTTCTCGGCGGTCTTCATCGCCTCCTTGAGCGTCTTGACCATGGTAGCGACGCCGTAGGTGCGCACCGTGCGCAGCCACCTCACGCCCATCGAGCGCAGCGTTTTCTCGATGTCCATGCCGGGCGGGGTGCCGTCGCGGTTCGTCAACGATGACGGCATATATTGCTGACCGGTCGCGGACGTGTAGCCGTTCTGCATCACGATCAGCACGCCGTCGCCTTTGTTGAACAGGTTCGAGGCCACGCCGGTGATCAGTCCGTTATGCCAGAAGCCGCCGTCGCCCATGATCGCGATCGAGCGGCGGTCCATGTTCGGCCCGACCGCCGCGGCGCTGGCGAGCGACATGCCGTAACCGAGAATCGAATTGCCCATCGAGAACGGCGCAAACGTCGCGAACGAATGGCAGCCGATATCGGCGCTGATGTGCGCGGGCCCGAGTTCGCGCTGCACCAGCTTGAGCGCCGAGAATACCGGACGCTCGGGGCAGCCGGTGCAGAACGCCGGTGGGCGCGGCGGAATGGGGCCAAGCGCGGCGGCAGCCTTGGCTCTGTGCGCGAAGAGGGCGCGCGCGGTTTCCGCAATGGTGTCGGCGTCGATGCCGTTCGGCCTGGCGGCTTGCAGGAACGCGGCGAGACCTTCGAGCAGCACTTCGGATGTGTACTCGCCGGCCTGCGGCAGCACATCCTTGCCGTAAACCTTGGTTTGGATATCGGCTCGCCGCAGTTCGACGTTGATCGCCTGCTCGATGTAATCGGGGTGGCCTTCCTCGACGACCAGGACGGCGCGCTTGCCGGCGCAGAATTCGCGGATTTCCGACGGCACCAGCGGGTAGACAACATTAAGCATCTTGATCGGCACGCGTGACGCGCCGAACACATCGGCGAGCCCCATGCGTTCCAGCGCGCGCAGCACCGAATTGGTCAGCCCACCCATCGTGACGATTCCGATGTCGGATAGATCGCCATCGATGGTTTCGTTCATCTTGTGCTCGACGACGAACTTGCGTGCCGCCGGCAGCCGCTGTTCGATCTTCAGCTTTTCCTGCGCGTAGATCACCGGCGGGTGCGCCAACCGCGCATAATTGAAACGCGGGGGCCCCGCGAGCCTGTCGAGGCCGGAGGCGATGCCCTTGCGGTTATCCTTGGCGGCGAACTCGCCGGTGGCATGGCAGGCCCGGATGCGCAGCTCCAGCATCACCGGCGCGTGGCTCGCTTCCGATAATTTAAAACCCATCTCGACGGTGCGCACGATCGACGGCAGATCGGGCCGCGGATCCAGCAGCCACATCGAGGATTTGAGCGCATAGGCATAGGAGCGCTCCTGAATGACGCTGGCGCCTTCGCCGTAGTCCTCGCCGAGAATGATCATCGCGCCGCCGATCACGCCGGGCGACGACAGGTTGGACAACGCGTCCGCCGCGACATTGGTGCCGACGATGGATTTCCACGTCACGGCGCCGCGCAACGGATAATTGATCGACGCGCCGAGCATGGCGGCGGCGCTGGCCTCGTTGGAGCAGGTCTCAAGATGCACGCCGAGTTCGGCCATGATGTCTTCGGCATCGACCAGCACGTCGAGCAGATGCGATACCGGCGCGCCTTGATAGCCGCCGACGTAGGACACGCCCGATTGCAGCAGCGCCTTGGTGACGGCGAGGATGCCTTCGCCACGGAAGGTCTCACCGTCGCCGAGCCGTAGCGCCTGCACTTCCTTCTTGAACGAGCGTTCCAACGTATCGCCTCCGGGCCCGATAGTAGGGGATCAAACTATCTTAGCCGATCCGGCTTACATATGCGAGGGCAGCCACAGCGCCAGGATCGGGAACGCGATCAGGATGGCAAGCCGCAGGATGTCGGTCAGCACGAAAGGCATGACGCCGTAGAACACCGTCGAGAGCTTCACGTCCTTGATAACGCTTTTGATGACGAAGACGTTCATTCCCACCGGCGGATGGATGAGGCCGAGTTCCACCGTCATCACGATGATGACGCCGAACCAGACCGGATCGAACCCGAGTGCCTTGATCACCGGGAACACGATCGGAATGGTCAGAATGATCATCGCCATGGCATCCATGATGCAGCCAAGCGCGAGATACATCAGCATGATCAGGATCAGCACCCCGTAAGGGCCGAGGCCGAGGCCGGTCAGGAATTCGGTGATCTTCTGCGGTACTTGCGTGACTGTCAGGAAATAACCGAAAATCAGAGCGCCGATGAGGATCGTGAAGACGGCGGCTGTGGTGCGCAGGCTTTCGACGAGGCAACGCAGGAAGTCGGCGCGCGACAGCTTCCGTCGCGCCACCGCGATGATGAACGCACCGGCCGCGCCCATGCCGGCTGCTTCGGTGGCGGTGAACAGCCCGCCGTAGATGCCGCCGATGATGAACACGAACAGCAGCGTCACCGCCCAGACGTCGCGCAACGCCGTGAGACGCTCGGCCCACGAGTGGCGTGGCGTCGAGGGGAGGAAATCGGGCCGCACCAGCGCGATGACGTTGATGGTGGCGACGTACATGGCGATCGCCAGAATACCCGGCACGATGCCGGCGATGAACAACCTCCCGATATCCTGTTCGGTGATCAGGCCGTAGACCGCGAAGACTGTCGAGGGCGGAATCATGATGCCAAGCGAACCGCCGGCCGCGATCACGCCGGTCGCGAAGCTTTGCGGGTAGCCGTGGTCGCGCATTTCCGGATAGGCGACCCTGGAAAATGTCGCGGCGGTGGCGACCGACGACCCGCAGATCGCAGCAAAGCCGCCGCAAGCGACGATGGTGGCGATGCCGAGGCCGCCCTTGAGGTGGCCGAGGAATGTGTTGGAAGCGCGGAACAGTTCGCGGCTCATGCCGGATGCCGAAGCGAACGCGCCCATCAGCAGAAATAGCGGGATGACCGCAAATTCGGCGTCGGTCGCGGTGCGGATCGGCGATTGCGACAACAGCTTCAGCGCCGGTCCGATGTCGCCGATGACGTAACCAAAACCGAGCACGCCGACGACGCCCATGGCGATGCCGACCGGCACGCGCAGCAGCATCAACCCGAACAGCGAAATAAATCCGGTGACGGCAACGGCGTCGGTGCTCATGCCCTCACTCCGCCGTATGGGGTTCGCGGGCGGGGCCGAGCTTGTCCGGCCAAAGCAGCAGCCGCAGTGTGCGCAGCGACAGTAGCAGGATCGAGGACGCCAGCCCGATCCAGGCGATGAAATAATAAATCCATACCGGCTGGCGCAGGTCGAAGGTGCCGACGTGATCGGCGCGGGTGCCCAGCACCTTTTCGGCGAACATCCAGGTAAAGGCAGCCATCGCCACCAGCGTCACCAGCGCCGAGAAC
This sequence comes from Hyphomicrobiales bacterium, assembly GCA_041691675.1. Taxonomy (GTDB): domain Bacteria; phylum Pseudomonadota; class Alphaproteobacteria; order Rhizobiales; family Xanthobacteraceae; genus Pseudolabrys. The sequence continues at coordinate 93,501 of JBEPUC010000006.1, read as the reverse complement.
ACGTCCATGGCGCGCCTGGCGCCCGGAGGCGCCGCAGTCCACAACAGATCGACGCTGATATGATCGCCGCGATAGCTCGCCACCGCCATGCCCCAGAAAATAAGAATGCCGAGCAGCAGCCTGGTAAAATCATAGGCGTCGGGAATCGACCAGGCAAAGAAATAGCGCAGGAACACCGACACGAACACGAGCAGCGTCACGACGGCAAGAAAGGCTGCCGCCGTCACTTCGATCAGATCGATGAATCGATCGATGGGACTTGGTGTCGGTGTCGGTGTCGGTCCCCTCGCTGTGTCGCTCATTGGCGCATTTCCGTTAGCGTCGAGCCGCACTCTACTCATTCCCGCGCAAGCGGGAATCCAGTTTTTCAATTGAAGCCAGCGCTCGATGTCCTGGGTCCCCGCTTTCGCGGGGACGAGCGACGTTAAGTTCGCATCAAAGCGCCGATTTTTCCTTCGCGAGTTCTTCCTGGAGGTCCTTCATCGCTGCCGCCGGGTCGATGCCGGCCTTCTTGGCGCCCTCGGCCCACTTGGCTTCGAGCGGCGCTGCCGCCTTCTTCCATTCGGCGAGTTGCGCCGGCGTGATGTCGTAGACCTCGTGTCCGGATTCGGCCTTCAGCTTGGCAATGCCGCTATGCTCGAAGTCGGCCCAGGGCGCGGCAATTTTCGCCGCCCATTCGCTGTTGCAGTGATTATCGATCACCTTCTTCTGCGCGTCCGACATGGCGTTGTACTTCGCCTTGTTGAACACCAGCGCGAATGTGGTCGTGTAAAGCGGCACATTCATGTGAAACTTGGCCACCTTGTCGATGCCGAACAGCAGGATCGAGCCCCACGGGAAGGTGACCGCGTCGCCGACGCCGCGCGCGAGGATGTCGCGCACTTCCGGCGCCGACGCCTGGACGTTGTTGCCGCCGAGCAGCGTGACGAATTCGGCGATAGTGCCCTGCGCGGGACGGATCTTCATGCCCTTGATGTCGGCCGGAACCATGACCTTCTTGGACACCGAATGGATCGCGCCGGGGTCATGCACGAAAGCGAGGCAGAACTTGACGTCCTTCATCTCCTTCTCGGCATATTTGCGATACCATTTATCGAGAGCGACCGAGCCGCCTTTGCCGTTGGCGATCAGGAACGGCAATTCGCCGGCGGCAATGATCGGGAAACGGCCGGGCTGATAGCCGGGATTGATGTAGGTCAGGTCGGCGATGCCGTCGCGCGCCATGTCGTAATGGTCGAAAGCCTTGCCGAGCTGCTGCGAGGGATAGACCTTCGATGTGATGGTGCCGCCGGAGTCTTTCGCCACCGAGGCGCCCCATTCCTCCAGCGACTTCTGCAACGGGTGCGACGGCGGGACCCAATGCGATATCTTGAGATCGAAATGCTTGTCTTGCGCGAAGCTGGCCCCGGCGCCGCCAAGCAGGCAGGCGATCGCAAGCGCGGATACGCAGGCGGCGTATTGTGGCTTCATGGAAATTCCTCCCGGCTTTGTGTGTTGGTTACATCGCCAATTTTTTTATTATTCAGCCGCATGTTGTCGCGATTGTAAAGAGCAGGTTATGGTTTGATCTCAAACTACTTGGCCGAAGCAGTATGGACAGCCTGCATGACAAGCAGCCGCGGGACCCAGGGGGCGGGCGTGAAGGGCGTTAAATCCAATGACCGCAAGGCCAGGAGGAGTAAGTCCCAAGGCAAGGCTGGTGGTGTGCGACGCAGCAAGAGCGGCGAAACAAACGCCGGATCGATCGATTTCGGACCGCTGGCGACCTGGGTCGGCTTTAATTTGCGCATGGCGCAGGAGGCGACGTTCCAGGCGTTCTCACATCTGTCGCAGGAGGTCGGTGAAGGCCCGGGCCGATTTGCAACCCTGACCCTGATCGCGCGCAACCCCGGCCTCAGCCAGACCGAACTCAGCCAGGCGACCGGCCGCGACAAATCGAGCCTGACGCCAGTGATCGAAGATCTGGTGAGGCGCCGGCTTATCGAGCGCAAGCGGCTTGATCACGACCGCCGCGCCTATTGCCTGAGCCTGACCGCCGCCGGTCAGAAGACGCTGGCCTCTCTCATGCGCGCGGCGCGCAAGCACGAGCGCAATCTCGACAGGCTGATCGGCGCGCGCGACCGCACACAGTTCATCGAAATTTTAAAGAAGATCGCGGCGGGGATGAGGTGATGACACGTGTCCCGGGCGCAGCGCAGCGTGAGCCATAAGCGCGTTAGCGCGTGATGGCGGAACGGTGCGCTGCAGAACCGGGACCCTTACGAATACTGGCGTTTGGAATGGCTCCGGCTCTGCGCCGCATCACGCCGCTGACGCGCCGCGCTGCACCGCGTCCGGGGCAAGGGTCAGTGCCCGAACTTCGCCAGTACTTCTTCCGGCACCGGGTGCGACTTCAACTGTCCCTCGGCATCGCGCACGGTCCACACCCGTTTTTCCGAACATTCGGCACACAGGTCGCCGTCCAACGAAAGCTTGTGCTCGACCTCGAACGAGGATCGGCCGAACGAGATCGTGCTGTTAACAAGCACATCGTCGCCGAACCGGGTCGGCTTGATGAAGCGCGCCTGCGTGCGCACCAGCGGCCAGCCGGTGAATTCCAGATTCTTGAACATTTCGAATTTGGTCATGCCGAGCGCGGCTTCGAACAGCATCGCGGTCGAGGCGTCGAAGATGCGGAAATAATTCGGAAAGAAAATAATGCCGGCGGGGTCGCAGTCGCCCCATTCGATCCGGACGGTGCGGGTGTTGGTGAAGGTGGACATTCGGCGCCTTTGTCAAAAATCCGCTCGTCCCCGCGGAAGCGAAGACCCAGGGCAATACGTTCGGCGCCGGCAACCTTGTCTCTGGATTCCCGCTTGCGCGGGAATGAGCGGAGTCAGGCTCGTCGCCAATACAAGGCAAACTACCGCGGCGCCATGCGCAACGCGCCATCGAGCCGAATGACCTCGCCGTTCAGATAACCGTTCGCCGCGATATGCAGCACCAGCGCGGCATAGTCGGCCGGTTGGCCCAGCCGTTTGGGGAACGGCACCGACGCGCTGAGCGAATCCTGCGTCTCCTGCGGCAGCGCCGAGAGCATCGGCGTGCCGAAAATGCCCGGCGCAATCGCCATTACGCGAATGCCGAACTGGCTGAACTCGCGCGCCGCCGGCAACGTCAGCGAGGCGACGCCGCCCTTCGAGGCGGCATAAGCGGACTGCCCGATCTGCCCCTCGAACGCTGCGATCGACGCGGTCGAAACGATCACGCCGCGTTCGCCGTCGGCGAAGGGTTCGAGGCCCTGCATGTTGGCCGCGACCAGCCGCATCATATTGAACGTGCCGATCAGGTTGATGCGGATGGCGCGCTCGAAATCCTCCAGCGGCTGCGGACCGTCGCGGCCGACGATGCGCTTGGCCGGGCCGATGCCGGCGCAGTTGACGAGAACCCGAGCCGCACCATGCACCGTCCTCGCGGTTTCGATCGCTGCGCTGGCGCCGGCGGCGCTGGCGACATCGCAGGCGACCGCGACGCCGCCGATCTCCTTTGCGACGCTCGCCGCACCGGCTTCGTTGAGGTCGAACACCGAGACCTTTGCGCCGGCCTTGGCCAGCGCGCGGGCGGTCGCCGCGCCCAGTCCCGAGGCGCCCCCGGTGACGATGGCGGCCTGTCCCTTGATATCCATCAAATCTTTCCTTCGACAGCGATGACGCGCGACGATAGCGGCGAAGCATAGAGTTCGTCCACCAGCGCGGCGCGGCTTGCCAGCACGGCGCGCTGGTTGATCGAGCCTTTGTCGGTCATCTCGGCTTTGTCCAGCGACGGCGGCTCCGCCATTAATAGGAGCCGCGCCACCCGCATCGAGGAACTGGCGCTGTCGGCGGCAAGACTCGTCAGGTACGCGGCGAACGTGGCGCGCACTTGCGGCGCGTCGACAATCATCGCCGGAGTCGCTTCTGCATCTAATCCGGCTAGCTTGCGGCTCGCTTCCAGGTCGGGAAATACCAATGCGGCAATGTAATCACAGTCAGCGCCTGCGAAAACCGCGTCGCGCACATAAGGCGCGAAGTGATCGATGAACCGGGCGCGCAGCGGCCCGACGCTGACCCAGGTGCCGGTGTTGAGCTTGAAATCCTCGGCGATGCGGCCGTCGAACAGAAGGCCCTTACCGGGATTGTCGGGATCGGCGAATTTCAGCGCATCGCCGATCTTGTAGAAGCCTTCCGCGTCGAAGGCGTCGCGAGTTTGCTGCGGCTGCCGCCAATAACCGGGCGTGATGTGAGGGCCGCGCAAACGCGCTTCCAGCTTGCCCTCGTTAGGCACCAGCTTGAGTTCGACGCCCGGCGTCGGCAGGCCGATATTGCCGGCGCGGTCGGATTCCCAAGTGCAAGCGAGCGCCAGCGGCGAAGTTTCGGTAGAGCCGAGCGACGATAGAAAGATGATGCGTTCGCCGGTGGTCTCGACGGCGAGCGCATTGAGTTCGTCCCACGTCGTCTGGTTCAGTCCAGCGCCGGCATAGAACAGCACCTTCAGACGGCTGAAGAAGTTGCGGCGCAGTTGCGCGTCGGCGCGCAAATGCGGCACCAGCGCCTCGTAGCCTTTCGGCACGTTGAAATAGATCGTAGGAGCGATTTCGCGTAGATTTCGCACCGTCTTCGGCACGCCCGGCGGTGTCGGATTGCCGTCGTCGATGTAGAGCGAGCCGCCGTTGACAAGCACCATATTGAAGTTGTGATTGCTGCCGAACGTATGGCTCCAGGGCAGCCAGTCGCAGACGACCGGCGGTTCGTCAGTGACGAAGGCAAAGCCGGCGGCGAGCATCGCCTGGTTGGAACACAGCATGCGCTGGGTATTGATGACGGCCTTCGGCGTGCCGGTCGATCCCGAGGTGAACAGGAATTTGGCGATCGAGTCGGGCGTCACGTTCGCCTGCGCCGCGGCGACGCCGGTTGCGTCTTCAGCGCCGACAAGATCGGCGAACATCGTCGTCAGGCGATCGCCGAGCGGATTCTGCGTGACGACCAGTTCGATCTCGTTCGGCACGGCGGCATAAAGCGCGCGCGCGAAGGCCATGCCGTCGCTCGCAAACACCATGCCCGGCGTCAGCAGATCGACGATCATGCGCAGCTTGCCGAAGTCGCTCGACATCAGCGAATAGGCCGGCGACACCGGCGCATAGGGAATGCCGACATACATCGCCGCCAGCGCCAGCAAGGCATGTTCGATGCTGTTGCCGGATATAATGACGATGGGCCGTTCCGCCGACAGATCGCGCTTGAGCAGCGATGCGCCGATGCGTTTCACCTGATCGAGCGTCTGCGCATAAGTGAACGTGCGCCATCGATCCTGCGCGTCGCGCTGCGCCAGAAATATCCGGTCGGGCGCGGTCTTCGCCCAATGTTCGAACGGCTCGCTCAACGTGGCGTAATAACGGCCGAGGTCTTCCGTCGTCCGCATGATGATGGTGCTGTCGGTGCGACGGTCGAGCACCGTATGAAGCGCGCCGAGGCGTACAGGGCGCAACGGCGCGGCGGCGGCATTCGTCGTGCAGTGCGTATCCGGCATCTTGTCCAACTCAATCCGGCGGCTTCACTTTGGCGGCACGGCCTTCGAGAAAGGCGTTCAGTCGGTTCTTGGCCTCGGTATCGGCCTGGGCGATCGAGGACATCAGCGCCTCGATGGCATAACCGCTGCCGGGATCGATCTCGGCGATGCGCGGCAGCACATGGGTGATGGCGAAGTTGGTAAGCCGCGTGTTGCCGGCGATGCGTTGCGCCAGCGCCAGTCCTTTGGCGAAGCCTTCGCCGGCTTCGGTGAGATAAGTCGAGAGCCCCATCGCCTGGCCGTCCTCGGCCGAATAGGTGCGGCCGGTGAGCATCATGTCCATCATCCGGGCGACGCCGATCAGTCGCGGGATACGCACCGAACCGCCGCCGCCGACATAGATGCCGCGCGAGCCTTCGGGCAGGCCGTAATAGGCCGAGCGTTCGGCCACCCGTACATGCGCGGCGGCGGCGAGCTCAAGCCCGCCGCCGACCACCGCGCCATGCAGCACGCAGACCACCGGCACCTTGCCGAACTGGATCTTGTCGAACGCGCGATGCCATAGGTTCGAATGCGAGATGCCCTGCCGGATGTCGCGCTCCTGCAATTCGCTGAGATCGAGGCCGGCGGAAAAATGATCGCCTTCGGCATGCAGCAGGACGGCGTCGATGTCGTCCGGCAGTGCCGTGAAAAATGTCTCGATCCCCAGTACGGTGGTGTCGTCGAGTGCGTTGCGTTTCTGCGGCCGCGCCAGTTTCAAAATGGCGACGTTGCCTTGCCGCGTGGCGGCAAGCGAAGCGGGAAGAGTGATGTTGAATTGCTCGTCGGCCACTATTTCACCTCGTAAACATCAAGCAGGACGCGTCGTGCCGCGCGCTGCCCTCGCGCCAGAGCCAATATGCGGTTGAGCCATTCGGCCGACGGGTCCGCCGTCTCGAAGCGCATCACGGTGCGAAAATAGTATAGCGCCGGGTCGACGGGCTCGCCGCGCGCCAGTGTCGCCAGTACCTCTGGCGGACCATGCCGCAATCCCTCGCTCGACACTAAAATGCGGCCGCCGGTGTCCGTCTCAATCGTGTAACGCGCCTGGATGTCGGCGGCGCCGTCGGCGCGAATGATTTGCCAGTCGGCGCCGCCGGCGAGAATGCGGCCGCTCAGTCTCGGGCCCCGCACCGTGCCGCCGATGATGTCGATGATGCGGCGCTCGCCATAGGGCGTGCGGCCAAGCTCCATCGTCTCGGCAAGATCGGCGTCGATCCGGAATATGGGTTGTTCGCTCAGCATGTCTGCCCGTAAGTGGTCGCAGCGTCATTTGACCCGGTTCGTGGCCCGCCGTAAATACGAAGCTGCAACCGGGAACACCTCTTTATGGCGCGTATTACGACACTTGCCGAGGCCATCGCCGACGCCGTTCACGATGGCGACACCCTGGCACTGGAAGGCTTTACTCATCTCATCCCGCATGCCGCCTGCCACGAGATCATTCGTCAGGGCCGCAAGGACCTCACGCTGATCCGCATGACGCCGGATCTGGTCTACGACCAGTTGATCGGCATGGGTTGCGTCAAGAAACTGATATTTTCATGGGGCGGCAATCCGGGCGTCGGTTCGCTGCACCGCTTTCGCGAGGCGATCGAAAAGGGCTGGCCGCGGCCGCTGGAAATCGTCGAGCACTCGCACGCGGCCATGGCTAATGCCTATGAGGCCGGCGCGGCGGGGCTGCCTTGCGCCATTTTCCGCGGCTACATCGGCGGTGATTTGCCGAAGGTCAATCCGACCATCAAGCGCGTCACCTGTCCTTTCACCGGCGAGGAACTCGCCGCCATTCCGGCGCATCGGCCCGACGTCGCGGTGATCCATGCGCAGCGCGCCGACAAGGCCGGCAACGTGATGATCGAGGGCGTGCTCGGCGTGCAGAAGGAAGCGGTGCTGGCGTCGAAGCGCTCGGTGGTGACGGTGGAGGAGGTGCTCGAGGTGTTGCCGGAGCGCAGCCTCAACGCCGTGGTGCTGCCGCACTGGACCGTCGGCCATATCGTCGAGGTGCCGGGCGGCGCGTTCCCGTCCTATGCGCAAGGCTATTACACGCGCAATAACGGCTTCTACAAACAATGGGACGAGATCGCGCGCGACCGCGACAGCTTCATGGCGTGGATGAAGGCCAACGTGCTCGACAAGGGCCCCGAGGCGTTCGCGCAATATGCCCGCAAAGCGCGCCAAGCGGCGGAGTGACCCCAATGCCCGATTACAAATCCAACGAGATGATGACCGTCGCCGCCGCGCGGTCGTTGAAGAACGACGACACCTGCTTCGTCGGGATCGGCCAGCCGTCGGCCGCGTGCAATCTCGCCCGGCTCACCCATGCGCCCGGCATTACCCTGATCTACGAATCCGGCACGCTCGCCACCAAGCCGAACATCCTGCCGCTGTCGATCGGCGACGGTGAACTGTGCGAGACCGCGATCACCACCGTGTCGGTGCCGGAAATGTTCCGCTACTGGCTGCAAGGCGGCCGCATCAAGGTCGGTTTCCTCGGCGGCGCGCAGATCGACAAATACGCCAACCTCAACACCACGGTGGTCGGCCCCTACGACAAGCCGAAAGTGCGCCTGCCCGGCGGCGGCGGCGCGCCCGAGATCGCGACCTCGTGCGGCGAAATCTTCATCATCATGAAGCAGGGCGCCCGCAGTTTCGTCGACAAGATCGATTTCGTCACCTCTATCGGCCACGTCACCGGCGGCGACTCGCGCGCCAAACTGGGCGTGAAAACCAAGGGGCCGACCCGGCTGATCACCGATCTGGCTATCTGGGCGCCCGATCCGGAAACCAAGGAAATGACCGTGGTTTCGATCCATCCCGGCGTCACCCGCGAGCAAATCCAGGAAAATACCGGCTGGAAAGTCAAATTCGCCGCACAAGTCGAAGAGACCAAGCCGCCGACGGCGCAGGAGCTCGAAGTGTTGCGCGATTTGCATGCCCGCACCGATCGCGCCAATGCGGCGTGATGAATGGCTCGGGGGCACTTATATATCTCGTGTCATTCCGGGGCGCGAGCGCAAGCAAGCGAGCCCGGAATCCATAACCGCTACCGCGGCGTATGGATTTCGGGCCCGCCGCATCGCGCGTAAACGCGCTCATGGCGGCGTCCCGGAATGACGGCAAACGAGGGTTGAAAATGCGTGACGTTTTTCTCTGCGACGCCATCCGCACGCCGATCGGGCGCTATGCCGGCGCGCTGGCCAAAGTGCGCACCGACGATCTCGCCGCGGTGCCGCTCAAGGCGCTGATGGCGCGCAACCCGAAAGTAGATTGGGACAAGCTGGACGAGGTCTATTTCGGCTGCGCCAATCAGGCCGGCGAAGACAACCGCAACGTCGCGCGCATGGCGCTGCTGCTCGCCGGCCTGCCGCAGTCGGTGCCGGGTATCACGCTGAACCGTCTGTGTGCTTCGGGCATGGAAGCGGTCGGCACCGCCGCCCGCGCCATTCGCGCCGGCGAAATGGAATTCGCCATCGCCGGTGGCGTCGAGTCGATGACGCGCGCGCCGTTCGTCCAGGGCAAGGCGCAGGAAGCCTTCTCGCGCTCGGCGGAAATCTACGACACCACCATCGGCTGGCGCTTCGTCAATCCGCTGATGAAGAAGCAATACGGCGTCGATGCCATGCCGGAGACCGGCGAGAACGTTGCCGAGGATTTTCAGGTCACCCGCGCCGATCAGGACGCTTTCGCGCTGCGCTCGCAGCAGAAAGCCGGCAAGGCCATGGCCGCCGGCTACTTCGCCAAGGAAATCGTGCCGGTCGAAATCGCCGGCCGCAAGGGCGACATCGTCAAGGTCGATACCGACGAACACCCGCGCCCCGACACCACGCTGGAACAACTGGCCAAGCTGAAAACGCCGTTTCGTCAGCCCGGCACCGTGACCGCCGGCAACGCCTCGGGCGTCAATGATGGTGCGGCGGCGGTGATCGTTGCGTCGGAAGCGGCGGTCAAGGCGCACGGCCTCACCCCGCGGGCCCGCATCCTCGGGATGGCCTCGGCGGCGGTGCCGCCGCGCATCATGGGGATCGGCCCGGTGCCGGCGACGCAGAAGCTGATGGCGCGCCTTGGCCACAAGATCGGCGGCTACGATGTGATCGAGCTTAACGAGGCTTTCGCTTCGCAATCGCTGGCCTGCATGCGCCAGCTTGGGCTCGCCGATGACGCGGAGCAGGTCAATCCGCATGGCGGGGCCATCGCGCTCGGCCATCCGCTCGGCATGTCGGGCACGCGGCTGGTGTTGACGGCGGCGCACGGTCTGGAGGAAAACGGCGGCCGGCTGGCGCTCGCCACCATGTGCGTCGGCGTCGGGCAGGGCGTGTCGCTGGTACTCGAACGGGTAGTCTGACCGCAAGCTCCCGAAAAGTGGGAGCCGGTTTTCGGAACAAGAGCATGCGGAAATGAAGAAGGACGGAAAATGTCGCTGATCTATCCGAAGGAAAGCCTCGACGCTTTTCCGAAATATTTAAGCCCGGGCTACAAAAGCACGATCAAGCGCTCGCCGTCGAAGCCGCTGGTCGTCGTGCCGCATACGCTGTCGGAATTGACCGGCCCGGTGTACGGCCATGATGCCATCCAGGATGGCGACAACGACCTCACCAAGCAGCACAAGGGCGAGCCGCTCGGCGAGCGCATCATCGTCCACGGTCACGTGCTCGACGAGGACAAGCGCGGCGTGCCGAATGCGCTCGTGGAGCTGTGGCAGGCCAATGCCTGCGGCCGTTATGTGCATCTTGTCGATCAGCACCCAGCGCCGCTCGATCCGAACTTCACAGGCGCCGGCCGCACCGTCACCGACGACAAGGGCTATTACAAATTTATCACGGTGAAGCCAGGCGCCTATCCGTGGGGCAATCACCACAACGCCTGGCGGCCGAACCACATCCACTTTTCGGTGTTCGGGCACTCGTTCCTGACCCGGTTGGTGACGCAGATGTATTTCCCCGGCGACTATTTGTTTCCGTACGATCCGATCTTCAATTCGGTGCTCGACGAGAAGGCGCGGGCGCGCATGATCGCGACCTTCGATCTGGAGAACACCGTGCCGGACTGGGCGCTGGCGTTCCACTTCGACATCGTACTGCGCGGTCGCGAAGCGACCCCGCTCGATAATGACGAACATTAGAAATGGGCCGCACCGCGCCATTATCCGCTCGTCCCCGCGAAAGCGGGGACCCAGGGCGGCAAGCTTCGAGCGCCGTTGCTGTTATTCTGGATTCCCGCTTTCGCGGGAATGAGTGGAGTACGGCTTTCGACCATCATCAAGATCAATAGACGGAATTGTCATGTCCGAAATCACGCCCTCGCAGACCGTCGGTCCGTTCTTCGCCTATGGCCTGACGCCGAAAGGCCGGGCCCACTGGGACCCGAACGGCACCTATAGCTGGAAGAACACCGTCGAATCCGATCTGGTGACGCCGGACACGACCGGCACCCGCATCCGCATCGAAGGCACGGTCTATGACGGCGACGGCGTCGCCATCAACGACGCCATGATCGAGATCTGGCAGGCCGACGCGCAAGGGCGCTACGCTCATGTGCGTGACCATGCGCGCGACAACCGCGCGCTACCGAATTCGAGCTTCAAGGGCTTCGGCCGTTCCGCGACCGACAAGGCGGGCGTGTTCGCCTTCGACACCATCAAGCCGGGGCAGGTTGCCGGGCCGGGCGGCAAGCCACAGGCGCCGCACATCGTGGTGTGCATTTTCTCGCGCGGCATGATCCGGCAAGTCTACACCCGGCTCTATTTTGAGGACGAGGCGGCCAACGCCACCGATCCCATTTTGAATATGCTACCCGAGGATCGGCGCGGGACGCTCATTGCCCACAAGCAACCGGGCAGTGAGCCGGCGCTTTATCGTTTCAACGTCCATATGCAGGGCGACAACGAGACGATTTTCTTCGACATCTAAACGATTTTTTCCGGCGATTTCTGCAAACATTTTGTGAGCGCGGCCCGGCGCCGCGCGCTGTCGCGCGCCATGCCATGCTGCCCACTATTGCCCACTCAGGCAGAGCATTTTGCCCACTGGCGGGCTGCCCCGGGACCGCAAGACATTCAAGGAAACTTATTTACCTCTAATTTATTGACTTTCTAACGAGTGGGTGTTGCCCACTATGTCTGCCCATCTTTCTCAGCGCGATTTTGTGGTTGACGGGTGGCGTCGGCCTTGGTTCGCTTGGCTGGTGTAACGGCCGTCAGAGCCGTCTCAAAAAGCGATCTTAGGAAACGCCGGGAAACGTCATGAACGAGGTCATCCTCCAGGAGATCAGCGAATTCTGCCGCCAACGCGGGCTCGCCGAATCGACGTTCGGCCGCCGCGCGGTCAATGACGGCAAGCTCGCCAGCCGCCTGCGCAATGGCGGCCGCATCACCACCGATACGCTCGAGCGCATTCGCGCTTTCATGTCGCAGAGCGGCGAGGGTGACGGCGCCGCGCCTGTCCGCCGCCGTATCCTTTTCGACGCGCCATCGGCGCATTCCCTTCCCGTGATCAAACCGCAGGCGCCGCCGATGGCCACCAGTCAGACGGATGACGATCCGCAACGCAATTTCCGGTTCTTCGACAACCGGCAGAAGTATCTGCTGTTCGTGAATACATGCTCCGAGAAGTGGGACGTCGCGCAGCGCGTCAGCCTTGAACTCGACAACATCCATCCGCGGCCGCCGGCGGTGCGCGTGTTCGACGCCGGCATCGGCGACGGCACCGTGCTGGCGCGCGTCATGCGCTCTATGCACGACAAGTTTCCGACCATGCCGTTCCATATCGTCGGCAAGGAAATCAGCCTGGAAGACGTGCGGCTGGCGCTACAGAAGATGCCGGACCGTTTCGTCGAGCATCCATCGACCGTGATCGTGCTGACCAACCTCGCTTATGCCGATGCGCCGTGGCTCGCCGCCAAGTCGCTGTCGGCCGCGACCAGCATGGTCTGGAAAGAGGTGGCGCTGGACGGCAGCACGTCGCATTCGTTCGAGGAGCAGATCACCGCGCTGGAGCCGTTCCTGGCCGAATCGTGGAAGGCGAAGGTGTCGCCGAAGAGCGGCAACCCGGTTTACGAACGCCCCGTGGTGCTGGTGCTGTACCGCAACGATCACCGCTTCCTGCTCGATCAGGTCATTCCGAAGCCGGGCGGCTCGGTCGCCGATTACGATCTCGTCATCGCCTCGCAGCCTTATCGCGCCCGCGCCTCGCTCGAATTCAAGGCCAAGCGCGTGCTGGCGCCGCTGGCCCGCGCTCTTGGCCCTGGCGGACGCATGATCGCGATCCAGTCCTACGGCAACGATCCGGGCATGGAGATCATTCACAGGGTCTGGCCGGAGGACAATCCGTTCACCCACAGCCGTCACGATCTGCTCAAGGAAACCAAGCACGAGCTGGGCAGCGCGGCGCGCGATCTCAACTTCAACGCCTATTCGGACCAGCGCTCGTTGTTTCGATACGAGATGCACACGTTGCCGTCCGAAGTATCGTCATCGATCGGTACGTCCACTTTGCTGGCCGCGTGGAACGCCGCTGTTTATGTCGCTCAGGTCGAGGACGACCGGCTGTCCGACGTCAACAGCGACCGGCGCTACATCGAAGCCACGCGGGACGTTCTTCAGGAGCAAGGCGGGCTTTGGTTCTATGACGAGTCCTTCGTGATCTCGCGCCGGCGTGAGTGAGCTTGCGGCTCATGCGCGAGCACCGTCTCAAAAGCCGGGGACACGCGGGGGTGGAGAGCGTGTTGTGACCAACCAACGTACATCGTTCGCCGCACGTTTCTCGATAGAGGCCACGCGTCCCGGTGAAGCCGAAATCGAGAGGCTGGCCGCTGTGCTGCCGCCGGGAACGGCGGTCTACCTTTCGGCGGTGCCGAACACAGAGCCCAATGAAGTCGTCACGGCGGCGGCACGGCTGCGCCGGGCCGGCTTCGTGCCGGTCGCGCACATCGCGGCGCGGCGGTTTTCCAGCGCCGATCAGCTTACCGATGTCCTCAAGCGCTTGCGCGGCGAAGCCGACATGCGGCAGTTGCTGGTGATCGGCGGCGACGTCGCGCCGGGCGGTCCCTTCGCCGATGCGCTGGCCGTGATCCAGACGACAGCTTTGCGCGATATGGGTTTTGAGGAAATCGGCATCGCCGCCTATCCGGAAGGCCATGCGCATATTCCGGCGGGCCGCCTTGAATCGGCGCTCGACGAGAAGATTGCCAGCGCCCTAGCGCAAGGCCTCAAGGTCCATCTCGTCAGCCAGTTTTCGTTTTCGCCGGAGCGGCTGGTCGCGTGGCTGGGGCAATTGCGCGGTTGCGGCATCGCCACGCCCGTCAAGGTCGGCATGGCCGGGCCGACCAGCGTTCCGGCGCTGCTGCGCTATGCCCGGCGCTGCGGCGTCGCGGCCTCGCTGCGCGGCCTGGTTTCGGGCGTCGGCGCCGGCCTGATCGGTCATGTCGGGCCTGGGCGGCTGATCGAAGCCCTCGACCGGGCGGGCAATCGGGGCGACGTCGCGCCGCATTATTTTTCATTCGGCGGGACGGTTGAAACAGCGCGCTTTGCATGCGAAGCCGCCCGCCTGACGCAATCGCCAAGCCGTGCTATGGCACGGCAGAATTGAACAAGCCGTGCTATGGCACGCCAGAATTAGCGCTGCCGCGGAAAAGCCGGCAGCCACACGCGGAGGAAAAGTCCATGTCTCAGAGAACCAAACCACCGTTCCGCGCCGACCATGTCGGCAGCATCCTGCGCACCACGCCGGTGAAGGAGGCGCGCGTCAAGCATGAAAAAGGCGAGATCACCGACGCCCAGCTCAAGGCGGTCGAAGACGCCGAGATCATCAAGATCATCGCCAAGCAGGAAGAAGTCGGCCTCAAGGCCATCACCGATGGCGAATTCCGCCGCTCGTGGTGGCATTTCGATTTCTATGGCGGTCTCGACAATGTCGAGATCTACGAACTCGATCATGGCATCCAGTTTCAGGGCGTGCAGACCAAGCCGCGCTCGATCAAGGTCAACGGCAAGATCGGCTTCTCCGATCACTACATGCTGGAGCATTTCAAGTGCGTGAAGGCGCACACCAAGCAGACCGCGAAGATGTGCATCCCGGCACCGTCGACGTTTCACTTCCGGCTCGAGCCGAATGCGGTGAGCAAGTCGGCCTATGCGAGCCGCGATGCGATCTTCGACGATCTGTCGGTTGCCTATCAGAACGCGATCAAGGCGTTCTATGCCGCCGGTTGCCGCTATCTGCAATTCGACGACACCGCCTGGGCCTATCTCTGCTCGCAGGAAGAGTTGAAGAAGGCGCGCGATCGCGGCCTCGACGTCGATCACCTGCAGGAGAGCTACACCAAGTGCATCAACAAGGCGCTTGAGGCCAAGCCTGCCGACATGACCATCACCACCCATGTGTGCCGCGGCAATTTCCGCTCGACCTTTATTTCGTCCGGCGGTTACGAGCCGGTGGCCCAGAGCCTGCTCGAGAAGTGCAATTACGACGGCTATTTTCTCGAATACGATACGGATCGCGCCGGCGGTTTCGAGCCGTTGCGCTTTTTGCCCAAGGGCAACAAGCAGGTCGTGCTCGGCCTCGTCACGTCGAAGTCCGGCAAACTGGAGCCGACCGAGGACATCAAGAAGCGCATCAAGGAAGCCGAGAAATTCGTCGCGCTCGAACAACTCTGCCTGTCGCCGCAATGCGGCTTCGCCTCGACCGAGGAAGGCAATGTGCTGGCGGCGGACGAGCAATGGGCCAAGCTCAAGGAGATCGTCGAGATTTCTCAGGACGTCTGGGGGAAGTAGCTTTCTTATCCCTCCCCCGCTCGCGGGGGAGGGTGGTCGCCGGGAGGCGACTGGGTGGGGGTGTCAGCCAGGGAGCCATCGCCATGCCTCAACGCACATCACCGCCGTTTCGCGCCGATCATGTCGGCAGTCTGTTGCGGCCCGCTACGCTCAAGGATGTGCGGGCCAAACACGCCAGCGGCGAGATCGACGCCACGGCGCTGAAAGCGCTCGAAGACAGGGAAATCGAAAAGGTCATCAAGAAGCAGGAAGACATCGGCCTGCAACTGGCCACCGATGGCGAGTTTCGCCGGTCCTGGTGGCATTTCGATTTCTTCAAGGGCCTGCAAGGCGTCGAACTCATCCCGGCGCCGCCGATCAAATTTCACGGCGTCGAGACCAAGAGCGAAGCCATCAAGATCGGCGGCAAAGTCGATTTCGCCGGCCATCCGCATCTCGATCACTTCAGGTTCCTGAAAGCGCATTGCGGCGTCACGCCGAAAATGACCATTCCGGCGCCCTCGACGTTCCACTTCCGGCAGGGCCGGAAGATGGTCAGCAAGGAAGCTTATCCCGACCTCGACGAATTTTTCGACGATGTCGGCAACGCCTGGCGAAAAGCGATCCGCGCTTTTTACGATGCCGGCTGCCGGTACCTGCAACTCGACGACACTGCCTGGGCGATGATGTGCGATCCCAAGGAGCGCGAGGCCTCGAAGGCGCGCGGCGACGATCCCGATGCGCTGCCGGCGATCTACGCGCGCGTCACCAACGCCGCGCTCAAGGACAAGCCGGCCGACATGGCGGTGACCATGCATTCTTGCCGCGGCAATTTCCGGTCGACCTGGATCGCGCAGGGCGGCTACGAATTCGTCGCCGAGCAATTGCTCGGTCATACCAATCTCGATGGCTATTTCCTGGAATACGATTCGGATCGCGCCGGCGGTTTCGAGCCACTGCGTTATTTTCCTAAAGGCAACAAGCAACTCGTGCTCGGTCTTGTGACGTCGAAGAGCGGCGCGCTGGAATCGAAAGACGACATCAAGCGCCGCATCGATCAGGCGACGAAATACGTCGCTATCGATCAGCTTTGCCTGTCGCCGCAATGCGGATTTTCCTCGACCGAGGAAGGCAACGTGCTGGCCGAAGACGAGCAATGGGCGAAGCTGCGGATGATTGTAGAGTTGAGCAGGGACGTGTGGGGCTGATTTTTTTCATCCCTCCCCGTCTTCGGGGAGGGATGAAAACGAGGACAAAATAAAACAATGCCTCAACGCAAGAAGCCGCCCTTTCGCGCCGATCATGTCGGCAGCCTGTTGCGCCCCGCCGCGCTCAAGGATGCGCGCGCGAAATTCGCCAAAGGCGAGATCGACGCGGCCGCGTTGACGGCGGTGGAGGACCGCGAGATCGAACGCGTCATCAAGAAGCAGGAGGAGGTCGGCCTCAAGTCGGTTACCGACGGCGAATTCCGCCGCTCCTGGTGGCATCTCGATTTTCTCTGGGGGCTCGACGGTGTCGAGAAACATGTTCTGGAAGGCGGCGTGGCCTTCGCCGGAATGAATACGCGCGGCGAAGGCGTCAAGGTCACCGGCAAGATCGGCTATTCCGGCCATCCGATGATCGAGCATTTCAAATTCGTTGCCGCTCACACCAAACAGACATCGAAGATCACGATCCCCGCGCCGTCGGCGCTTTATGGTCGTCCGGTCAAGCCGACGATCGACGGCAACGTCTATCCGAAGCTCGATGCGATGTTTGACGATCTCGGCCAGGCCTACAAAAAAGCCGTGCGGGCCTTTGCCGATGCCGGTTGCCGTTACCTGCAACTCGATGAGGTCTTCGTCGCCATGCTGTGCGACGAGAAATACCGCCAGCAGATGCGCGACCGCGGCGACGACCCGGAAAAGCTCGGGCCGCTTTATGCCCATCTCATCAATACCGCGATGTCGGATATTCCCGCCGACATGACGATCACGATGCACATGTGCCGCGGCAATTACCGCTCCACCTATCAAGGCGCCGGCGGCTACGAGGCCGTCCAGGAAATCCTGTTCAACAAGATCAATGTGCACGGGTTTTTCATGGAATATGACAGCGAACGCGCCGGTGGCTTCGAGCCGCTCAAGCTGCTGCCCAAGGGCAAGACCGTGGTGTTGGGTCTGGTGACGTCCAAATCCGGCACGCTCGAAACCAAGGACGAGATCAAGCGCCGCATCGATGAAGCGGCGAAATTCGCGCCGTTGGAGCAGCTCTGCCTGTCGCCGCAGTGCGGCTTTGCCTCGACCGAAGAGGGCAATACCTTGGCCGAGGACGAGCAATGGGCCAAGCTGCGGATGATCGTGGAATTGGCCGACGAGGTGTGGGGATGAATCTTATCCCTCCCCCGAAGGGGGAGGGTGGTCGCCGCAGGCGACCGGGTGGGGCCATCGTGCTTTAACCCCACCCGTCCGCTCGCTATCGCTCGCGTCCACCCTCCTCGAAGGCGGGGAGGGATAAAAAGTGCCACGCCGTGAAGGTTGTCCATGCCCATCAACGTCGACAAACTCCTCAATTACAAAATTCCGCCGGTCGAGCAAAGTTACGGCCCGAAAGACTGCATCCTCTATGCGCTGGGTCTGGGCTTCGGCCAGGATCCGATGAACGATGATGAACTTCAATTCGTCTATGAGAAGAACCTGAAGGCGCTGCCGACCTGGCCGCTCAAGCAGGGTTACGAGCCTTATTGGCTGCGCCACAAAGACTACGGCCTCACCTTTTCCCATGCCGTGCACGGCGAGCAGGGCATCGTGCTGCACGCGCCGGTGGCGACGCAGGGCTCCGTGATCGGGCAGGAGCGTTTTGTCGATGTGATCGACAAAGGCGAGGGGCGTGGCGCGCTGGTTTATTCCGAGCGCCAGATTACCGACAAGGCCACCGGTAAGCCGCTGGCGACGCTGACGCAGACCACGTTCTGTCGCGCCGATGGCGGCTTCGGCGGGCCGCGCCAGCGCAAGGACGCCAAGCCGCCGCATGCAATTCCCGATCGCGCCCCGGACATCGTTTGCGATCTGCCGACGCGGCCTGAAATGGCGCTGATCTACCGCCTGTCCGGCGACATCAATCCGCTGCATTGCGAGCCTGAGTTCGCCAGATCGGCCGGGTTTCCGCGACCGATCCTGCATGGCCTCGCGACCATGGGGGTGGCGAGCCACGCCGTCCTCAAGACTGTGTGCGGCTACGATCCGGCGCGCATCGAGGCCATGTCGGTGCGCTTTTCCGCGCCGGTGTTTCCGGGCGAGACCATTCGCACCGAAATCTGGCAGGATGGCGGGATTGTCAGTTTCCGCTCGCGTATTATGGAGCGCGACGTGGTCGCGATCAACAACGGTCGCGCCGAGATTGCGTTCTGATTTAATTCTTGTCATGGCCGGGCAACCGGGACCGGCCTGGCCGTGGCACTTGTCCCGGCCATCCCGCTTAGGTAGTCACGTTCTGCGCCCCCGATCGGTATCGCCGGGACAAGCCCGGCGATGACAACCATGAGTGCTAAATATGTCGCCGCCTTCCAAGCAAGATGCGTATGCCGACATTCGTGAGAGCGTGCGCGCGCTGTGCGCCAAGTTCCCCGGCGAATACTGGCGCGGGCTCGACCGCGAGCGCGCCTATCCGACCGCCTTCGTCAACGCGCTGACCGAAGCCGGATATCTCGCCGCCCTCATTCCGGAAGAATACGGCGGCAGCGGATTGCCGGTCAGCGCCGCCGCGGCGATCCTTGAAGAAGTTCATGCTGCCGGTTGCAACGGCGCCGCCTGCCACGCGCAGATGTACACCATGGGCACGATCCTGCGGCACGGCTCGCAGGCACAGAAGGAGGCCTATCTGCCGCGCATCGCCACCGGCGAACTGCGCCTGCAAGCCTTCGGTGTCACCGAGCCGACTTCGGGCACCGACACGCTGTCGCTCCGCACGACCGCGCGACGCGAGGGCGACGATCACTACGTCATCAACGGCCAGAAGATCTGGACCTCACGTGCCGAACATTCCGATCTGATGCTCTTGCTGGCGCGAACCACGCCGAAGGAGCAGACCAAGAAACGGACCGACGGCCTGTCGGTTTTTCTCGTCGATATGAAGCTCGCCCAAGGCGCAAGCATCACCATCAATCCGATCCGCACCATGATGAATCACGCCACCACGGAGGTTTTCTTCGACGACCTGCGGGTGCCGGCAGAAAATCTGATCGGCGAGGAAGGCAAGGGCTTCCGCTACATTCTCTCCGGCATGAACACGGAGCGCATCCTGATCGCCTCGGAATGCATCGGCGACGCTAAATGGTTTATCGAAAAAGCCACCGCTTACGCCAAGTCGCGCGAATTGTTCGGCCGCGCCATCGGCCAGAACCAGGGCGTGCAGTTTCCGATTGCGCGCGCCTATGCGCAAATGCGTGCCGCCGAATTGATGGTTCACGAAGCGTGCCGGCAATATGAGGCCGGCGGCGATGTCGGCGCGGAAGCCAACATGGCCAAGATGCTGGCCGCCGACGCGGCGTGGGCCGCCGCCGACATGTGTGTGCAGACGCATGGCGGTTTCGGCTTCGCCGAGGAATACGATGTCGAGCGCAAATTCCGCGAGACGCGGCTGTATCAGGTGGCGCCGATCTCGACCAATCTGATTTTGTCCTATATCGCCGAACATGTGTTGGGGCTGCCGCGGTCGTATTAAGGGTCTCGTGTCCCGGACGCGGTGCAGCGCGTAGCGATGCGCCGCAGAGCCGGGACCTTTCCAGTCTCGGAATATGAAACGATCCCGGGTCTGGGGTGCACCACGAAGACGTGCTGCACCCCGCCCGGGAAAAGCAGAGAAGCAATATGTCTCTCCCCCTCGAAG
Organism: Hyphomicrobiales bacterium; assembly: GCA_041691675.1. Lineage (GTDB taxonomy): Bacteria > Pseudomonadota > Alphaproteobacteria > Rhizobiales > Xanthobacteraceae > Pseudolabrys. Next base: position 73,328 of record JBEPUC010000006.1, on the reverse strand, counting down.
GTCTTCTCGTTGTCTCTATCGAACAGGCGGTCGCCGCGCCGCAGTGCACCTGCCGGCTCGCCGATGCCGGCGCGCGGGTCATCAAGGTCGAGCGCCCGGAAGGCGATTTCGCGCGGCATTACGATTACATTGTGCATGGCGAAAGCGCGCATCTGGTCTGGCTCAATCGCGGCAAGGAATCGGTTGTCCTCGACCTCACCAAAGAGGACGACAAGGCGCTGCTGGAAGCGATGGTCGCCAAGGCCGACGTATTCGTGCAGAACCTCAAGCCCGGCGCGCTCGGCAAACTCGGTTTTGCCGTCGAGCGGCTGCGCAAGGATTATCCGACGCTGATCTGCGCCTCGATTTCCGGTTACGGCGAGAGCGGCCCGTTCGCGCAGCGCAAGGCCTATGACCTTCTGATCCAGGCAGAGTCGGGGCTTTCCTCGGTGACCGGCGGCCCGGAAGCGCCGGCGCGCGTCGGCGTCTCGGTCGTCGATATCGCCGCGGGCTTGAGCGCCTACGAGTCGATCCTTGAGGCCATCATCCGGCGCGGTCGCACCGGCGAAGGCGCGGCGATCTCGATTTCCATGTTCGATGCCATGGCGGAATGGATGACGATCCCGTTGCTCAATCAGGAATGGGGCAATCCGTTCAAACGCGTCGGCCTGGCGCACCCGACCATCGCGCCTTACGGCGTGTTCAAGACCCGCGACGACGCCGACATTCTGATCTCGATTCAGAACGATCGCGAATGGCGCGTGCTCGCCGACAAGGTGCTGGGCAATGCCGCGCTAGGCACCGATGCGCGCTTCGCAACTAATCCGCAACGGCAGGCCAATCGGGCGCAGACCGATGCCGAGGTCGCCGAGGTATTCGGCGCGCACGATGTCGAGCCGCTGATGGCGAAACTGGCGAGTGCCGACATCGCCTTTGCCCGCGTCAACGACTCCGCGCTGCTCGCGACGCACCCGCATCTGCGCCGCATTACCGTCGATACGCCGAGCGGCCCGGCGAGCACGCCGGCGCCTGGCGCATTATTCGTCGGCGAGAAGCGGGATTACGGTGCGATTCCCGCGCTGGGCGCACATAGCGAAAAGATCAGGAAGGAATTTTCCGGCCCCGTATCCCGGGCGCAGCGCAGCACGCAGTGATGCGCTGCTCGCGCGGGACAAGAATTCAATCCATCGCGTGGATGGGCTCGTCGATGCTCTCATCGCCGGGCGAAGCGGTCTTCTTCTTGGTCGAGCCGATCAGCAGCACCAGCGGCATCACCACGATGGTCAGGATCATCAGCAGCTTGAAGTCGTTGAGATAGGCGATCAGCGTCGCTTGCTGGGTGATGATGCCGTCAAGCATCGCCTTGCCGGTATCGGTTGACAGGTTGAGCGCGCTGGCGACGTCGGGGAATTGCAGCGCGTCGTTGAACGGCGTGACACCGGCGCCGATCCGCTCATGCATCAGCGTCGTCTTGCTGGTGAGGTTGGCGATGACCATCGAAATGCCGATCGACGAACCGATATTGCGCACCAGCGTGGTGATGGCGGCGGCGCCGTTGCGCATCGTTCCCGGCAAGGTGAGGAACGCCACCGACGTAATCGGCACGAACAGCAGGCCAAGGCCGACGCCCTGAATGATGCTGGTGATGACGATGGTGGACTGCTGCGTATTGAGCGACCAGCCGGTCATTTCGTAAAGCGTGCCGGCGGTGATGATCAGACCGAGCAGGATGAGATTGCGCACTTCCGTTATTTTCATCAGGCGCGGTGCGACCATCATCGTCAGCAGGGTGCCGACGCCGCGCGAACCGAGCAGGAAGCCGGCGGTCTGGATCGGGTAGCCGAGCAAATTCTGCATAAACGGCGTCACCAGCGCCATGGTGCCGAACAGCACCACGCCGATGACCACCATGAACAAAACGCCGCTGACGAAGTTGCGGTCCTTGAACATCGCGAAGTTCACAAAAGGCTGCGCCGTCGTGAGCGAATGCGCGAAAAAATAGTAAAACCCGGCGAACGAGATGATGGTCTCGATCCAGATTTCGCGCGCTTCAAACCAGCCGACCTGCTCGCCGCGGTCGAGCAGCAGTTGCAGCGAGCCGATGCCGATGGCCAGTGCGGCGAAGCCGTACCAGTCGAAGCGAAGATGACTTTGCGTCTTGGTTTCTTCCATGAACGCAAGCATGCCGATCACGGTCAGGACGCCGATGGGCAGGTTGATCAGGAAGACCCAGTGCCAGGAGTAATTGTCGGTCAGCCACGCGCCCAGAGTCGGCCCCATGATGGGACCCAGCATGACGCCGATGCCCCACACGGCCATGGCTTTGTTGCGGTCCTCGGCCGAGTAGAGGTCCAGCATCGTCGCCTGCGATAGCGGCACCAGTGCGGCGCCGGCCATGCCCTGCATTAGCCGGAACAGCACCATCTGTTCGATGTTCTGCGCCAGCGCGCACAGCAACGACGCCGCGGTGAAGCCGATCACGCAGATAATAAAGATCGGCTTGCGGCCGAAACGGTCGGCGAGCCAGCCGACCGGCGCCGTCATGATGGCGGCGGCGACGATGTAGGAGGTGAGCACCCAGTTGATCTGGTCGAGCGAGGCCGACAACGAACCCTGCATATAGGGCAGGGCGACGTTGGCAATGGTCGTGTCCAGTGCCTGCATGACCGTCGCGGTCATGGCGCACACCGTGATCAGTATGCGCCGTGTCTTGAACGGCATCGCTGACGCGAGCGTGCTCATTTGGACGAACTCAGGAACGCCGGCAAGCGGCTGTGATGAGTGTCGATCTCGACATTCACGCTCATGCCGGTACGCAGCAGTTTGGTGTCTTCGCTTTTATCGAAGGCGATGCGTACGGGCACGCGCTGCACGACCTTGACCCAGTTGCCGCTGGCATTCTGCGGCGGCAGGATCGAGAACTGCGAGCCAGTGCCCGGACTGATGGCAACAACAGTGCCGCTGAAGGTGCGGTCGGGAAACGCATCGACATCGAGCGTCGCCTTCTGGCCGACGCGCAAATAGGTGATGTCGGTTTCCTTCGGATTGGCGTCGACCCACGGGTCGCTGTCGTCGATGATGCTCAGGATGGGTCCCCCGGCGGCGACGAAGCGGCCGAGCTGGATGTTGTCAACTTGAGTCGCGGTGCCCTCGATGGGCGCGCGCAGGACGGTGTGATCGAGATCGCGTTGCGCGGAATCGACAGCGGCCTTGGCCTGGGCATATTCCGGAAACTGCGCCAACGGCAGGTCCGGATTGCCCAGCAACTGGTTGAGAGTATCGTTGCGTTGCTGCGCAGCGAACTGCGCCTGCAACTGTGCCGTCACCAGAGTGCCCATTGCGTTATCGACGTCGGCCGGGGAGCCGGCCTGCGACGACACCAGCTTGCTCTTGCGATCGACATCGCGCTGTTTGAGATCGACGTTTTTCTGCGCCAATTCGGCGAGGGTACCGAGCGTTTTAAGATTGCTCTTGAGCTTGTCGTAGTTGCTCTCGGCGGTATTGAGTTTGGCCTGCGCCGCCTTCAGCGCCAGTTCATAGGGCTCCTTGTCCAGCATCAGCAATTCGTCGCCGGGCTTGACGTGCTGCCCCTCATGCACGCCGATATGCACGACCTTGCCGGAGATATCGGGCGTGATCAGCACCTTCTGCGCGCCGACATAGGCGTTGTCGGTCGAGATATAGCGACCGCCCATGAAATAGAACGTCGCCCCGCCGATCAAAGCCACCAGCGGAATGACGATCAGCAGAATCGTGCGCAGGCGCTTCTTGCCGCCCGGCTTGGCCGCGGGAGCCGCGGCGGGCGCGATGGACGGTGTTTCCGGCGCGGCTTTCGATTCGGGCGCCGGGACGACTTTCAAGGCATTTTCGCTCATGAGACTAATGCTTTATCGGTTTGCGGTTGGTTGTTGCTTGGCGCCGGATCGTTGTGCGGCGGGCCGGTGTTGCGGCCGATCGCGGCGCGCAGGTTGTCCTTGATCAGTTCGAGATCGCCGAGCATGCGCTCGACGGTCTCGGGGCTAAGGCCGTCCAGAACGGTCGACATCATGTGGGTGCCAATGGCGGCGAGCCGCTCGAGCTTCGGCCGGGCGGCCGGCGTCAGATAAAGGCGATTGGCGCGGCGGTCGTTCGGATCGGGCCGGCGCTCGATCAGGCCGTGTTCGGCGAGCCGGTCGAGCAGACGGGTCAGCGAGATCGGTTGCAGGTCGAGAATTTCCGCGAGTTCCGATTGCTTGAGTCCCTCGGTGCGGTCGATCCGCATCAGTACGGTCCACTGCGCGCGCGAGATGCCGAGCTGGCGTGCCCGCTGGTCGGCATAGGTCCGTAGCATCCGAGCTACGTCCATGATCGTAAATGCGATTTCCCGTTTTGCCGGCAGTTTTGACATCTCTCGTTCCCTAGGCTGCAAGACGTATAATAAGTAGGCTTATAATATCTTCAATACGTCTTTCGACCAAAGCGCGCACAATGCCGTGAACACCCTCGCGCAGCGCGCCGGCGCCCCGGATGACGCGGGCGCAGGCATCGGGCAAGGTGCCGCGAAACCACAAGGAAGCGGCCATGAGTGACGACGACATTCACGAGGTTTTCGCGATCAAATACGCGCAGCACGCGCGCAAGCGTGCGGACAACTATGTATTCGGCGACCCCCACGACGAGATGACGGCAATTGCCTATTACGTCTGGGCCATCAAGGGTCCGCACGGCATCTTCCTGGTCGACACCGGCTTCGACCAGGCGGGAGCCAACGAGCGCGGACGCAAGATCATTCATCCTATCGACGAAGGCCTCAAGGCGATCGGCATCGCGCCGGACAAGGTCGATCACGTCATCGCGACTCATATGCACTGGGATCACGCCGGCAATTACGACATGTTCCCGAACGCGCGTTATCACATCCAGGACGAGGAGATGGCCTACGCCACCGGCCGCTGCATGTGCCATCCGATGTTGCGCATGCCGTTCAGCGAGAACGACGTGCATGCAATGGTGAAGAAGGTGTTCGCCTATCGCTGCGAATTCCATGACGGCCCGGACGAGCTTGCGCCCGGCATCACCATTCACAAGATCGGCGGCCATTCGAAGGGGCTGCAATGCGTGCGGGTCAAGACCAAGCGCGGCTATGTCGTGGTGGCGTCGGATTGCTGCCACCTCTATTCGCACATGGACGAGGGCCGCGTATTCCCGATCACCTATTCGGTCGGTGACACGCTTGAGGGTTACAAGAAGATTCTCAAGCTCGCTTCGTCGCGGCACCACTTTGTCCCCGGGCACGATCCGGACGTGATGAGGATTTATCCCGCCGCCGCAGCGGGGCTGGAGGACTGGGTCGCAAGGTTGGATGTCGCGCCGAAGGTGTAGTTTTTCCCTCGCCCCGCTTGCGGGGAGAGGGTGGCGAGCATGAGCGAAAGCGAATGCGAGACGGGTGAGGGGGTGTCGCGCAATGCGTCAATGCCCCCTCACCCGACATTCTCGCTTCACTCGAATGTCGACCTCTCCCCGCGCGCGGGGAGAGGTAAGAAGAAGATCAAACCAACCCCAAATCGCCAAACGCATCTTTATGATGCTCGGCGCTCTCTGCCGAGAAACAGCAGAAGATCACGCGTGACAGGCCCGCCGATTTGCCGCGCGAAGAAGCTGCCTTTTTTTCGCGTAAGTTGCTGGCCAGTTCCGACGCCACGGTGCCGACCGCGATCCGCGCGGCGATGTCGGGCGGAAACCGGTAGATGCCGGTCGAGATCGCCGGAAAGGCAATCGACGGCAGCGCATGTTCGATGGCGAGCGCCAGCGCCGTGCTGTAACAGCCGGCCAGCAGATGATGCTCGTCGGCGCTGCCGCCCGTCCAAACCGGACCGACTGCGTGGATGACGGCTTTCGCTTTCAGATCATAACCATGAGTGATCTTGGCCGAGCCGGTGTTACAGCCGCCGAGCGTGCGGCATTCTTCCAGTAACTGGGGACCGGCGGCGCGGTGAATGGCGCCATCGACACCGCCGCCGCCGAGCAGCGAGTGATTGGCGGCGTTCACGATCGCCGCCACATCGAGCGCGGTGATATCGGCGATCAGTATTTCAAGCGTGGCGCGGCCGATTTCGGCGATGAGTTCGGACATGGGAGGAGTATAGCACGGCGCTCGCGCTCCCTCTCCCCGCGCGCGGGGAGAGGTGAAGAAAGCTACCCCCGCTCCGAATAAACCTCGGCCTGCAAATCGACGCTCGAGCGCGCGCCGATGTCATCGTAATGCGCATCGAGGAACCGGCGCGCCGCGCGCTGGCCGACCTTGCGCAACAAGTCGAGAGACTCGAAATCGTTGCGCAGCTTGCTCGATGACGAGAATCGTTCGCCGAGTCCTTCAAGGACGATGCGATGGACGTTGATGCGGCGATATTCGTTCGGGCCCGTGCCGTGCGGCACGCGGCCCTGATCGATCAGCCGATTGACGAATTCGATGCCGCGCAGTTCCGCCATCAGCGCCGAATTGAACGTGATCTCGTTGACGCGGCCCATGATGTCGCGCGTGGTATGCGGGATTTTCTTGCGGTCCAGCGGATTGATCTGAACGATCACCACATCCTCGGTGGCGGTCGAGCGGAAGAACGGATACAGCACCGGATTGCCGAGATAGCCGCCGTCCCAATAGGACACGCCGTCAATTTCCACCGCGCGGAAAACGGCAGGCAGACAGGCCGAGGCCATCACCGCTTCGGCGGAAATCTTGTCGTGCGGAAAAATGTGCAGTCGGCCGGTTCGCACATTGGTGGCGGCGATGTAGATCGGCCGTGCGTTCGCGCGCAGCGCGTCGAAGTCGACGAAGCGCTCGATCAGGTCCTTGAGCGGATTGATGTTGAGCGGGTTGAGGTCGTAAGGCGACAGATATTGCGACCACGCCGACAGCCAACCGAAGCTCGGTGAACCTTCGCCCGGCAGCAGCGAGAACAGCTTGTCGGTGACCGCGCGCTGCACCGCCGGCAGATCGCCGCCGAGACTGGCGGCGCGCCAGAAATCGGCGAGGCGCTTGCGCGCTTCCTCTGGGCCGCCGCGCGTCAGCCCGTCGGCCAGCATGACCGCGTTGACCGCGCCGGCCGACGTGCCGGAAATGCCCTCGACCGTCAGCCGTCCGTCTGCAAGCAGATGATCGAGCACGCCCCACGTGAACGCGCCATGCGCGCCGCCGCCTTGCAGCGCCAGATTGATGTGCTTCTTCGCTTTCGACGTTTCAGGAGTATCCGGTTTGTCGCCGAAGACGCGGGCGAGGAGGTCGATCATGCGCGTCACCTATTCTGTCATTCCGGGGCCCGCGCCTTCGGCGCGTCCCGGAATGACGGGAATCTCACTGCGCCACCCAGCCACCGTCGATCGAATAGGCCGAGCCGGTGATCGTGGCCGCGCCGTCGCTGCACAGAAACACCGCCAGCGCGCCGATGCCCTCGGGCTTCGAGAATTGATGCATCGGCTGCTTCTCCGACAACAACGCGATTTCCGCTTCGCGCGGCGTTTGCCCGGAGGCCTTGGCGCGGGCGTCGATCTGCTTCTGCACCAAAGGCGTCAGCACCCAGCCGGGACAGATCGCGTTGCAGGTGATGCCGTCGTTGGCCGCTTCGATCGCCACCACCTTGGTCAGCCCGACGATGCCGTGCTTGGCGGCGACGTAAGCGACCTTCTGCGCGCTCGCAACCAGGCCGTGCGCCGAGGCGATGTTGATGACGCGGCCCCATTTGCGTTTCTTCATGCCGGGAATGGCGGCATGGATCGTGTGAAACGATGACGACAGGTTGATGGCGATAATCGCGTCCCACTTGTCGGCCGGAAAGTCCTCGATATTGGCGACGTGCTGAATGCCGGCATTGTTGACCAGCACGTCGAGCGAGCCGAATTGCTTTTCCGTCGTCGCGATCATCTCGGCGATCTCGGACGGCTTCGACATGTCGGCCGGCGAATACAGCGCCTTGACGCCGAATTCCTTCTCCAGCCCGGCGCGTTCGGCTTCGATCGCCGCCTTGTCGCCGAAGCCGTTGAGCATGATATTGGCGCCATCGGCGGCGAGCGCGCGCGCGGTGGCGAGCCCTATGCCGGAGGTGGAGCCGGTGACGAGAGCGGTTTTGCCTTTGAGCATGAGGTCCTCTTATTCGTGCGGCCGGAACGGCCAAAAGGGGCGGGAATATCGGGCTTAATTTGTCCGTCGCGGGGCGTGCTGGAACCTGCCTCTATTCTTATTGCAGTGCAATATCTATGTATCAACCTTAGCCTTTGCCGCGCCTTCGCGTTAGACTTGCGTCGAATAGGAGAGGTTCGCTTCTTGGTCAGGAAATTACATGCGCATGCGGTGTTCCCCACGCCGGGGCACGATCATGATCGCTGCGCCAGCGATGCCATCGCGCACGCCGAGGCAACATGCGCGGCGCATAAAGAACGGCTGACGCCGATCCGGCGCAGCGTACTGGAGGCGCTGCTGGCGAGTCATGCGCCGCTCGGTGCTTATGAGTTGATCGACCGGCTGGCGCAAAGCGGCGCACGGCCTGCGCCGATCACGATTTACCGCGCGCTTGATTTCCTGCGCGAACAGGGACTGGTGCATCGGATTGAAAGCCGCAATTCCTTCATCGCCTGTGCGCACAATCACGACAGCGGCGATCCGGTCGTCTTCCTGATCTGCGAAAAATGCGGTGCAGTCGGCGAGGCGGCATCGGCGGCGGTTGCCGATACCATCAAGAACGCTTCGCGCGCCGCCGGCTTCACGCCGAAAACGCCGGTGATCGAGATCTCCGGCATCTGCGCGCATTGCAAGGCAGCGTGATTGCTGATTGGCGCACGGCCTCGCGCAGGATAAAGGTGTCATCGTCCGCGAAGGCGGACGATCCAGTGATCACTGACGTCTGCGTTTACTGGATGCCCGCCACGCAAGTCTGCATTCGCTGACTTGCTAATTCAATTTGCCGATCTCGGCTAAACCCGAGATCGGTTGGGCATGACACTAAGTGTTCCCGGAATCTCTTCATCGATGCCTCCGCCACCCACTCCCCACCATCACGTTCGTCCGCTCGATGTCACCGCGACGGCATTGACGGTGATGCTGTGCCTGTCGTGGGGCTTCAACCAGGTTGCCGTGAAGCTGGCGATCCCCGACTTTCCGCCCTTGATGCAGGGCGCGATCCGTTCCGCGGTTGGGACGCTGCTGGTCCTTCTGTGGTGCCGATGGCGCGGCATATCGGTGCTGTCGCGCGATGGCACATTGTGGCCGGGTCTTATCGCCGGCCTCGCCTTCGGCCTCGAATTCGCCTTTGTCTATCAAGGGCTCGCCTACACCACGGCAACACGCGCGGTGCTGTTTCTCTATCTGGCGCCGTTCTTCGTCGTGCTCGGCGCCCGCATTTTCTTTCCCGCCGATCGCTTCAAGTTCTGGCAATGGGCCGGACTGCTGCTTTCCTTCGCCGGCATGCTGGTTGCCTTCGGCATCCCGACGCCGGCCGTCGATCCGCGTCAGATGCTGGGCGACATGCTGATGATCGTCGGCGCACTGTTCTGGGCGGCCACCACCATCTTTATCAAGGCAAGCCGTCTCAATGCCGCCTCTCCCGAAAAGGTGCTGCTTTATCAGTTGGTGGTCTCGGTCCCGGTCCTGGCGGTCGCGGCGCTGGCCGTGGGCGAACGCATGACGCATTGGCCGTCGGCCGTGGCGACCGGTTGGCTCGGCTATCAGGCGGTATGGGTGGTCAGCGTCACCTACGCGATCTGGTTCGGCCTGGTTAAGAACTATTCCGCCAACCGGCTGTCGTCGTTCTCGTTCCTGACGCCGCTGTTCGGCGTCGCCGCCGGCCACTTTGTGTTGGGCGACCCGCTGACCCCGGCCTTCATCGCTGCCGTCGCGCTGGTGGCGGCCGGGCTGCTGCTGGTGAATCGGGCGCGTTGACCACATATCGTAAGTCTGGCACTCCGGTGGCCTCAGGAAGCGCAGATGAGCACGCAAACACGTCATAAAACTGTCGCGGTCAACGTCGGCGGCGTCATGGTCGGCGGCGGCGCGCCGATCGTCGTGCAGTCGATGACCAATACCGATACCGCCGATGTCGAATCGACGGCACGGCAAGTCGCCGCGCTGGCGCGCGCCGGTTCCGAACTGGTGCGCATCACCGTTGACCGTCCCGAAGCCGCCGACGCGGTGCCGCGCATCAAAGAGCGGCTGGCGCAAATGGGCGTATCGGTGCCGATCGTCGGTGATTTCCATTACAACGGCCACACGCTGCTCAACGATTATCCGGGCTGTGCCGAGGCGCTCGACAAGTACCGCATCAATCCCGGCAATGTCGGGTTCAAGAACAAGCGCGATCCGCAATTCACCCAGATCGTCGAAATGGCGATCAGGCATGACAAGCCGGTGCGCATCGGCGTCAACTGGGGCTCGCTCGATCAGGAACTCCTCACCAAATTGATGGACGAGAACTCGGCGTCGGCCAATCCCATCGGCGCGCGCGAGGTGATGCATGAGGCGATGGTGCAGTCGGCGCTGCTGTCGGCGCAGCGCGCCGAGGATATCGGCCTGCCCAAAGACCACATCATTCTGTCGGCGAAAGTGTCGGCGGTGCAGGATCTGATCGCCTGCTACACCGAACTCGCCGCCCGTTCCGACTACGCCTTGCATCTCGGCCTGACCGAAGCCGGCATGGGCTCGAAAGGCATCGTCGCTTCGTCCGCAGCAATGGGCGTACTGCTGCAACAGGGCATCGGCGACACCGTGCGCGTGTCGCTGACGCCGGAGCCGAACGGCGACCGCACGCTTGAAGTCCAGGTCGCGCAGGAATTGTTGCAGACCATGGGCCTGCGCACTTTCGTGCCGCTGGTCGCGGCATGCCCCGGCTGCGGCCGCACCACCTCGACCACGTTTCAGGAACTGGCGTCCGACATTCAGGGCTTCATCCGCACCTCGATGCCGGAATGGAAGCAGCGCTATCCCGGCGTCGAGGCGCTCAACGTCGCGGTGATGGGTTGCATCGTCAACGGACCGGGCGAGAGCAAGCACGCCGACATCGGTATCTCGCTGCCCGGCACCGGCGAAACGCCGACCGCGCCGGTGTTTGTCGATGGCAAGAAGGTCGCCACCTTGCGCGGTGCGACGCTCACGGCTGACTTCAAGCAGATGGTCGTCGATTATATCGAACGCCGCTTCGGTGCCGGGTCGCGGACGGCTGCCGAGTGAAGAGAAAATCTTGAAGTCCAAACCGTTTATTATCGTCGTGCTGTTCGGGATGGCGCTCGTGGTCGCGGGCTCGATCTATCTCGCCGCCACTACAGAGAGGGCGCACAAGGCGCTGGTCGCTGTCGCCGCGCCGAACGGCAAATACAAAGCGGTGCGCCTGATGGTTTCGGGCGACCAGCCGGCGCCGTTCTGTGTCGATACCATCGCGATTTTTCTCTCGATCTATCCCGACAGCTTCGTCGCCAGCGAGGGCAATTACGAAGTCTATAGCGGTCCTTGCGCCGCGCCGGATAAAAGGGCGGCCTTGCCGAAGATCGAATGGACCGACAATAATTCGGTCCGCATCACCTACGCTCCCGCGTCCGACGCTTCATCCAAACCGCCGCGTCTGAAAGACCATGACGCTTCGCTGTTTGTCGACATCCAATATGTGAAGGCGGATTAGCGCGGCTGTTCGTACGGTTTGCTTCGCAACATGCACAGCGTCATGCCGGGGCTTGACCCGGGCATCCATGATGCTTTGCATCCACTAGACCAATGAAAATTTCCTGTTGCCGGCCCGCGTCATGGATTGCCGGGTCGAGCCCGGCAATGACCGTAGTAGGCAGATGCAATTTGAGGATAGTAGTCCTTGACTCTGCCGTAGGAATATGATCTTTTGCATCCGCCGCGTTCGGGCGTCGCGTCATCTCGAGTGATGCGACCATAACGGACGCGGCCGGTGCGCCGACAACGCGCACTGCAGTCAAGCCTGCGCGAGAACCCGCGCTGGCTTGATCGTTGGAGCGCCGGGAGGCGCAGCGCCATGGCGGCAGGCCTCGCAAACCTGATGCCTTTGGCGCGCGCGCCTCGGGACGGGATTCGCAACCCCGCCCCGTATCGGCGTGCGGGCTTCCCGATCGCAAGGGAAGCCTAAAGAGGGTCTCGCAAACCCTCTGGCGCCTCATCGCAAGTCGGGTATACCCGACTTGCGCATTAAATATGCCGATCTCGGGTGTACCCGAGATCGGCTGCTCCATTCTCTTCGGGAAAGGAAAAAGGGACCGGCGTACCCCGCGCCGTCAAAGAACAGGGGCGGCGGAGCCGTTGGCTAATGCTGCTGTCGTCCCCGCGCATAGCGCTCATATCCATCCGCCGCCGTCGGTATTTCGATTGGCGAGCGAGGCTTCTTCCAGATCGAGTTCGTATTCGATCCGCCGTCGTGCTTCATCGGTGATCTTGCCGTCGCGCAGAAGCTGGTAGATGTAGTCGCGCTCGGTATCGATCAATTCTTTCTTCAGCGCCGCGGCCTGACGCACCAGGGGAAGCTCTTCATCCAGGTTGTCCGGCAGAACCTGAAGGCGGCTTTGATTGCGGGTCCGCAAATGATCGGTAACGTAGCTCGGCAGTTCCCGATCCTTGATCGCCTTGTCGAGCCGCTTGCTGACTACGGCCAAGGCTTCCTTTCGCGCCCGCAATTCGCGGTTGGTTTCGTCGGTGCGCTCTTCCTGGCCGATCCTGGTGAGACCGAGCATATGCACGACCGTCGGAAGCAGCAGACCCTGACCGACCAGCGTAATGATGATGACGCCAAACACCACGAACAGGATCATGTCGCGGTGGGGAAATGGCGCGCCGTTGTTGATGGAGTATGGCAAGGCCAGTGCGGCGGCGAGCGACACGACGCCACGAATGCCGGTGAACGACAATAGAAAGGGTCCCTGCCACGGCGGCGAGGGATCGCGTTGGCGCAATCGGGCGCTGACCCAGCGTGGAATGTATGTCGCCGGAAATACCCAGACGAATCGCGCCGCGATGATCGCCAGCGTGGTCCAGGCGGTCGCGATCAGAAGCTCGCGCGGCGAGAAGGCGTGCGCCTGCTCGATCAGCGTCCGCGCCTGCAAGCCGGTCAGGAGAAACACGAAACCTTCGATGAGATAAACGATAAGGTCCCAGAAGAAGATGCCTTGCAGGCGCGTTCCCGACGGGATCAGTCGCGGCCCATTCCAACTCACATAGAGGCCGCAGGCGACGGTCGCCAGAACGCCGGAGCCGTGGAACATCTCCGGTATCCAATAGGCGAAGTAGGGCGTCATCAGCGAAAGCGTGATCTCGACCCGCGGCTCGTGCGACCACTTGCGTAAATGCAGCGAGAGCCAGCCGACGCCGATGCCGAAACAGATTTCGCCGACAACGATCATCGCGAAAGTGCCGGACGCTTCACCGAGCGAGAATGTGCCGGTTGAAACCGCGACAACCGCGAAGCGATAGAGGATCAGCGCTGTGGCGTCGTTGGCGAGGCCTTCGCCTTCCAGCACGACGACCAGCCGCCGCGGCAATCCAAGCCGCCGTGCAATCGCCAATGGCGCGACGACATCGGGCGGCGCGATGATGGCGCCGAGCAGGAAGCCGACCGGCCACTCGAAACCGAGCAGGTAGTGCGCCATCGCTGCCACAGCGCAGGTGGTGAAGACGACGCAGCCGAAAGCCAGCAGTGCGATCGGTCTCAGGTTGAATTTGAATTCGCGCCAGCTCATGGCGACGCCGGCCGAATAGATCAGCGGCGGCAAGATGACGAGCAGCACGAGTTCCGGCGCCAGTTGTATCTTCGGCAGTCCAGGCATCAGCGCCATGCCGAGGCCGGCGACGACCAGCAGGATCGACGGCGCGACATGCAGGCGTTTGGCCGCGATCGCGACCGCCGCCAGCACGGCGGCCATGAAAAAAACGGTCTGAAAAATCGCGGTCATGTCAATTTTGCGCGGCCCGGCGCTTCGTTCATATCAGCGACGCTACCATGTTCACGGTTAGCGCCAGTACGACGAGATTGAAGAAGAACGACAGCACGCCATGCCCCGCGACCATGCGGCGGATGACTTTGCTGGTGATGACGACGTCGGAGACCTGGCTGGTCATGCCGATGACCAGCGAGAAATACAGGAAATCGCGATAATCCGGTTTGGTGTCGCCCGGAAAATCGAGACCGCCGATCTGGCCGTCGCGCCGCTCGCCGTAATATTCGTGCGCATAATGAAACGAGAAGATCGTGTGGACGAAAGCCCATGACAACAGGATCGTGGCAATGGCCAACCAAACCGCGGTGCCGACGCCGGCCTGTTTCGCGCCGGTCAGCGCAAACAGGATTGCGACCAGGCTGGCGAAGGTTGCGATCACCGAAAGCAGCATAATGAAGATTGCGCCTTCGTCTTCCAGGGCAGCGCGCTTGCGGATGCTTGCAACGTCGGTGCGCGACATCACCCCAGCGATCAGCATCAGATAGATCGCGATGCCGCTGTCCCATCCCATCAGTACGCGAGCGAGAGGGCGGATGTCCAAGGCAAGCGCGCCTAAAGCCACCAGTCCACCGCAGAGAGCGGCGATTACGAGCTTGTTGTGCATCCGATAAATGCGGATCGGCAATATCGGTTGCTGCATGTGAGGCAATCGGGACTTGGCTTTGGCCATGCTTGGCGCTTTGCGTTCAGGTCTGCCGCTCGGCGATGAAACGGGCCGCGGCACGCAGAGTATCGGCCTTCGCGGCGAACGGCGCCAGCGCGTCGTCGGCCTCGGCGATCAGCGCGGCGAGCTTGGCGCGTGCGCCATCGACGCCGAGCGCCGCGACCAGCGTTGCCTTGCCTGCGGCGGCATCCTTGGCGGTCGCCTTACCAAGCGCGGTGGTGTCGCCCTCGACGTCGAGCAGGTCGTCGGCGATCTGAAAGGCCTGGCCGATGGCGACGCCGTAGCGTTCGATCGCCACGTGATCCTGCGGTTCGGCCCGACCGAGCAGCGCGCCGGCGCGGCAAGCAAAACGGATCAGGGCGCCGGTCTTCATCGCCTGCAAGGTGACGATCTCGCTTTCGCTTAAGCTGCGCTTGGCAGCAAAGCGGCCCTCGGCGGCAAGGTCGTACATCTGTCCGCCGGCCATGCCGCCACAGCCAGCGGCGCGCGCCAGTCCGAGCACCAGCGCGGCGCGCACGGCGGCATCGGCGTGGACGCCATCGCGCGCCATCACGTCGAAGGCCAGCGTGAGCAACGAATCGCCGGCGAGGATCGCCGTTGCCTCGTCGAACGCCTTGTGGACGGTCGGCTTGCCACGCCGCAGGTCGTCGTCGTCCATCGCCGGCAGATCGTCGTGAACGAGCGAATAACAATGCAGCAGTTCGAGCCCGGCGCCCGCCAGCAGCGCGCCGTCACGCGGCGCCCCGAACAGCGCGGCGGTCTCGACCACCAAAAACGGGCGCAGCCTTTTGCCGCCGCCGAGGACGGTATGGCGCATGGCGGCGATGAGCCGCTCCGGCCGGGCGATTTCGCCGGGCAGCGCCTCGCTGTCGAGGAGTTGCTCCAGCAGCACCTCGGTTTCGGCGGCAAGGGCATTCAGGCGATCGAAAAAACCCGGGGAACTCATGACACTCTTGTTAGCCTTGAGGTCGCACCCGCCGCAAATAGCGAAACAATAGGCTAAAGTCGAAAGGTGATTTACCGCCCCGACTTTCGCCCGGCGCGCCGGCTGAGTTTCGCCTACGACATGCTGCGCCTGCCGCGATTCGGCAGGGCGTGGCGGGTCGCGCTCTATGTGGTGCTGGCGGTGCTGGTGCTGCCGTACCTGCTGACGCCGCTTTACGCGGTGGTGAACCCGGTCTCCACCGTCATGCTGTGGCGGACCATGACCGGCCAGCGGGTGGAGAGGCAATGGGTTTCGCTTGCTAAAATCGACCCTGATTTACCGCTTTCGGTTATAATCGCCGAAGATGGCCGGTTTTGCAGCCATTTTGGCGTCGATTTGGCCGAAATTCGCGACGCGATCCAGGATGCGGACGATATCGACGATCTGCGGGGCGGATCGACCATCACCCAACAGGTCGCAAAGAACCTTTTCTTGTGGTCGAGCCGCAGCTTCGTCCGCAAGGCGCTGGAGTTCCCGCTGGCGTTGTGGATCGACCTGGTCCTGTCCAAACGGCGAATTCTGGAAATCTACCTCAACATCGCGGAACTCGGTCCAAACGGCGAATTCGGGGTCGAGGCCGGCGCCAAACGGGCGTTCGGCCGGTCCGCCGACCATCTGAGCCGCTATCAGTCGGCCCTGCTGGCGGCCTCATTGCCCAATCCGGTCAAGCGCGACAGCAAAAAGCCCGGTCCCGGCCTGCGCCGCCTCGCCGGGCTCTATCAGGGCCGCGCCAGCCGCTCGCCGGGAGTAGCGTCTTGCGTCCGTCTGGAGCGGTGAAACGCTCTAGCCTTGACGCTTTCCTTCCTCTATAAGCCCGCTTCAAACCGATAATCTGCGCCTTTTGAGGAGTTGCTTCCAATGGCTGTGCCGAAACGAAAAACCTCGCCGTCGCGCCGCGGCATGCGCCGTTCCGCCGACGCGCTCAAGCGGCCGAGCTATATCGAGGACAAGGATTCCGGCGAATTGCGCCGTCCGCACCACATCGACCTGAAGACCGGCATGTACAAAGGCCGCCAGGTTCTGAAGGTGAAGACCGAGGCGTAGTTTCAGCAGGGAAAGCTCTCAGATGTTCATGCTCGGCTTTCCTCTTCTGCTGATTCCGTTTGCGATCTACAACATCATTGCCTTCCTGATGCCGGGTGTCGGCTGGACCGGCGTGCTCACGACCGTGCACATGCTGTCCGGTGGCGAGTGGACCATGTCGGCCGGTGACATGCTCATCGCGCTGTCGGTGCTGTTGCTGTTCGGCGAGTTGATGAAGTCCACCCGCATCGGCGTGCGCAGCGTGGTCGATCACGGCCTGTCACTGATACTTTTCCTCGGCATGCTGGTTGAATTTCTGCTGGTGTTGCAGGCCGCGACCGGCACATTTTTTCTGTTGCTGGTCATCAGCTTCGTCGACGTGCTCGGCGGCTTCTCGGTCACTATGCGTTCGGCCCAGCGCGACCTCACGGTCGAGGGCATCTCGCACCTCTCGTCCTGATCCTCTCCGACCATTCCGAAGCCGCGCGATCCCATAATGGATCGGCCGCCTTTCGGACCGTCATGTATGGGAAAGATTTCATGAACCGCGACTTCCAGCTTCCCGGCCGTTCGCCGGTCATGGCATGCGATGGCATGGCGGCGACCTCGCATCCGTTGGCAACGCTTGCCGCCATCGACATGCTGCGCGCCGGCGGCACCGCAGCCGATGCGGCAGTCGCCGCAGTCGCCACTTTGTGCGTCGTCGAGCCGCATATGACCGGCATCGGCGGCGACTGCTACACGCTGATTTCAAAATCGGGCAAGCCGGTCTGGGGCTATAACGGCTCCGGCCGCGCCGGCCGCAACGCCTCGCTCGACGCGCTGCGCGACAAGGGCATGACCGAGATCGGCGCCTCTATTCACGCGGTCACCGTGCCGGGTGCGATCGATGCCTGGGAGGCGATCCTCAAGGAACACGGCCGCTTCGGTCTCGACCGCGTCTTGCAGCCCGCTATCAAATATGCCGAACACGGCTTTCCGGTCGCGGCGCGCGTGGCCTGGGACTGGGCGCGTGCTGTCGGCAAGCTCAAGGCCGATGCCGGCGCGACGAAGCATTATCTGTTCAACGGTCAGGCCCCGAAGGAAGGCGACGTTATCCGCTTTCCGGCGCTTGCCGCGACGCTCAAGACCATTGCCGCCAAAGGCGCGCGCGCCATGTACGAAGGCGAGATCGCCGAGGACATGGCGCAGACCGCGGCCGCGCGCGGCTCGTTTCTCGATGCCGGCGATTTCGCCGATCATCGCGGCGACGCGGTGACGCCGATCTCGACGAATTACAAAGGTCTCGATCTGGTCGAGATTCCGCCGAACGGGCAGGGCATCACCGCGCTGCTCATGCTCAACATTCTCGAGAACTTCGACGTGGGAACGCTCGACCCGGTCGGACCAGAGCGTTTCCATCTGGTGTTGGAGGCCGCGCGGCTCGCTTACGCGATGCGCGACACTCATCTGGCCGACGCCGCGCATATGCGCGTGCCGGTCGCGGATCTCATCAGCAAAAGCTTCGGCAAGAAGCTCGCCGGGCTGATAGACATGAACAAGCGAGCCAAATTGCCGAGCGCGCCGACCCCGGGCAGCGATACCATCTATCTGACGGTGGTGGATCGCGACCGCATGGCGGTCTCGTTCATCAACTCGCTGTTTTCGGCGTTCGGTCTCGGAATCTGCACCGAGAAGACCGGCATCATGCTGACGAATCGTGGCGCCTGCTTCACGCTTGAGCCCGATCATCCGAATACGTTCGGGCCCAACAAGCGGCCGATGCACACTATCATTCCGGCTCTCGGCATGCGCGACGGACGTTGCGACCTGACGTTCGGAGTCATGGGTGCGCACTATCAACCGATGGGCCATGTGCAGATCGTCAACAACATGCTCGACTTCGGCATGGACGTTCAGCAGGCGATCGATTGCCCGCGCTTCTTCTTTGAAGGCGAGACCTCCGTGGTCGAGAACGGCACGCCGGCCGCGACCGTCGAAGGTCTCAAGGCGCGCGGCCACACTGTCGTGATGGCGGACTCGCCGTGGGGTGGTGCGCAGGCGATCAAGATCGATTGGGATCGCGGCGTTCTGATCGGCGGCTCCGAACCGCGCAAGGACGGACTGGCGCTCGGCTACTGAACTGTCTCGATTATTTCACGCAGGATCGAACGAAACTGCGGCCGGCTTCGGTTGCGATCACGTAAGAGCCGCGCCCTTCGATATTTCTGCGTGCGACGAAGCCGCGGTCCGATGCCGCCTCCCATACCATCAGCCTCGGGCACGACGTGCGCCAGGCGTCGAGCACATCGCGATAGTGACGCGGTTCCTTGGCGACCCATTCGACGAGGTCGCGGACCAGGGGTTCGATGATAGCGGCTTCGACAGTTTCGGGCATGGCAACCTCGCCGCGGCGTGAGCCTGGGAGTTTACAGAATCCCCGATTGATTTTCGAGTGTGCTCTCAGGCTTGCGTCATGGCGGCGACGGTGCGGTAAGCGGTAATCGCTTCCGACGGCTCGGCACGGCGGCGCGCCCGGGTCTGCGGCGCCTGGTCCTTGGTGGCAATAAGATGTGCCAGGAAAGCGGCCTGACGATGCGTCGAGCGGTTTTCGGCGACCAACGGCGCGGCCGTCACAACCAACGCGCGGCTTTCGCTCGCACTTTCAGGAACTTCGGCGGTCTTGACGATGAAATCGTCAGCCGCGATGCCCGTTCGCCCTGCTTGTTTGATCGCCTCGACTCGCATAGGCACGCCTTTGTCTCAGTTTGGCACAGAAAGTCTCGTCTTACGCTCTCTACAAACTCATGAGCAAACGCCGTGCCGGAGCAAACGCCATATCGGCAGGGGCAACGCGCTGGTCCGGTTAAGAGCCGGCAAACCTTGAACTTTTGAGTCTGTTTAAAAATTACCCGTAGCGTTACGCTGGGCATCCGACGGGAAGGTAACGTCGTTAGCGGGCCCGGCGTTCCAAAAAGGGTCAGATTCGTCAGGTGGAAAAGAAGGAACAGGTGTGACCCAGCGCGATCAAGCTTCCGGTCGGCCGGATGCCGCGGCGGTTCTGCGGTCGATTGGCGAGGCCGCCTACGAATGGCGGCTCGATACCGACGTATTGATTTGGAGTGAGAACGTCGCGGCGGTGCTTGGGATCGCGGACACTGAAGACTTGAACAGCGGCGCGGCATTCGCGCGGCATATCGACGTCACCGGCGGTCAGGGGCGCGATGATGCCATCGTGAAGGCGCCCCAGCGCGACGCCGGCGAAGGCGTCGCCTATCAAATCCAATACGCCTTCAAGCGCGCCGACGGTTCGACGAGCTGGATCGAGGACACCGGCCGTTGGTTCGCCGGCTCCGACGGCAAGCCTCTGCGCGCGCACGGAACCGTGCGTGCGATCGACGCGCGCTACGATCGCGAACGCGATCTCGTTGCACGCGCCAGATTCGATGCGCTGACCGGCGATCTCAACCGCGCCTCGCTGATGGACGTTCTGGCATCGACGCTTGATGAAACCGTTCGCTTCCGCGGCTCCTGCGGCTTTCTGCTGGTCGCCATCGATCATCTCGGCCGCCTCAACGAAGCCTATGGCTTTGAGGTTACCGAGGACATCATCGCCCAGGTCGCCAAGCGCATTCGGGCGCGGCTGCGCGGCAAGGACCATTTCGGCCGCTTCACCGGCAATAAATTCGGCATCGTGCTGACCAGTTGCACGCCGGATGAAATGGCGATCGCGGGCGAACGTCTGCTGACCGGCGTGCGTGACGAGACGATCTCGACCATTGCCGGTCCCGTCGCGGTGACCGTCACCATCGGCGGCGTCACCGCACCGCGCTATGCCCGCACGATGCCGGAAATTCTCAGCCGTGCCCAGGATGCGCTCACCGCCGCGCGCGCCAAGCGTCACGGTTCGTTCGCGGCCTACCAGCCGAACGTAGAGCGTGAGGCGCTGCGCAAGGAGTCCTTGCGCGCGACCGATGAAATCGTGACCGCGCTGAACGAGCGCCGCATTGCGCTCGCCTATGAGCCGGTGGTCGATGCCGGGCCGCGGTCGGTGTCGTTCTATGAATGCCTGATGCGGGTTTATCGAGCCGACGGCAGCATCGCGCACGCGCAGGAGATCATCCCGGTCGCGGAGCGCGTCGGATTGATGCGCATGCTCGATTATCGCGTCCTCGAACTGGTGGTCGAAGAACTGGCCAAGGCGCCGGCATTGCAGGCGAGCGTCAACGTCTCGCCGGCCTCCGCCGTCGATCCCGACTGGTGGGCTGGTCTCGGCGCGCTGTTGCGCTCCAACGACGGCGCCGGGCAACGTCTCATCATCGAGATTACCGAGACTGCCGCGATCCAGGATCTGGACGATGCGCGCGGCTTCGTCACCCGCGTTAAGGATCTCGGTTGCCGCATAGCTATCGATGATTTCGGCGCGGGCCATACGTCGTTCCGCAATTTGCGCAAGCTTGGGGTCGACATCATCAAGATCGATGGCGCCTTTGTGCAGAACCTCATGCAGTCGAGCGACGACCGCGCCTTCGTGCAGACCATGATCGAGTTGTCGCACCGGCTCGGCTTGATGACGGTCGCCGAATGGGTGCAGGACGAGCCCGCCGCGCAATTGCTGAGAGGCTGGGGCTGCGATTTTCTGCAAGGCGCGCTGACCGGGCTGGCGAGCACGGACCGGCCGTGGCTGACGGATCAGAATAAGGCCGCGGCTTTGTAAGGGCTAAATATTGTCATGCCCGGCCTTGTGCCGGGCATCTCGCTTGGGGACGCCGTGAGGCGCGCCTTTGGCGCGCACCTCAGGCGCCCGTTGGGCCGCCCTGCTACTCTTTACTGCCGAGCTTATCCAGCCGCTTCTGCATTTCATCAAGCTGGCGCTTGAGGTCGTCCATTTCACCGGACGAGCCGGCCGGTTTGTCGCCGGGCTGGCCTTCCGCGGGCTTGCCGCCGCGGGTGAAGGGCGGCGCGAACATGCCGAAGGTCTTTTCGAACATCTCCATATTGCGTCGGACCTGCTCTTCCATCGAGCCGAAACCGCCGACGCCGCCGAAGGCCTGCGCCATTTGCTCGCGGAGTTTGCCCTGCTGGCTGGTCAGGGCCGACATTGATTGTTCGAGGAAGCGCGGCACCATCACCTGCATGCTGTCGCCGTAAAAGCGGATCAGTTGCCGCAGGAAAGCAATCGGCAGAAGGCTTTGGCCTTCCTTGTTTTCCTGCTCGAAGATGATCTGCGCCAGCACTGACCGCGTAATGTCGTCGCCGGACTTGGCATCAAAGACGACGAAATCCTCGCCATTCTTGACCATGACGGCGAGGTCTTCGAGCGTAACGTAGGTGCTGGTGCCGGTATTATAGAGCCGCCGGTTGGCGTACTTCTTGATGGTGACCGGCTCTTTTTCATCTGCCATGTGATCACTCGCTTCCTCTACCTGACATAAGCATAGCCGGATTATGAAGCCATGGGCCACCGTTTTGTGGCGGCGCGGTAAACTTAAGCCGCGCTGCGGCATACTTGCGGAAACCGCAGAAAAGGGTCAAATCTCGCGGACATAGAGCCAATTGCCGATTGTTGACAGGCCCGGCGGGCCTGCTGAGGATGCGGCAGCGCCGCAGCGGCGTCCTGCCCCCGCGCATTTTGGCCCGCCAAAGGAGATTTCGATGAAAGACGATGTCGTCATAGTCAGCGCCGCCCGCACCCCGGTCGGCTCCTTCAATGGGGCGTTTGCCAATGTGCCGGCCCATGAACTGGGCAAAACCGCCATTCTGGGCGCGCTGGAGCGCGCCGGGGTCGAGGGCGGCCGGGTCAGCGAAGTCATCATGGGTCAGATTTTGACCGCGGCGCAGGGCCAGAACCCGGCGCGTCAGGCCTCGATCAGCGCCGGCATTCCGGTCGAAAGCCCGGCCTGGGGCGTCAACATGCTGTGCGGCTCGGGCCTGCGCGCGGTGGCGCTCGGCTATCAGGCGATCATGAACGGCGACAGCGACATCGTGGTGGCCGGCGGCCAGGAATCGATGAGCATGGCGCCGCACGCCCAGCATTTGCGCAATGGCGTCAAGATGGGCGGCTTCGAGATGGTCGACACCATGATCAAGGACGGCCTTTGGGATGCCTTCAACGGCTACCACATGGGCAATACCGCCGAGAACGTCGCCAAGCAGTTTCAGATCACCCGTCAGCAGCAGGATGAATTCGCGGTCAAGTCGCAGAACAAGGCCGAAGCCGCGATCAAGGCCGGCAAGTTCAAGGACGAGATCGTCCCGGTCACGATCAAGGGTCGCAAGGGCGATACCGTGGTCGATGCCGACGAATTCCCCAAGGCCGGCGTCACGGTCGAGGGCATTTCCAAGCTGCGCCCGGCCTTCGACAAGGAAGGCACGGTCACTGCGGCTTCGGCCTCGGGCATCAATGACGGCGCCGCCGCGGTGGTACTCATGAGGGCATCGGAAGCCGCGCGGCTCGGCAAGACGCCGCTGGCGCGCATCGTGTCGTGGGCGCAGGCCGGCGTCGATCCGTCGATCATGGGCACCGGGCCGATCCCCGCCTCGCGCGCCGCGCTCAAGAAAGCCGGCTGGAAGCATGACGACCTCGATCTGGTCGAGGCCAACGAGGCCTTCGCCGCGCAAGCCTGCGCGGTCAACAAGGACCTCGGCTGGGATACCGGCAAGGTCAACGTCAATGGCGGCGCGATCGCCATCGGCCACCCGATCGGCGCGTCGGGCGCGCGCATCCTGACCACGCTGCTGTTCGAGATGCAGAAGCGCGACGCCAAGAAGGGCCTGGCGACTTTGTGCATCGGCGGCGGCATGGGTATCGCCATGTGCGTCGAACGCTAGCGAACACGCACCAAAGACAGTGTAGAGCGCTAAATTCTTCGCGCTGCACAACGCTTCGCGTCATGGCCGGGCTTGTCCCGGCCATCCACGTCTTTAAGGTGCAGCAAATAAGACGTGGATGCCCGTACACGACAGGGCATGACGAAAGAATAACTCTGGGAGGAGTGGGGCATGTCTCGCGTAGCATTGGTGACGGGCGGAACCCGCGGCATCGGCGCGGCGATTTCAAAGGCGTTGAAGGACAAGGGCTACAAAGTCGCGGCCAGCTACGCCGGCAATGACGAGGCTGCCGAGAAATTCAAGGCCGAGACCGGCATTCTCGTGTTCAAGTGGGACGTTTCGTCCTTCGAAGCCTGCGGCGAAGGCATCAAGAAGATCGAGGCCGAACTCGGGCCCATCGAAGTCCTGATCAACAATGCCGGCATCACCAAGGACGCCATGTTGCACCGGATGAAGCCGGAGCAGTGGAATGCGGTGATCAACACCAATCTCGGTTCGCTGTTCAACATGTGCCGGCAGGTGATCGAAGGCATGCGCGCGCGCAAATTTGGCCGGATTGTCAACATCTCGTCGATCAACGGCCAGAAAGGCCAGATGGGACAGACCAATTATTCCGCCGCCAAGGCCGGCGAGATCGGCTTCACCAAGGCGCTGGCGCAGGAATGCGCCAAGGCCGGCATCACCGTGAACGCCATCTGCCCCGGTTACATCAATACGGAAATGGTGCAGGCGGTGCCGAAGGACGTTCTGGAAAAAAGCATCCTGCCGCAAATTCCGATCGGTCGTCTCGGCGAACCGGAAGAAATTGCACGCTGCGTCGTCTTCCTCGCCAGCGACGATGCCGGCCTGATGACCGGCTCGACGATCACAGCTAACGGCGGGCAGTATTTCGCTTGAGTTAGAACCGCTCGTCCCCGCGAAAGCGGGGACCCAGGGCCACAAAACTGGATTCCCGCTTTCGCGGGAATGAGCGAACAACACTGTAAATTCGAATAAAATCAGAGGCCTCCCCATGACCACCAATCGCGTTCACCGTGTCGCCGTCATTCCCGGCGACGGCATCGGCAAGGAAGTCATGCCGGAGGGCGTGCGCGTGCTCGAGGCGGCGGCCAAAAAGTTCGGCTTTGAATTGCGGTTTGACGATTTCGATTTTGCCTCCTGCGACTATTACGAAAAGCACGGCCGCATGATGCCGGAGGACTGGAAAGAAAAGATCGGCGCGCACGACGCGATCTATTTCGGCGCCGTCGGCATGCCGGACAAAGTGCCCGACCACATTTCGTTGTGGGGCTCGCTGATCCTGTTTCGGCGCGAGTTCGATCAATACGTCAACTTGCGTCCCGTGCGCCTGATGCCGGGCGTGCCGTGTCCGCTCGCCGGCCGCAAGCCCGGCGACATCGATTTCTGGGTGGTGCGCGAAAACACTGAGGGCGAGTATTCCGCCATCGGCGGCAAGATGTTCGCCGGCACCGAGCGCGAGGTCGTGGTGCAGGAAACCGTGATGAGCCGCACCGGCGTCGACCGCGTGCTGAAGTTCGCCTTTGAACTCGCGCAATCGACGCCGAAGAAGCATCTGACGTCGGCGACCAAATCGAACGGCATCGCCATCACCATGCCGTACTGGGACGAGCGCGTGAAGGAAATGGCGAAAGCCTATCCCGACGTAAAATGGAATCAGTTTCACATCGACATTCTCGCCGCGCATTTCGTTATGAACCCGGACAAGTTCAATGTCGTTGTGGCGTCAAACCTGTTCGGCGACATTCTGTCGGATTTAGGCCCTGCCTGCACCGGCACCATCGGCATCGCGCCGTCCGGCAACATCAATCCGGAGCGCAAGTTTCCGTCCGTGTTCGAGCCGGTCCATGGCTCGGCGCCGGATATCTACGGCCAAGGCATCGCCAATCCGATCGGGCAAATCTGGTCGGGCGCGATGATGCTCGAACATCTCGGCGAGCCGGAAGCCGCCAAGGCGATCGTCGCGGCCATCGAGAAAGTGTTGTCGCAAGACAAGTTGCGCACGCGCGATCTGAAGGGTTCGGCCAACACGGTGACCTGCGGCAAGGCCGTCGCCGACGCGCTGGCGTAAGGCGCCTACCAGCCGAGGCGCAGACCGCCCATTCCGGCGAAGCTCGAAGAGCGGCTCGACAATTCGCTGTTGACGCTCGCATACAATGATGCGCGCTCGGTCAGTGCCAGCGTTGCGCCGCCTTCGAGGCGCAACGCATCGCGCGCGGCGCGCGCGCCGTCGGCAGTAAAGCTGGCGCCCGGTATAGTGATGAATGACGCCTCGATGTTTCGGGTCGTATCGAACTCATGCACCCAGGACACGCGCGCGAACGGCGAGAGCGCCTTACCGCCATCGAGTGCGAAACGCGCGTCGGCTTGCAAGCCCAGCGCCGTCGGAAACGATGTGACGCGGTTCGATTGGTAGGTAAGGCCCAGCACGCCCGGCGCGCCGGCGCCAGTCGTCGAGTTTTCGCTATAGCCTTGTTGCCAGAGGACAGCCGGCTCGATCGCGGCAAAGGGCGTCAGCGTGTAGCCTTTCATCGCGTTGCGCCAGCCGAGTTCAAGGCGTCCACTCAGTTGATTGCTGTTAAAGCTGCCTTTGGCATATTCGGTCGCGCCCACGCCGGTGATCGTGCGGTCGATGCTGTTGTCGCCGTGTGCGTAATTCATCGTCGCGGCGAGATAGGTCGTGCCGAAAGTTTTCAGCGCATAGATGCCGACATGACCGGCGTCGATCCTGCCGCTGGTCGAGAGTTCCGAAGCCGAGAAATGCGAACTGCTCGCGCCGGCCGCGAAACCGACCAGCAAATCGGACGAGATTTCGTGATCGACGCCGAACACGCCACCGGCGGTGGTGACGTGCTGATCGGCGGTGCCATATTCGCCATCGGTCGACCGGGTGGCGCCGAATCCTGAGCCCCATACGCGCCAGCGCCCCCTTCGAAGGCTCCATCGCCGCGAAGGCATCGGCGCCAGGCCGACCGGTAATTTTTTTCTGCGCTTGCGCGGCGTAAGGCAGCCCGCCGAAGGTGGTGCCGAAGCCACCGCCCGTTCCGTTCAGCCACGCGAGGCCCTGTTGCAGGATCGCGCCACTAAACAGACCGCCCGCTGTGAACGCTGCATCCTGTGCTGCGGCAGTGCCAGCGCCGGAGAGTTGATCGAGAACGCTGAGTGAATTCGCCGCGAGCAGGTTGGCGTAGAACTGTCCGGCGATGCTGGCGGGATCGAGACCGGGCGAATAACCGGGTTCAAGCGCGTTGCCGACCGCCCGCTGGTTCGGCGTCGCGCCGGACGCGGCGCCGAAGCCGTGGCGTGTCAGTGTGACATCGACTTCGCCGACAGTGGAATAATCGGCTGCCGCCGTAAAGAAGGCCGACGATGTGGTGATGCTGTTAAAAGTGCCGGTGATCGGCGTGCAACTGCACGATGATATTGGCGCTGCCCCGCTCGTGCCCGGCGAATAGACCGTCGTCGCGCCGTAAAGGCCGGGTCGCACCACCATGTGCAGGCGTCCACCATTGAGCACGACAGCATCGGCACTAAAGAAATCGTTTTGGGTTGGCGTCACGCGGATCGCGATCGTGCCGGCCGGATCGTTGATCAATGTGCCACCGATGAAGCCGCCCGAGGGAATCGGGAAGGCGAGATCGGCGCCGATCATATAGCCGCGGTTGGTCAGGGTATTATTGAAGCCCGGGAGAACCACGGCGCCCTGCAGCATGCCGGTATTGACGATGATGTTGTCTGAATCGCCGAAGATGGCGAAGGTCTGCCCCGTTGCGAGAATGCTACCGCTATTGGTGACGGTGTTTCCGGCCGCGCCGAACGCGTTGAGGTAAATGCCTATGCCATTGCCAAAGCCGGCGCTACTGACATTGATTGTTCCGGAATTGGTCACGGTATTGCTACCGCCAACCTGGATGCCGACGCCGTTGTTGCCGGCATTGATCGTGCCTGAATTGATCACATTGTAATTGGCGGAAGCGCCGATACCGAAGCCGCCTATGGCGTTGATGGTCCCGCTATTGGTGATGACCGCCGTCGATGCACCGTCGCCAACAGCGATGATGCCATAGCCGAGGGTGCCGACAGTAATCGTGCCGCTATTGGTCACATTGTCGCGGTCATTGACGAGCACGCCTGAGCTGTTCGAGCCGGCGGCGATGCTGCCACTGTTGATGATCGTATTGTCGCAGCAACCGCTGATGGCGGCCGCGTTATCGCCAACGGCAATGCTGCCGCTATTGATGATCATATTGCCGTTGTTGACACTGATGCCGGCGTTGAAATCGCCGCCGATCAACCTGCCGGCATTGGTCACGGTGTTGCTGTCGTTCAGGTCGATAGCTGCCGCGCCGGGCGATCCTGAAACGTCGATGGTCGCGCCCGACTGGACATTGACAGTGAGGTTGTCCTCGATGCTGGTACCGACCGGTGTGGTCTGGGTGCCGCCGGTGGACGAACAGGTGACGGTGCTGCCGGCGGTCGCGCAGTCGGCGAAAGCGGGCGCTGCCGGCCAGAGCAGTACCAAGGCAAAAATCAAAAATAGTCCGGCACGCAAATCCGCTAACGCGCTACCCCGAACAGGGACAGGCCACCCGAACATAACGATACATTCCCCATCCCCCGGACGTGTGCCGGCCCCGCCAGCTTCTACCACATGGATACGGCACCCCGATAGCCGGTGACGCGTCCAGACAGGGGAGTCGGTCTGAAATTCGACTGAAAGAATGTTGAATGGGACGGAGCAGGCCGCTGATGGGCTACTTGATACTAAGGACATGCCGATCGGCAAAGCCGTAGTTTACGGCTTCCAGCCCTTCGGCGCCAGTTCAAAACCATCGAAAGTAAATCCGGGGGCGACGGTGCAGCCGACCAGGGTCCAGTCGCCGAGGCTCTTCGCGGCTTGCCAGGCGCGCGCCGGCACCGTCACCTGTGGGATTTCATCGGCGTGAATATCGCCGCCAAGCCGGATGATTTCTTCCTTTGATCCATCGACGATCTTCAGTTCAAGCGGGGCGCCGGCGTGATAGTGCCAGATTTCGACGGCATCGACGCGGTGCCAGTGCGAGCGCTCGCCGTGTGCCAGCAGAAACAGGATCGCGGTCGAGGCGGCGCGGCCGTCGATGGTGTGCGTGTCACGGAATGTCTCGCGGTAGTGCCCGCCCTCGGGATGCGGCTTGAGATCGAGCTTGCGGATGATGTCGGCGGCGGTGGGATTCATACAACCTCCACGTCATTCCGGGGCGGCCCGCAGGGCCGAACCCGGAATCCATACGCCGCAGCACCGGGGATATGGATTCCGGGCTCGCGGCCTAATGGCCGCGCCCCGGAATGACAGCGTTTAAAACTTGTTCTTCCTCACGCGTATCTCCGCGAACACTTCATTCGCCGGCTTGCCCGCCATGCCGATGTCGGCGGCAAAATCGGCCATGTCGGCGCGCAGGAACGGATTAGCGAGTTTCTCGTCGCCGATGGTCGTCGGGATGGTCGGCTCGCCTTCGGCAATCTGCCGCGCTACCTGCGCGGCGCGGGCGTTGAGTACCGCGTTGTCCTTGTCGATCGAGAGCGCGAACTTGACGTTGGCGGCGGTGTATTCATGGCCGCAAAAAATTTGCGTCTGGTTCGGCAGGTCGCGCATCTTGAGCATCGAACTCCACATCTGGTCCATGGTGCCTTCGATGACGCGGCCGCAGCCGATTGAGAAGAGTGTGTCGCCGACGAAAGCGAGATTATCGCCGTGGAACCAATATGCGATGTGGCCGAGCGTGTGGCCCGGCGTCTCGATCACGTTGCCGACGAGCGTGCCGACCTTGACCTTGTCGCCTTCGCGCACCGTCTCATCGACGCCGGGAATTTTATTGGCCTCGGCGGCAGGCGCAACGACGCGGCATTTATATTTATCCTTGAGCGCCATGATGCCGTCGGTGTGATCGGCATGATGATGGGTGACCAGAATGTCGGTCAGCTTCCAGCCGGTCTGTTGCAGCGCCTTTTCGATCGGCGCAGCCTCCGGCGCGTCGATGGCGGCGGTGGCGCCGGTCGCCGGGTCATGCAGCAGCACCCCGTAATTGTCGGAACGGCACAGAAACAGGCCGGTTTCGGCTGGCATCGGCGTTAGTCCTTTTCGAGCGGCAGCGGTCGCGGGTGTCGAATACGTTAGGCAATTGTGCCGCCCGGCGGCAACCCGCAAGTCGGTTTGTCTTTTGCTGCCCGGATCGTGGTAATCTTCATTCATGTCCATCGACGTCGTCGATCTGCGGAATTTTTATGGCCAGCACATGGGCGTGGTCGCACGCCGGTTCGTCAACCGCGGCGTTCGCTCGCTGTGGCGCGACGCGGCCGGCCAGCGCGTGCTCGGCATCGGCTATACCACGCCCTATCTCGGCCTGTTTCGCCATGAGGCCGAGCGCTGCCTCGCCTTCATGCCGGCGGGGCAGGGCGTGGTGAAATGGCCGACGGCGCGGCCGACGATGTCGGCGCTGGTCGATGAAAACGAATTGCCGCTGACCGATGGCGCGGTCGATCGTGTGTTGCTGGTGCATGCACTGGAAATGACCAACGACCCGGCGGCGCTGCTGCGCGAGGTCTGGCGCGTGCTGTCGGCCGGAGGGCGGCTGCTCGCGGTAGTGCCGAACCGGCGTGGCCTGTGGGCACGCATGGATACAACGCCGTTTGGCCACGGCCGGCCTTATTCACGCAGTCAGATCAATCAGCTTCTGCGGGAGACATGGTTCACGCCGGCGGGCTGGAGCGAAGCTTTGTATGTGCCGCCGATTGCG
Source organism: Hyphomicrobiales bacterium (assembly GCA_041691675.1). Classification (GTDB taxonomy): domain Bacteria; phylum Pseudomonadota; class Alphaproteobacteria; order Rhizobiales; family Xanthobacteraceae; genus Pseudolabrys. Next base: position 43,111 of record JBEPUC010000006.1, on the reverse strand, counting down.
CGCGGCTGGTTTCTGCGTTCGGCGGTGGCGTGGGAACGCACCGGCGCGACATTGTCGGCGCCGTTTGCCGGCGTGCATCTGGTCGAGGCGACCAAGCAGGTCTATCGCGCGATCCCCGCGCGCCGTCGCGCCAAACGCCGCCTGGTGCCGGCGCTGGAGCCCGCGCTGGCGCCGCCCGCGGGGGCTTGAGCTTGGCTCGCTTGCGCTCGTGCTGCGCCGCGTCCGGGGAAGGTGCGTTATCTACTCCGCCTGCGATGGCGGCTCGTCGCCGCCCTGGACCGGCGCGGCGCCTTCGGCATTGCCGTTGAAGTCCTGACGGTCGGGGCGGAAGTTGCCGCCGCTGCGATGACGTCTGCGGCGGCGACCGAAGCGATCCGGACGGTCGCCTTGCTCGTGGCCGTTCTGTCCTTCAGGTTGATTGCCGTTCGAGGCGCCTGCCGGCTGCTGCTGGCCATTGCCGGTGATGAAGGCCGGGAGCCCGGTCACTTCCGGCGCGCCGTCATTGCCGACCGGGCGTGGCCGGTTGTCCGGCTGCGGTTGATGACGCGGCTGATGCTGCGGCCGATTGTGCTGCGCCTGATCGCGCGGCGGAAACGGCTGGGCATCGCGCGGCAGGAAAGGCTGCGCCTGCGGTTGTGGCGGCTGCGGCACAAAGCCCGGGTCGGGCTGCGCGGTGAAGGGCTGCCCGTCGTCCTCGCCGTCATCGTAGTTGTCGTCGGCGGCGCCTTGCGGCACGCCCTGCTGCGGCTGCTGCTGATTGTAATACGGGTTCTGCTGGCGAAACTGTTCCTGCGCCGTTGCGATCAGACGGAAGTAATGTTCCGCGTGCTGAAAATAATTTTCGGCGGCAACCGGATCTCCTGAGCTCTGCGCGTCGCGCGCGAGCTGCATGTATTTCTCGGCGACGTGCGAGGCGGTGCCGCGGATTTTGACGTCGGGTCCGTTCGATTCATAAACCCGGGTCAGCGGGTTCTGGCTCTTGCGGTGGTTATTGTTGTTATTATTATTGTTATTATTGTTGTTGTTATTGTTATTGCTACGTCCCCGCATACGCTTCTGACCGTTTCTCATGTTTTACCTGCTCGCCGACCTATTGCTTGCTTTGCCGCGGTTTATTCCGCCGATAGCTCGATAGATTTTCCAGGCTCGCCTCGACCCCGGACCGTCATTTGACGCACTGCCTTCAACAGCAGCGACGACTCGCTCCACGTTCACACGAATTCCCGCATGCAAGTAGCACGCGATTTCAATCCGTTTTCATCCATACGAATTACGGCGCGCGGCGGAACCGTCGTGGTTTGTCCGCACCAATGTCCTCGTCTTGTCCGCCTGATATTGCGATGGCTACAGCAATCCCAAGGCCGTGGGCTTTTCCCGCAGCGCTGCCAACCTCTCGTTACGCACATCCGTCACTGTTAAAAGAGATGCGCCCAACTGGTGAAGCATCTAACCCGTAGCTGGCGAGTTCAATTGCCGTTTCCATTCAAGCGGCTGTTCGATCTCGGCCAATTTATCGGCTTTGGCGCGACCCGCCTCGCAGAGCTTCTGGCTCCGGGGTTCGTGGCAGCGCTACCGTCACGGGTCGATTCCGTAACTGAAAGCTAGTCGGTTCCGAGCCATATTCCAAGAGCTTTTTTGAACTTTCTCGGACCCAGCGATTTTGGGCATGGCCGATGCGCGCCACTCATATCGCGCAATATTGCACACTTTATGGTGAATTGGGCGTCTGGAAACCGGCGCCGAGGACACGCGGTATTCCGGCCAGATCGGGTCGCGTGGTGCCCAGCGTTAATCCCTCGGCCGCAAATAACGCACGAACCGCGTTGTCCTGTCCCGCGCCAAGTTCCACAAACATTCGCCCGCCCGGTGCCAGCAGGCGACGCGCCTGCGCGGCTATCCCGCGATAGGCATCGAGCCCATCGGCGCCGCCGTCGAGCGCCAGCGCCGGATCGTAGTCGCGCACCTCGGGATCAAGCGCTGCGATATCATCATGCGCGATGTAAGGCGGATTCGACACGATCAGATCGAACGCGTCGGTGATCCCGTCGGCAATGTTGCAGACAACAAAGTCGCAGCGCGATGACAGCCCGAAACGGTCTGCATTACCGCGGGCAACGTCCAGCGCCGCCTCGCTGATGTCGGTGGCAACGCCCGTCGCCCGCGTTAATTCCGTGAGCAGCGCCAATATCAGCGCGCCCGAACCGGTGCCGATATCGAGAATTCGTAGACGCTCCATGCGCAGGCCGCCGCGCACGGCGAAGTCGAGGGCGGCTTCCACCACGGTTTCGGTTTCCGGTCGTGGCACCAGCACGGCCTCATTGACATCGAGCGACAGGCTCCAGAACTCCCTGCGGCCGAAGATGCGCGACACCGGCTCATGCTTTAATCGTCGCGCCGACAGCGTCGTGATGGCGTCGATCTCGCGGGCATCGAGCGGCCGGTCGGACTCCGACAACAAGCGGGCACGGTCGATTTGCAATGCGTGACCGAGCAGCAGCCGCGCATCGGCGGGCGCATCTGCGATGCCGGCGCGCGTGAAGGCTTGTGCCATCAACCGCTGCGCCTGTGCGATCGAGATGTTGGGCGCGAGACCGGGGATCACGCGCATGCCTTTCCCGCTCGTCCCCGCGAAAGCGGGGACCTAGGGCTGAATGCCCGTTTAGTCAGTGAGGAAATTCTGGATTCCCGTTTGCGCGGGAATGAGCGGAATACGGAGTTTGCGCTGAAACAAATCACGTCGCGCCTTCGGCCGCGAGCAACTCGGCTTGGTGTTCGGTGATCAGCGCATCGATCAGCTCGTCGACGTTGCCTTCCATCACCTGCGGCAGTTTATAGAGCGTGAGATTGATGCGGTGGTCGGTGACGCGGCCTTGCGGAAAATTGTAAGTCCGGATGCGTTCGGAGCGGTCGCCGGAGCCGATCTGTCCCTTTCTCTCGGCGGCGCGCTCGGCATCGAGCTTGCGGCGCTGGGTGTCGTACAGTTTGGTGCGCAGATAGGCGAGCGCCTTGGCCTTGTTTTTGTGCTGCGAACGCTCCTCCTGCACGAACACGATGGTGCCGGTCGGAATGTGCGTGATGCGGATGGCCGACTCGGTCTTGTTGACGTGCTGGCCGCCGGCGCCCTGTGCGCGCATCGTATCGATCTTGAGGTCGTCGTCCCTGATCTGGATGTCGACGTCTTCCACTTCCGGCAGTACCGCGACGGTCGCCGCCGACGTATGGACGCGGCCTTGCGTTTCCGTGTCGGGCACGCGCTGCACGCGGTGCACGCCGGATTCGAACTTCATCTTGGCGAACACGCCGCGACCATGCACTTCGGCGATGACTTCCTTGAGCCCGCCTTTCGAGCCTTCGCTCATCGAAATCACTTCGGTCTTCCAGCCCTGTTTGGCGGCGTAGCGCTCATACATTCGGAACAGGTCGCCGGCGAACAGAGCAGCCTCATCGCCGCCGGTGCCGGCGCGAATTTCGAGGATGGCGTCATGATCGTCCATCGCGTCTTTGGGGATCAGCGCCAACCGGATCTGGCGCTCCAGCAGATCGCGCCGCTCTTCCAGCGCCGGCTTCTCGGCCTCGGCCATCTTGCGCATTTCGCCGTCGGTGGCGGTATCGGCAATCATCGCATCGAGATCGGCAATCTCGGCACGCACGGCACGATAATTCTTGATGGTGTCGATCACCGGACCAAGTTCGGAAAACTCGCGCGACAGCTTGATGTAATCGTCGGTCGTGAGGCCGCTGCCAAGCTCGCGTTCGACCATGGCGTGACGTGACAGCAGGGCGTCGAGACGGTGTTCGGGAAGCGAAATCAAAGCGGAAGTCCCTCGGCGGCGGCAAAATCTTCGAGTGTGCCGCGAATCGACACGCTGCCGACCGGCTGCGCCAGCGCCGGCAGCAGGGCGTCAGCGCCTTTTTTCAAGTCGAGTTGCAGCAGCATGGCCTTGACCGGGCCGACCGACGACGGTGACAGCGACAACGCGCGGTAACCCAGAATCGTCAGCGCCAGCGCGCCGATGGGGTGCGATGCGAGTTCGCCACACAACGCTACCGGCTTGCCGTGTTCGGCTGCCTTATCGACGATTTCTTTGAGCGCGCGCAGGACCGGCGCCGACAACGGATCGAAACGTGTCGATACGCGGTTGTTGCCGCGGTCGGCGGCATAGAGGAACTGCATCAGGTCATTGGAGCCGACCGACAAAAAATCGACGCGCTCGAAAAGCTCGTCGAGCTGAAACAACAGCGATGGCACCTCCAGCATGGTGCCGATATAGACGCGTTCCGGCAAAGCATGGCCATGCCGGCGCAGGTGGGTGAGTTCGACCTCGACCAGCGCCTTGGCGCGGTCGAATTCCTCTACCGTCGCGATCATCGGAAACATCACGCGGATGTCGCGGCCGCCGCCGGCGCGCAGCAGCGCGCGCACCTGGCTGCGCAGCAGAGCAGGGCGGTCGAGCCCGAGACGGATCGCGCGCCAGCCCAGCGCCGGGTTCTCTTCCTCGAAATTGCGCAGATACGGCAGCACCTTGTCGCCGCCGATGTCGAGGGTGCGGAAGGTCACCGGCCTTGTACCAGCGGCCTCGAGCACAGCCCGGTAAAGCTGAAGCTGTTCGCCGGTGCGCGGCAGCCTCGCCGCCACCATGAACTGCAATTCGGTGCGAAACAGACCGATGCCGGAAGCGCCGGTCTCGACCATGTGTGGCAGATCGATGGTGAGGCCGGCATTGATCATCAAGGAGATGGTGCTGCCATCCCTGGTGACGCAGGGCTTGTCGCGCAGCGCTCGGTATTGCGCCTGCCGGCGCGCGCGCAGTTTGACGCGTTCGCCGAAGGCCGCCTCGATGTCCTGCGCCGGGCGCATGTGAACGTGGCCGGTTGAGCCATCGACGATGATGGCGTCGCCCTGTTCGACGAGCCCGGTGGCATTGGCAATATCGCCGACCGTCGGAATGCCGAGCGCGCGCGCGACGATGGAGACGTGCGAGGTCAGGCCGCCTTCTTCCAGCACGAGGCCGCGAAGCTTCTTGCGGTCATAGTCGAGCAGCGCCGCCGGACCCATCGAGCGCGCGACGATGATGGCATTGTCCGGCAACTGCTCCTTGTTCGGCGCATGGTCCTGACCCAACAGCACCCGCATCAGCCGGTTGGCGAGGTCGTCGAGATCGTGCAGCCGGTCGCGCAGATACGGATCGGATGCGCGCAGCATGCGCGCGCGGGTGTCGGACTGGACGCGCTCGACGCCGGCTTCGGCAGTCAGACCCGTAGTCACCGCCTCGCGAATTTTGTGCGCCCAGCCCTGGTCGTAAGAAAACATGCGATAGGCTTCGAGCACGTCGCGATGTTCGCCGCCGTCAATGACGTCGCGGTGCTCCACAAGCCGGTCGAGATCGGCGCGCAGCGTTGCGATGGCGGCGTCCAGCCGCTGGATCTCGCGCGGCACGTCGTCGGCGATGACATTGGTAATGATGACGCGCGGCTCATGCAGCACGACGTGGCCGAGTGCGATGCCGTCGGACAGCGATACGCCCTCGATATGGATCGAATGGCGGACCGCGGGTTCGGCGCCGGGCTTGGCGAGCGACGACAATTCCCCCGAGGCGATCATCTCGGCCAGCACCATCGCCGTGGTCTGGAGGGCTTCTTCCTCCTCCTCGGTGTAGGTCCGGCGCGCCCGGTTCTGCACCACCAGCACGCCCAGGGTGTTACCGGCGCGCAGGATCGGCACGCCGAGGAACGAATGGTAGATTTCTTCACCCGTTTCCGGACGGAACGAGTAGGCCGGATGGTTCTGCGCATCCGACAGGTTGATCTTGCTGGCTTCGCTCGCCACCAGGCCGACCAGGCCTTCGTCGGATTTCATCACCGTGGTGTGGACGGCTTCGGGTTTTAGACCTTCGCTGGCGTATAGCTCAAGGGTTCCGTCCACGCGCAACACGTAGACAGAGCAAACCTCCGCCACCATGTTGGCGGCGATCAGGACGACCACCTTGTCGAGACGATCCTGCGCGCTGACGGGCTCCGCCATAACCTCGCGGAGCCGACGCAACAGCACGCGTGGACCGCCAAGAGCGCCACGCATTATGAGGTCCTTATACCAGCCGGAACCGAGCCCGAAGCCCGGTCTACGGCCCGATTATGCACGAAGTGCGGCTGCGAATCCGGCCTTCCGCAACCGTCAGCAGCCTATAGCGAATGGGGGCGGCAAGGGGCAAGCTCGGTTCTCCCTCTCCCCGTTTACGGGGAGAGGGGCTCTGTCTTGAGCGATATCCAACTGAGATGTCCCCTCACCCGCCCGTCTTCGCTAGGCTTCGACGGGCGACCTCTCCCCGCTCGCGGAGAGAGGTAAGAAGGCGTCAGGCCTTATCCAGTCCGTACAGCGTGTGCAGCGTCCGCACCGCCAGATCGGTCTGGGCCGCATTGATGAGGACGGAGAATTTGATCTCCGACGTGGTGATCGCGAGAATATTTATCTTTTGCTCCGAGAGCGCCTTGAACGCGTGCGCCGCGACGCCGGCGTGGCTGCGCATTCCGATGCCGATGACCGAAACCTTGGCGACATCGGTCGCTCCGTCGAGGCGCTCGAAGCCGATCGTGCTCTTGGCCTTTTCGATCACGCCGCGGGCGCGCTCGTAATCGGCCGAGGGCACGGTGAAGGTCAGATCGGTGGTGGCGCCGTCGGCGGTGACGTTTTGCACGATCATGTCGACATTGATGCTGGCGTCGGCGAGCGGCCCGAAGATCGCGGCGGCGACGCCCGGCTTGTCCTGAACGCGGCGGATCGAAATCTGCGCCTCGTCCTTGGAGAAGGCGATGCCGGTGACGGTTTGCTGTTCCATGATCTCACTCTCGTCGCAGATAAGGGTGCCGACAAAATTGGCCTTTGGGTCGATGTCTTCCGGCCGGACGAAACTGGAGCGTACGAAGATGCGCACATTGCGCAGCATGCCGAGTTCGACCGAGCGCACCTGCATGACCTTGGCGCCGAGCGAAGCCAGCTCAAGCATTTCCTCGAACGCAATCTTGTCGAGCCGGCGTGCGTTCGGCACCACGCGCGGGTCGGTGGTGTAGACGCCGTCTACGTCGGTATAGATGTCGCAGCGCTCGGCGCCGATCGCGGCGGCAATGGCGACCGCGGACGTATCCGAGCCGCCACGGCCGAGCGTGGTAATGCGGCCGGTCGCCTCATGCTTGCCCTGGAAGCCGGCGATCACCGCGACCTGCTTGTGCGCGTCGAAGCGCTTGATCAGTTCGGCGCCGTTGACGTCCTTGATGCGGGCCGAGCCATGGACATTGTCGGTGACGATCGGCAACTGCCAGCCCTGCCAGGAGCGGGCATTGATGCCCATGCCCTCCAGCGTGATCGCCAGCAGCCCGGCTGTGACCTGCTCGCCGGTCGCGACCACGGCATCGTATTCGCGCGTGTCGTGCAGCGCGGCGGCGTCCTTGCACCAGGCGACAAGCTGATTAGTTACGCCAGACATCGCCGAGACGACGACGGCGACATCATAGCCGGCATCGACCTCGCGTTTGACATGACGCGCGACGTTGCGGATGCGGTCGAGATCGGCGACCGAGGTGCCGCCGAATTTCATGACGAGGCGAGGCATAGGCTTACAGGATCCGGACGTTTCTGAACGAGGCAGAGCTAAAAATCGGCCGGCGCCGCGGCGTGTCCACGGGCCGGCCCGAAAGGCGCGTATTCATAACGGCGGGGTCAGCGCCCTGCAACCAGCCTGAGCGGATCATCGGGCGCGGCTTCGGCGCGCCCGGCACCCGCCAGAAGCCCGGGGATTGCCGCCAGATCGGCGACGAAACGGCGATACTCGGCCGCTTGCGTGGCCGCATCCGGCAACCGCAGCAGGTAGGACGGGTGGACAGTCGGCAGCACGGTGAAACCGTCCCGCAAAGTCACCGGGCGTCCGCGCATTGTCGTGATTTTCACCGTCTTGCCGGTCAGCGCCTTCATCGCGGTGGCGCCCAGCCCGACGATCAACCGCGGCCGGATCAGGCTAAGCTCGCGGTCGAGCCACCAGCGGCAATGATCGATCTCGCGGTCGTTCGGCTTCTGGTGAATGCGCTTCTTGCCGCGCGGCATGAATTTGAAGTGCTTCACCGCGTTGGTGACATAGACCGCATCGCGGGCAACATCGGCTTCGGCGAGCGCCTTGTCGAACAACCGGCCGGCCGGACCGATGAAGGGGCGACCGCCGAGGTCTTCCTGATCGCCCGGCTGCTCGCCGACGAAGACGACGCGGGCATCCTGCAGCCCCTCGCCGAACACGGTCTGCGTCGCGTGACAGAACAGCGGGCAGCGCTGGCAGGCTTGCGCTTCGGCTTTCAGTCCGGCGAGCGTGCCGGCTTGCGGCGCCGCCGGTGCCAGCCGCGGCGCGGCGGCCTTGCGAGGCGCAGTCGGCGCGGCCTCGACCATCGTTTCGGTGCGGCGGCGCGCATCGGCGAGCAGGCCGGGGATGAGGGTCGCTTCCGGCAGGTTCTTCCAGTAGCGCACCGGCATTTCGCTGCGCATCATCGACGGGTTGGCGCGCGCCGGGTTGAAGGTCGAGCGGTAATAGCTTTTCCACCAATCCTCGATGGAATCGTCCTGCGGGGCCTGCGCCTTGGTGACGCCGGGTCCGGTTGTCAGCCTGTTGGTGTCCCAGTGCAGCGCGCCGTCCGGCGTCAGGATCGACCAGCGCATGTTGGCGAAGCGCTTGACGAAGAATTCCGACGCCGGGCCGAGGATCAAATGCTGCGGCTCGAACCAGGCGATGAAGCGTTCGCCGTCGGCATCCTCGACGCTGCGGAAGCGCAGGAAGGCGGTCATTTTGTGCAGGTCTCGCGAGACCGCTTTTTGCATCTGGCGCAGCTTGTAGACCAGCGGATCGGAAAAGATCGACAGCAGCATGCGGTCTTCGTGCAGAATACGCCACAGCAGCAGATACAGCAGCGCGAAGCGTTGCGGGTCGCGGTGATGCAACACGTCGCGTGCGAGGTCGACGAACGTGGCGGGAACGGTGAAGGGCGGCACTTTCGTGGCCGACGGTGCGCATTCGCCGAACAGGTCGCTGGCGTTGCCCGTGCTCCAGGTCACGTCTTCGGGCTTTGTCTTGGCGCCGATCGAAGCACGGACGTGCTCGCGAAATTCAGCGAGCGAGGTCTCGTCACGCATCACCACACGATACATTGAGTCACCCGAACAGATTCATCTGCACCGGCTTCGGCGCAAGACGCGCGCGCAGCGCGGCGCTGTCGTCGTCCCGCAGCGGCCGATGGTCGGCGGTGACGATGAAGGGCCGGGCGCGGCGGATCGCGCCTTTGAGCCGGGCGATGTCGTCGAGGCGCAGGGTGCGATGGCGGCGCGTTTCGACGAGGCGATCCACGGTGCGTACGCCGAGGCCGGGCACGCGCAGCAGCATCTCACGGCTGGCGCGGTTGACGTCGAGTGGAAACAGGGCGCGGTGGCGAAAGGCCCAGGCGAGTTTTGGATCGACGGCGAGATCGAGCATGCCGCTCTGCTCGCCGGCCAGGATTTCGCCGGCCTCGAAACCGTAGTAACGCATCAGCCAGTCGGCCTGATAAAGCCGGTGCTCGCGCATCAAGGGCGGCGGCGCGACCGGGAGCGTGCGGCTCGAATCCGGGATCGGGCTGAAGGCAGAATAATAAATGCGGCGCAGGCCGTAGCTCGTATAAAGCGAAGCGCTGGTGGTCAGGATGGTGGCGTCGTCGGCGGCGTCCGCGCCGACGATCATCTGCGTGCTCTGGCCCGACGGCGAAAATCGCGGCGCTTTCTTCTCGGCCTTCATCTCGTCGATTTTCAGCTTGAGCCCGGCCATGGTGCTGCGAATGGTCGCGCCGCGTTTTTCCGGCGCATAGCGGCGCAAGCCCTCCTCGGTAGGCAATTCGATATTGATCGACAGACGGTCGGCGAAGCGTCCGGCCTGCGCGATCAGATCCTGACTGGCCTCAGGGATCGCCTTGAGGTGGATGTAGCCGCGAAAGTCGTGCTCCTCGCGCAAGCGCCGCGCCACATCGACGATCTGCTCCATCGTGTAGTCGGCGTCGCGGATGATGCCCGACGACAGGAACAGCCCTTCGATGTAGTTGCGCTTGTAGAAGGCGATGGTCAGCCGCACCACTTCGTCCACCGTGAAGCGGGCGCGGGGCACGTTGCTGCTGCGGCGATTGATGCAGTAGGCGCAGTCGAAGACGCAGGAATTGGTCAGCAAAATTTTTAGGAGCGACACGCAGCGCCCGTCCGGCGTATAGGAATGGCAGATGCCCGCGCCGGTGGTCGAGCCGATGCCTTTGCCGCCCCGCGAGTCGCGCTTCGGCGCACCCGAGGAAGCGCAGGACGCATCGTACTTGGCGGCGTCGGCGAGGATTTCGAGTTTGGCCTGCAATCCGGAAGTTGTCATGTTCTCTGTTTGTTCTATTCGCTGCATCCTGTCAATTCGGAGCTTCGGCAACAGTTCCAATGGGTTCGGTCCCGCAGTAAAGGCGGTTTGCCGACGGGAGAGTATGCGATGAGCGCCGCGCGATCATCGATCGACCGGGCGGAAGTCGACCGCTTTTCGCGCATGGCCGCGACCTGGTGGGACCCAAAGGGACCGATGGCGGCGCTGCACAAGTTCAACCCGGTGCGGGTGGCCTATATCCGCGACCTCGCCGCGGCGAAATTCGGTCGCGATCCCAAGAAGCTCGACAGCCTGAAGGGCCTGCGCATCCTCGATATCGGCTGCGGCGCCGGCATTCTGTCGGAGCCGCTGGCGCGGCTGGGGGCGGACATGGTGGGCGCCGACCCGGCTGAGGAAAATATCGCGGCGGCGGTCGAGCATGCCGATCAATCAAGCATCGCCATCGACTATCGCGCCACCACGGCCGAGGCGCTGGCGGAAGCCGGCGAGAGCTTCGACATCGTGCTGGCGATGGAAGTGGTCGAGCACGTCGTCGACGTAAAGGCTTTCATCGCGACCTGCGCGTCGATGGTCAGGCCGGGCGGCATGATGTTCGCGGCGACCCTCAACCGCACGCTCAAGAGCTTTGCGCTCGCCATCGTCGGCGCCGAATACGTGTTGCGCTGGGTGCCGCGCGGCACGCATCAGTGGGACAAATTCGTCACGCCGGCCGAACTCGAACGCGCCTACGAGCGCGCCGGCCTCGATGTCACCGGCGAGCGCGGCGTGATCTATAACCTTCTCGCCGACCGCTGGCAGCTCTCTTCCGATATGGATGTGAACTACATGCTGGTCGGTGAGAAAAGATAACGGTCCATCGAGAACACCCCGCCATGCTCTGGGCCGTTTTTACCCTTATCGCCGCCGCGGCGCAGACCGCGCGCAACGCCATGCAGCGCGAACTGACCGCCACGCTTGGCACCGTCGGCGCCACGCATGTGCGCTTCCTGTTCGGTTTTCCCTTTGCGCTCTTGGTATTCCTGCCCGGGGTGATGTTCTTTGCGGGTTACAGTCTGCCAAATCCGCCGTCGGTTTTCTGGTTATGGATCGTGGCCGGCGCGCTGACGCAGATCGGCGCCACCGCGACGATGCTGTCGGTGATGGGCGAGCGCTCCTTCGTGGTGGCCTACGCCTACATCAAGACCGAACCGGTGCAGGTCGCGCTGTTCGGCCTGATTTTTCTCGGCGATCGCATCGGCATCCTGTCCGGCGCGGCCATCCTGATCGCCACCATCGGCGTCATCGTGATCTCGCTCAAGCCCGGCGCCGGCCGCGTCTCGACCACGCGCTCGACCGTGATCGGCATTGTGTCGGGATCGCTTTTCGCCCTGTCCGCGATCGGCTATCGCGGCGCGATCCTGTCGCTGGCGTTGCCGCATTTCGTCATGGCGGCGACGTTCACGCTCGCCGTTGGGTTGGTCATGCAGGCGGTGCTGCTGACGGCTTACCTGGCGCTGCGCGATCCGGGCGTGTTGCGCGCCATCGCCAAGGCGTGGCGGCCGTCACTGCTCGCCGGCTTCATGGGTGCGTTCGCTTCGGAATTCTGGTTTCTCGCTTTCGCCATCGCCACGGCGGCGAGCGTGCGCACGCTAGCGCTGGTCGAAGTCTTGTTCGCGCAGGGCGTGACGCATTTCGTTTTCAAGCAGCCGACGTCGGCGCGCGAAGGCGTGGGTATCGTGCTGGTGGTCATTGGCGTGCTGATTCTGGTATGGGTACATCAATGATGCGACTTGCGGAAATCAGAGAAGAAGATGCCAGCCCGGAGATCAGGGCGATCTATGCTGACATGCGCGGCACCATGCGCCTGCCGCTGGTCAATCTGATCTATCGTCACCTTGCGACCAGCCCGGGCGTGCTGCCGCATACCTGGGCCTTCGTGCGTGCGATGGTGGTGTCGGGCGATCTCGACGCCGCGCGAACGCGCCTAGAGCACAGCTTGAATGTACCGGCGCTCGAGCCGTTTACGGCGGATGATCTGTGCGATGCCGACAAAAGCGCAATCAGGCACCTGCTCGACGCCTACAATCGCGGCAATGGATTCAACGTGATCGCGCTCCGGGCGGTGCGCACGGACCTTCATCGCCGCGCGCATCCGCCGCTGCAGATGCCGGCGGTGGCGGGCGACGGTGCTCCGTCCATTCCCCGCCTGCTGCGATTTGCCGAGTTGTCGCCTGGCCTGGCCGCAACGGTTTCGACAATCTCCGCGCTGCATGAAGGCATGAACGGCGTCATCCCGAGCCTTTATCTGCACCTGGCAAACTGGCCCGGCTTTCTCGACGCCTCGTGCCGCCGAATCGCGCCGGCGCTCAAGGATGGCTCGTTCGGCCGCGCCCGCCGCACCGCGATCGCGCAGGCCGGTGTCGAAGCCAACGCCCTGATTGCGCCGATGCAAGGCGTTGCCATGGCCTCGGGCTTTCCCGACGCCGTCCTGGCCGTCCTCGATCAGTTCATCGATTACGTGATTCCGGAAATGCTGCCCATTGGCATTGCGCTGGACCGCGCGCTGCGCTGATGCGCCGCCCGCTGCTTCGGGCTAATTCCGCTCGTCCGGTAGAACCGGGACGGGCAAGAATTCGATGCCTTCCTCGGCCAGCTCCTTGGCTTCGTCGGGCGAGGCGACGCCGTGGATCGAGCGATGTTCAATTTCGCCGTAATGCATCTTGCGCGCCTCGTCGGGAAATTTCTGCCCGACATTGTCGGAATTCTTGATTAGGTGATCGCGCAACTCTCGCAGCTTGGCACGGAATTCCTGCTCGACCGGCGAGATCATCGCCACCGGTGCCTTTTCCGTAGTTTTCTCCTGCGTTACTGCGGCAGGCGCGGACATCTCGATCTCGCGCGATTCGCCAGCGGCCTTGCGTTTGCGTGCGCCATTAAGACGCGGCGCCATGATCGCCTTCTCGACCTTGGCCGAGCCGCAATGCGGGCAGGTCACAAGGCCACGCTTGGCCTGCTTGTCGAAAGCGGCCGAGTCCGGAAACCAACTGTCGAAGTCGTGGCCCTTGGCGCAGCACAGCGCGTAACGGATCATTCGGCGCCCCGCGCCAAATCCCGAACCACATGCAGATGCGCGGGCTCGGCCATCGGTTCCTCGATTTCGAAGCGGCGGCCGTGTTGCAATGATGGCATGCGCGATCGCGCTTCAGTGACCAACGCAAGATCGATTTCCGCCATCACCACGCCCGGCTCAGTGCCACCTTCGGCAACCACCCGTCCCCACGGATCGACGATCAGCGAATGGCCGAAGGTCTCGCGGCCGTTCTCGTGCTTGCCGGCTTGCGCCGCTGCCAGGACGAAGCAGCCGTTCTCGATGGCGCGCGCACGCATCAGCACATGCCAATGCGCTTCGCCGGTCTGTTTGGTGAAAGCGGAAGGGACAGCCAGTATGGTGCAGCCTGCTTCCGCCAGCGCGCGATAGAGCGCGGGAAACCGCAAATCGTAACAGACGCTCATGCCGAGCCGGCCCCAGGGCAGATCGCTCGCGATAGCGATGTCGCCCGGGCTGTAGCTGCGCGATTCGCGATAGCTCTCGCCATTGGCGAGATCGACGTCGAACATATGAATCTTGTCGTAGCGCGCGGCGATGTCGCCTTGCGGATTGATCAGGAAGCCACGGTTGGCGGCCTTGTCGGGCAGAAGCTTGATCGCCAGCGAACCGATATGAATGAAAATCCCGAGCTTGCGCGCCGTCTCGCGGAAGGCGGCCAACGACGTATCGGCGTCTTCTTCCTGGATGGTGGCGAACAGCCGGTCGCGCTTGACCTCCATGATGTTCGTCATCTCGGGGGTCTGAACGTAATCCGCGCCGGCTGATTTGGCCTCGCCGATCATGGCGATAGCGGCCTCAAGATTGACCGACGGCGCGACGCCGGTACGCATCTGTATCATCGCGGCCTTGAAGGTCGCGGATTGGTCACTCATGCGTTGGTTCCTTCGCCGGCGAGTAAGGTATCGAGCCGGCCTTCGTACTCCAGCTCATGCAGGTCGTCGCTGCCGCCGACATGGGTCGCGCCGATGAATATCTGCGGCACGGTGGTTCTGCCGTTGGCGCGCTGTATCATGGCCTGGCGAACAGAACCCGGCGAGGCGTCGATTTCCGTGAACGCGACGCCCTTGCGCGTCAGCAGCGCTTTGGCGGCGTGGCAATAGGGGCACCAGCGGGTGGTGTAAATCTCGACAGGCTGCATGAAGGCCATTCGCAAGGGTTTGTCGTAGCCGTTTATATGGGAGTGCCCAGGGGCGCGACAACCCGGGCAAAAACCAGCACATCGACGCGGGCCGCACCGGCCCGCAACAGCGCGCGGGCACAGGTGTCCACGGTCGCTCCGGACGTCAGAACATCATCGACAAGGACGATCCGGCGGCTTTTGACGTTTGCTTTCTCGCCGTCCGGCACCCGGAACGCGCCCTGGACGTTTTCGGCGCGCTCGGTCTTGGACAGGCCGACCTGTTGCGGCGTCGCCCGCACCCGCCGCAGCGTGTCGGGAAGCACCGGGACGCCGCTGATCTGCGAAATCGCGCCGCACAGCGCCGCCGCCTGATTGAAACGCCGCGCCCACAATCGGCGCCAATGCAGCGGAACCGGCACCAGGGCGTCGGCATCGGCCAACAACTCGTGACCGGCGCGCGCCATCCAGCGGCCCATCATCGGGGCAAAATCCATCCGATCGGCATATTTGAACGCCAGAACCAGTTGGCGCGCTACCGCGTCATAACGCACCGCCGCGCGCGCACGGGTGTAGGCCGGCGGATGGGCCAAGGCTTCCATCGACAGGATGCCGGGGCCGGGATCGTAGACGAACGGGATGCCGAGCCGGACGCAATAAGGCGGCTCGATGAACGACAGTTTCGACCAGCAGGTAGCGCAGAGACCGACGCCGTCGCCAAGGGGCGTTCGGCAGGATGGGCACAGCGGCGGCAAAGCCGCATCGAGCACGGTGCGCAGAGCCGCGCGCAAGGCTCCGCCCCACGGTGCGCGACGCGATGGCCCTCCGGGCGGTTCTTCTTCGCTTGCCGAGACAAGCTCGTTCATGCTGCAACGCTACCACAAGGACAAGAGATGTCAGCTAATCCGATCCTTTTCGACCGCAAATTGCTGCGCACGCGCCAGGTCCGCGCCCGCGCGCAAGGCTCCGCGACGTTTCTTATCGACCGCGTCGCCGAGGAATTGGGCGAACGGTTGTCGGTGGTGTTGCGCCGGTTCGAGCGCGCCGTCGATCTCGGTACGCCGACCGATGCGCTGCGCCGGATACTGGCGCAAGGCGACAAGATCGGCGCCATTGTCGCCGCATCGCCTGCCGCGAGGCGTGAGCCGAACGTATTGCAGGTCGTGGCCGACGAAGAACTCTTGCCCTTTGCCGACGCCTCGCTCGATCTCGTGGTGTCGGCGCTCGCCTTTCAATTTGTCAATGACCTGCCCGGTACGCTCATTCAGATCCGGCGCGCGCTCAAAGCCGACGGTCTGCTGCTGGCGGCGATGATCGGCGGCGATAGCCTGAGCGAGTTGCGCGAGGCCTTCGCCGAAGCCGAAAGCGGAATCGAAGGTGGCGTTTCCCCACGCGTTGCGCCGTTCGGCGACATTCGCGATCTCGGTGGCCTGTTGCAGCGCGCCGGCTTTGCCCTGCCGGTGGTCGACAGCGATCGCCTGACAGTACGTTACGACAGCGCCATCGCGCTGATGCGCGATTTGCGGGCCATGGGCGCGACCAACGTACTGACCGAGCGCCGCCGCACCCCACTGCGGCGCGCCACATTACAACGCATGCTGCAAATTTATGATGAGCGTTTCGCGGATGCCGACGGTCGCCTGCGCGCGACGTTTGAAATCGTCTGGCTGACCGGCTGGGCGCCGCATGAAAGCCAGCAAAAACCACTCAAGCCCGGTTCGGCCGCGCGCCGGCTCGCCGATGCGCTCGGCACCGATGAAATTTCCGCCGGCGACAAGGCGGGGAAGTAGCGGAGGACCCGCCACCGCTTCATCGCCGGTCAGAACAGGCTGGCGAGGCCGACATAGAAGGTGTTCATCACAGTGGCGCCGAGCAATTTAACCCCGGTGATGATCGCGATGCTGACGCCGCCAGCGATAAGGGCATATTCGATCGCGGTTGCGCCGCTTTGATCGCGCGTGAAGCGGCGGCGCAGGGCTTTGGCGACAGACAATTGCATCGGTTCGATTCCGTCAGAGCAACGCCATCAGATGCGATACCAACGGTACGTCGGCCGGCGGCATATCGTAATCCCGCAACTTGTTCGGCCGCACCCAGGCGAGCTGTTGGCCTTCGAGCGCGGTAACCGTTCCTTCCCAGCGCCGGCAGACATAGAGCGGCATCAGCAGATGAAAATCTGCGTAACTGTGGCTGGCGAAAGTGAGCGGCGCCAGACAAGCCTCGCGCACCGTAATTCCCAATTCCTCTTTCAACTCCCGGATCAGGCTCTGCTCCGGTTGTTCCCCTTGCTCAATCTTGCCGCCGGGAAATTCCCAGAGGCCCGCCATAGGCTTGCCTTGCGGTCGTTGCGCGAGCAGCACGCGGCCGTCGGCATCGATGAGGGCGCAAGCCGCAACAAGAACGATTTTGATGTTCACTGCCCCCGATCCTCGACGCTACCGCGCCCGCATTAAATGTCGTTCAACATCGCGGCTGCGGCGCCCGCGGATTTCGTTATGGTAAACGAAGTCTTACGACCGATAGTCGCCGTTGATGGCGATATATTCCTTGGTCAGATCGCAGGTCAGCACCCGATCGCGGCCTTTGCCCATGCCGAGCGCCACTTTCAGGAATATCTCGGGCTTTTTCATTTCGGCGCTGACCTTGGCTTCGTCGTAGGATGGATCGCGCTCGCCTTTGTGAGCAACGCGGATGCCGGCAAACCAGATCGACAGCTTGTCGCGATCGGCCGGCTCGCCGGCCTTGCCGACGGCCATGACGACGCGGCCCCAATTGGCGTCCTCGCCGGCGATGGCCGTTTTCACCAGCGGCGAATTGGCGATCGACATGGCGATCTTGCGCGCCGAGGTTTTCGACAACGCGCCCTCGACCACGATCTCGACAAGCTTGCGGGCGCCTTCGCCGTCGCGCGCCACCTGTTCGGACAGGTTCGCCAGCACCGTCAGCAGGGCCTTCTTGAAAGCCTTAAGCCGAGGGTCGCTGGCGCGAGCGATACGCGGGCAGTCTTTCGCTTGGCCGGTCGCGAACATCATCAAGGTGTCGGAGGTGGAGGTGTCGCCGTCGATGGTGACGGCGTTGAAGGTGTCGCCGACGCCGTCCTTGAGGAGCGTCTGCAACGCAGGGGCGGCGATGGCGGCGTCCGTGAAAACAAACGACAGCATCGTCGCCATGTCGGGCGCGATCATGCCGGCGCCTTTGGCGACCCCGCAGATCGTCACCTTGGCCTTGCCGATCCGCGCGGTGGCGGTGGCGACCTTGGGGAACGTATCGGTGGTCATGATCGCCTTGGCCGCGGCGAGAAACTCGCCCGGCTTGGCGCGCTCGTTCAGGCTCGCCATGACCGGAGCGAATTTCGAGGCGTCGAGCGGTTCGCCGATCACGCCGGTTGACGCGAGGAATATCTCGGAAGGCTTGCAGCCAACGGTCTTTGAGGCGATGTCGGCGGTCAGTTTGGTGGCGGCGCGGCCGCTCTTGCCGGTGAAGGCATTGGCGTTGCCGGAATTGACCATCAGCGCGCGGGCCTTGCCGCTCTTTATGACCGAGCGGCACCATTCGACCGGTGCCGATGGGCACTTCGATCTGGTGAAGACGCCGGCAACGGTGGTGCCGGCATCGAACAGCGCCAGCAGCACGTCGGTGCGGTTCTTGTAGCGAATGCCGGCCTCGGCGGTCGCCATGCGCACACCGGCGATTTCCGGCATGTCAGGGACGCTGGTCGGGGCGAGGGGGGAGATAGCTGAGGACATGACACTCTCCGGCATCCACGTCTTAACGGGTGGCGATACTTAAAAGACGTGGATGCCCGGCACAAGGCCGGGCATGACGAGGACGTTGTCACAAAACAAAATGCCCGGCGCGAGGCCGGGCATGATGCATTTCAAACAGGATCGGCAGCAGTCGCTACTTCTTCTCCGGAGCCGGCGCCGCCGGAGCATCAGCCTTTGGCTCTTCCTTCGGCTCTTCAACCTTGTAGTTCTTCTCGATCTTGGCCTTGGCGCGCAGCGAGGTGACCAACTCGGCCTGGGCCTTGCGGGCAACGAACTGCTCGATCTGCGGCTTGACCTCTTCAAAGGTTGGCTTCGGCTTGGTGCGCTTGTCTTCGGTCTTGATGACGTGCCAGCCGAACTGCGTTTTCACCGGCGCGGACACCTTGCCCTTATCCTGGGCGAAAGCGACATTGGCGAATTCCGGCACCATTTGGCCCTTGGTGAAATAGCCGAGATCGCCGCCATTGGCCTTGCCCGACGGGTCCTCGGTCAGTTCGCTGGCGATCTTGGCGAAATCCTCGCCTTTGGCGAGGCGCGCTTCGACAGCTTTGGCTTTGGCCTCGGCCTCCTTGCTGGCTTTCTCGTCGCCGGCGGCGGCGCGAAACAGGATATGGCGGGCATGCACTTCTTCCTCGGCCGGCAGCTTGCCAACGGCCTCGTCATAGACCTTGTGCATCTCGGCATCGGACTGCGCGTCCTTGGCGACCGATTGCAGCAAGGACTCCATCAGGAGCTTCTTGCGCGCGAATTCCATCTTCTGTTTGAAGACGGCGCTGTCATCGAGCTTCTTGTCCTCGGCGGCCTTGGTGATCAGGATCATGTCGGCCATGAACTGGACCAAATAGTCCTTCTTGGCGTCCGGTGACATCGGCGGTAACTGGCCGGCTTCCTCCTCGGCGACGGCGAGGTCGCTTTCGTGAATCGCGGTGCCGTTGACGGTCGCCACAACCGGATCTTTAGCGGCATCTTGCGCGCGGGTCGGCGCGCCCGAGGCGATCGCCATCAGCACCAAGGCTGCGACGAATAGACCGCCGCGGCGGAGCAAGGCCGGGCTGCCGGCCAGAAACGGGAAAGTCATCGTTTTGTCCTTGGAAAGGGTCAATGTCCGCCCTTCAGTTAAACCTTAGCGGACGGCGCTCTTGTCACCCAACAACCATGGCTTTGCAATGGCGGACACGTCAGAGGAACCTCACGATCGCATGACCGTTTGGTAATGGCCGGGCGGACGGCGGTTAAGGGGCACGTCTATCGTTAAGGCCACCGGCGGCCATTTCGACCCGCCGATTGACAATAAACGGACCCCCTCCTATCTCTCGAACAGCTTTGGCTGGTGGCGCGGTTCGCGTCGTTTTTGCCCGAAAAGTGCCCAATTTCCGGAGCGCCGGAAGCCAATTCCGGCCGTAGCGGCGTGATATAGACGCCCCGGCCCATAATCAGGAGCTTCACCGATGATCGGTGCCGTTGCCCGCAAGCTGTTCGGTTCTGCCAATGAAAGGCGGATTCGCAGCTACAATTCGCGGGTCGAAGCGATCAACGCATTGGAGCCGGAAGTGTCGGCGCTGTCGGATGAGGCGCTTAAAGCACGCACCGCAGACTTCAAGACGCAGATCGAAGCGGGCAAGTCGCTCGACGACATTCTGGTCCCGGCCTTTGCCACCGTGCGCGAGGCGGCCAAGCGCACCATCGGCCAGCGCCATTTCGATGTGCAGTTGGTCGGTGGCATGATCCTGCATGAAGGCAAAATCGCCGAGATGAAGACCGGCGAGGGCAAGACGCTGGTCGCCACGCTCGCCGTTTATCTCAACGCACTCGCCAGCCGGGGCGTCCATGTCGTGACCGTCAACGACTACCTCGCCAAGCGCGACGCCGAGTGGATGAGCCAGATTTACGGTTTCCTCGGCCTCACCACCGGCAACATCGTGCACGGCCTCGACGATGCCGAGCGCATGGCGGCGTACAATTGCGACGTCACTTACGCGACCAACAACGAACTCGGTTTCGACTATCTGCGCGACAACATGAAATACCGCATGGAAGACATGGTCCAGCGTAGCCATGCCTATGCCATCGTCGATGAGGTCGACTCGATCCTGATCGATGAAGCGCGCACGCCGCTGATCATCTCCGGCCCGCTCGACGATCGTTCCGAATTCTACAACACGATCGACGGCTACATCCCGGCGCTCGACAAGACCGATTACGAGGTCGACGAGAAGCAGCGCACCGTGGCGCTGACCGAAGCCGGCATGGAAAAGCTCGAGCAGCGCCTGCGCGCCGCCGACGAGTTGAAGGGCGAATCGCTCTACGACGTAGAGAACGTCTCCGTCGTTCATCACGTCAATCAGGCGCTGCGCGCCCACAAGCTGTTCCAGCGCGACAAGGACTACATCGTGCGCAACGGCGAAGTCGTCATCATCGACGAGTTCACCGGTCGCATGATGCCGGGCCGGCGCTACTCGGAAGGTCTGCACCAGGCGCTCGAAGCCAAAGAGCATCAGCCGATCCAGCCGGAAAACCAGACTTTGGCCTCGATCACGTTCCAGAACTACTTCCGTATGTACGAAAAGCTGTCGGGCATGACCGGAACGGCGCTAACCGAAGCCGATGAGTTCTTCGACATTTACAATCTCGAAGTTCTCGAAGTGCCGACCAACATGCCGCTGGTCCGCAAGGACGACGACGACGAGGTCTACCGCTCGACGATCGAGAAATACCGCTCCATCATTACCCTGATCGAGGACTGCAAAAAGCGCGGCCAGCCTGTGCTGGTCGGCACCACCTCGATCGAAAAGTCCGAACAGCTCGCCGACATGTTGCGTCAGGCCGGATGGAAGTCGCACGATTTCTCCGATCCGAACGCCTTTGCCGCGCTTTATTCCGGCGATGACGGCGCCACCAAGACCAAGGTGTTCGCGATCCTCAATGCGCGCTACCACGAGCAGGAAGCTTTCATCGTTTCGCAGGCCGGCGTGCCGGGCGCAGTGACGATCGCCACCAATATGGCCGGCCGCGGCACCGACATTCAACTCGGCGGCAATGCCGACATGCGTATCCGCCAGGAAATCACCGACATCACCGATTGGGCCGAGCGCGAGAAGAGCCCCCGCGCTGACGAAATCCGGGCGCAGATCGCGCGGCTCAAGCAGAAGGCGCTCGCCGCCGGCGGTCTCTTCGTGCTCGGCACCGAGCGCCACGAAAGCCGCCGCATCGACAACCAGTTGCGTGGCCGCTCCGGTCGTCAGGGCGACCCGGGCCATTCCAAGTTCTTCCTGTCGCTTGAAGACGATTTGATGCGCATCTTCGGCTCCGACAAGCTCGAAGGCATGTTGACCAAGCTCGGCCTCAAGGAAAACGAGGCCATCGTTCATCCGTGGATCAACAAGGCGCTGGAAAAGGCGCAGCAGAAGGTCGAAGCCCGCAACTTCGACATCCGCAAGAATTTGCTGAAATACGACGACGTGATGAACGACCAGCGCAAGGTCATTTTCGATCAACGCCTCGATTTGATGCAGGACGAAGCGGTCGATGAGACCGTCGCCGACATGCGCCATTCGGTCATCGACGAACTGGTTGCGAAGCATATTCCGGAAAACGCTTATCCGGAACAGTGGGACGTCGCCGGCCTCGACGAGGCGCTGCGCGAAGTGCTGACGCTGGAATTGCCGGTGCAGGAGTGGGCCAAGGAAGAAGGCATCGCCGACGAGGAAGTGCGCGAGCGCATCAAGCGGCGCGCCGACGAATGGATGGCGGCCAAGGTCGCCAAGTGGTCGCCGGACGTTATGCGTTATGTCGAAAAGTCAGTCCTGTTGCAGTCGCTCGATCATCTGTGGCGCGAGCATCTCGTCATGCTCGAACATCTGCGGCAGGTTATCGGCCTGCGCGGCTACGGCCAGCGCGATCCGCTCAACGAATACAAGGCGGAGGCTTTCAGCCTGTTCGAGGCGATGGTGGCGAATTTGCGCGAGGTGGTGACCGGTCAGTTGATGCGAGTCGAGATCGTGCCGCCGCCGCTCGAGGAGAACGAGCAGCTTCCCTACATGGAAGCCCATCACGTCGATGCTGTCACCGGCGAGGACGAGATGGCGCAGCAGCGTTCGTCGTTGTCGCCGACCTCGACGCAGATGGGCGGCGGCGTTGCCGTCGCCGAAGCGGTTGCGCGCAATCCGAACGACCCGACGACCTGGGGCAAGGTCGGCCGCAACGAAGTGTGCCCGTGCGGCTCCGGCAAGAAATACAAGCACTGCCACGGCCGGTTTGCCTGATCGGGCGTTTCGGTTTGAATTAAGTTTTTCGACGAAACGCCGCGCCCGCAAAGCGCGGCGTTTTTTATTGCCGGTTGTCGCGGCGCGGGCGTGTCGTTAGATTTCCAGCCGCCAAGGCGACTTGATGATTTGTCCGGCTGGCTTGGCTTCGATGCCGATATCCGGCTATGCGAACGCATCAAGGTGGCAACCGGCTCGGGCGGGTTTCTCCGAAGGTGTCAGCGAGCAATGCCGCGCACGATCGCACCGAACATTTCCAATGCACGCCGCTGTTGCTCGGCCTCATTCTGCTTCTGCCGCTGCTGCTCGACGCGTTCCATCTGAATTTTCTCCAGCGCGTTCTGCGCGCCTTCGTTGCCGCGCCGGGCCGCCTGGGCGTAGAGCTCGACGTAATCGCCCTCGGCATAACCCTTCTGGATGAGATCGGCTAGACTGATCATCGAGTCAGTATCGCCGTGTCGGACACCGAGTTTAAACTGCCTGACCGCGTCGGCGTATTTCTTCTGGCGGATTAGAATGCCGCCTGCATTATCGAACGCTGCCGAGTATTGCAGTCTGGCCAGCTTGAGATGGATCTGAAGTGCGCGCTTGAGGTTATCGAACTCCAATGCCCTAGCGAATTGATATTGATACCGCAGCTCGTTCGGATATTTCTCAGCCGCTCGGCCGCAGACATCGACCGCGTCCTTATACTGAAATTTCAACACATCGTATGGTACGCCAGCAACGTCCGGCGATTTCTTCGGATCGTGCGGATTGGCGGCCTGTTGGTCGCACAAGATGCCGACGGTCTTATCCTTTTCGATCGCAGCTTGTTCCGCAGCCTTCGCGAGCTTGTCGGCTTCGGTGCGCTTGCGCTGGTCCTCTAGCGCCTGCTGACGTGCCCGTTCCTTTTCCAGTTGTTCTTCCTTCAGCCGCTTTTCATTCAGCGCGACATCTTTGCGCCAAGCGTCGATGGTCTCGCGGCTAATGGCGGTTAGCTGGTCGCCGGTGCGGGGCTGGAAACCAGGATTATCGTAGAATTCGTATTCGCCTTTTTCGCTGCGCCAATACCAAACACGCGGCTTGCCGGTAACCGGATCGAAGAAGGTGAATTTGTCGGGATCGACGCGTTGTGGCGCACGGCGCGTCACCAGTTTTTTGTGCTGTTCGGCTTGACTCTTCCAAAGCTCGACAACCTCCTTGTTAACGGGCACCAGTTCCTCACCAGTTTCCGGGTGGAAGCCCATCAGATTGAAGATTTCAATGTCACCGCTTTTGTTTTTGTAATACCAGACGATCGGCTCGCCGGTGCGCAGGTCAAAAAATACCGGCTCGGCGCTCTCTATTTTCTGCGGTCGATTGCCTTTTTCGTATTCGTGCAAACGCCCAAGCACTTCGGCGGTCAGCAACCGACACTGGCGGCCGGTCGCCGGGTCGATGCCGGGGTGATCGCCATAGCGCACGGCATCCCGGGTGATAATGTAACATTTCTGTGCAGCATTTTCGGCGATATGTTTACGCCACCCGTCAATCACTTCGCGTGTCACGACGGCAAGCCGCTCGCCGGTCAAGGGGTGGAAGCCTTCTCGGTCGTAGAACTCATAGTCGCTATTCTCGGCGCGTCGGTACCAGACACGTTGCTTGCCAGTGATGGGGTCGAAAAAAGCATATTTTTTCGGATCGATGCGCTGCGGTGCCTGACGCGCCTCTTGCTGCTTTTGGTGTTTCCATTCCTCTACCACTTCGCGAGTTACCGGGATGAGCTCCTCGCCTGTATCAGGGTGAAACCCCATGAGGTCGAAAATTTCGATGCCTGCGCTGGCGCTTTTCGCGTACCAAATCACGGGCTCACCGGTTCCAAGGTCGAAAAACGTCGGATCGCTTTCAACGACACGCTTCGGTCGATTGCCTTTTTCATATTCCCGCAGTCGCTCGACGATTTCAGGCGTCACCGCACGACACTTGCGACCAGTTTGGGGGTCAATGCCCGGACGCTCGCCATAGCGTACGGTGTCGCGTGTAATGACGTAACACTTGAGGGCCTCTCCCTTCGTCGAGACGATCTCATGACGTGTTCCCCACCAAAGAATAAGCGAATGTGCGGTAAGCAAACCGACGATCCCCAACACGCCAATCAGCCGTTTGGCCTTGGAAAAGCGGATAATCATGCCGCTAAAAAATGCCAGCGCGACGAACGTCAGATAGACGAATGCGTCCGCCAGATGCTTGTTGAGGTCTAGAGCCTCGGCAATCTGCTCGACATAGCTGCGCGCCAGGAAATAGATAAACAGCTTGTCTAATATCCAGTAGATCGCGAGCAGCACGATCAGCAGAGCAAGTAAGGCGACGAGAAGCTTTAGCGGCGACTTTGAAGCGGCGCCCAGTTTTTCCGCCGAACCGGCAGAAACTAGAGAGGCGAGATAAGCTCGCATCTCGCTGCACCATTTGGCGAAACGTCTCCATAATTTGCTAAACGAAAATCCCGCACCTGATTCCGGCGGAGTAATATTGCTAGGTTCGTTGCTCATTTGCCCGCCATACTTACGAGGTCATCGATTGCCAGCGGATCGTACCGCAGCCGGGTAAGACTCAAATTCTTGCTGATTGGCATCCGCGATGAGTGGATCTCTAAATCGACCCACGCATGCAATTTCACACGGGTAAACAGTGAATGAGGTTATTCATTCACAAGCCACCCACAGTTACCGTGCGAGTTATGAGATATTCCCCCAGTCAATCCGCAAATTTTTTATTTACCATATGATACCGCCCGACGGATTGCAAACTCGCCGCATTACACGCTATCTCCATTTCCTTGTTGCGCGCGTGCGTTGCAGCATTGGACTACGTGCCGGCCTTTGCATTACCGCGCGATGGCCTCCTTCACCGAGCTGGAAGCATTGCGACTAGTTATCAGCTTGCATTTCACCGAAAGTTTTCAGCAGCAACCAATTATGTCGCATTCCCAATCGTAGAAAGACACGGAGGCGGCGTCTGGCTAGGGGTAGCCTTGAGTTTCTCCGCTGGTTCTTGAAGAGGGCGTGCTTAAAATCAATCTGCGCCCATGTTGTTTATTGCGTTTTTCGATCTATTTCAGGCAAGCATTCGACATCGGAAGAAAACCGGGATAACATCTTTCTACGGTCGAGCAGATTGGCTTGGCGGTGCTGCCCATAATGTCGGTGCCGGAAATCGTCGCCTGCATTGGTCGGTAGCCTGGGTGTCGTCTGTGACACCAATCTAATATTGAAGCCGACCCTGGCTTGATCGTAGATGCAACGCCCACACTCTTTCGCGTGCGCGCGCTGCTTGCGGCACGGCGACAGACAACATCCAGGGAGCGTGTTATGCCAACATTCATGTTATCGCTCAATTGGACCGAGCAAGGCATTCGTAATATCAAGGACGCACAGAAGCGTGCGAAAGCGGCCCACGAATTGGCCAAGAAGGTGCACGTTGAGATTAAGCAGTTTTACCTCACCACTGGCGACAGCGATCTTATCGCTCTCCTCGAGACATCCAGCGGCGATAACGTCGCTAAATTTGCCCTAGCGCTCAGCTCGCTCGGCAATGTACGCACGCGCACCGCTCGTGTATGGCCGGAGGCTGAATATCTGAAGCTGATCTCCGAGTTGCCATGATTATTCGTGCTGCCCTCCATTGTACTAACGCCGCGCCCGCCAAGCGCGGCGTTTTTTATTGCCGATTGTGGAGGGACGGACATGCCGTTAGATTTCTTGCGGTCAAGACGGCTTGTTGATTTTCAACGCAAGGGGCGAGCATGGCGCAATCTGTCCGGCTGGGAATGCTGACACCGTCGTCGAACACGTCGCTGGAGCCGATCACGCAGGCGATGGTTTCCGGGCTCCCGGAAGTGTCGGTTCATTTTTCCCGCTTCAAGGTCACCGAAATCGCTTTGTCTGGCAACGCGCTCGCCCAGTTTGACGACGGCGAAATCCTCCGCGCTGCCGAATTGCTGGCCCATGCCAAGGTCGATACCATCGGTTGGAACGGCACATCGTCCGGCTGGCTTGGCTTCGATGCCGATGTCCGGCTATGCGAACGCATCACGGCGGCAACTGGAATCGCTGCGACGACTTCGATGCTGGCGCTGAACGAAATTCTCGAAAAAACCAAGGTGACCAGGCTCGGTTTCGTAACGCCGTATCTCGACGATGTGCAGGAAAAGATATTGGCGAACTATGCTCGCATCGGCATCGCCTGCGGCGGCGAGCGGCACCTCGGCTTGCGGGATAATTATTCTTTCGCCGAAGTCACGACGGCCCAGATCGAGGCGATGGCGGCGGATGTCGCACGGGAAAAGCCGCAGGCCATCGCCGTCATCTGCACCAATCTGAAAGCCGCGCCCTTGGTGGAAAAGCTCGAACAGCGAACCGGAACTCCCGTCTATGACTCCGTGGCAACGGTGCTCTGGAAATCCTTGATCCTCGCCGGCATCGATCCCAAGCGCGTTACCGGCTGGGGTTCGCTCTTTACGGCCGTTGCATAATGACCGTGGCATGAACCGGCGCGGCCAAGAATGCCCCGGCGGAATCGGCCGGGGCATTCTGTTCGGCAAAGCGTCAACGCCTGTCGGTCACGCCCACCTTTGGCTTATGCCCATTTGGCGCGTACTTTAAGCGCCTCGAAGGCGGCCGATGTCTCAGCGACGACCTTGGCATAGTCGAGCGCGGTGAAGGCCCGCTTGCGCATCAAGACGCGGCCGTCGACGACCACGGTGTCGACGTCCGACGGCTGCGCCAGCTGCACCAGCGCGTCATACGGATCGCCGGCGCCGTGCATATTTTCGGTGTCCGTCCGCACCAGGATCAGGTCGGCGCGTTTGCCCGGCGTCAGCGATCCGGTCTTGTCGGCCAGTCCCAAGTCAATCGCGCCGCCGATGGTGGCCATCTCGACCAGCCGCTTGGTCGGCAGGCTGTATTTGCCGGCGCTGCGATGGCGGTTGAGCGTTTGCAGCATGTGCATGCAGTTGAAGCAATCGCAGCGTTCGGCGGTGACATTGTCGATCGAGATGCTGACCTTGACGCCGGCGGTCAGCAGTTCTGACAACTGGGTTTCGCCGGTGCGGCCAGCTTCGCCGAGCGGCGAAGTCGAGTAACGCACATCATGCTTCGCCAGCATCGCGAAGTCGTCGGCTGCAAGATTGAGCGGATGCACCAGTTGTACGTCCGGGCCGAGCAGATTGTTGTCGGCGAGCAGCCGCACATTGGCGCTGCCATTGGTATGCAGCGTGATCGGCAGGCCGAGTTCGCGTGCCGCGGTCCATTCCTTCTTCGCCATCTCGGCGTTGATGGCGCCGCGCGACGCGTTGCTGCTGTCGATGTTGCGCGAGCAGATGCCGAGACCGATCATCTCGTCCTTGCCCATATCCTTCTTGAGACGCGCCCAGTCGGCAATATCCATCGGCTTGTCGTTCGGCGCGCCCAGCGCCGGACCATAGGCGAAGCGTCCGCGCAGGCCGCTCTCGCGCATTGCCTTGACCTCGGCATCGGCGTGCGCCGGGCTGCGCACGTTGTGCGCCCAGTTGTGGGTGGTGGTGACGCCGGCGCTGATCGCCTCGGCAAGACTGAGCCGGACGCTATGGTAGCTGTCTTCCGGCGTGTAGTGCAGGCCGAGGGCGAGGGTGACCGGAAAATAAGTTTTCTTCGGATCGTCGGCGCGCATCGCCGGCCGCAGGATCGTGGTCCAATGATGCCAGTGGGTATCGACGAAGCCGGGCATGCAGATCATGCCTTTGCCGTCGATGACCTGCGCACCCGCCGCGGCGACATTGGCACCGACCGCGACGATGGCGCCATCGCGGACATGGACATCGCCGCCGGCGAAATCGCCGACCTTGTCGTCCATCGACAAAACGTGAGCGCCGCGCACCACGAATTCGCCGCGTGCCGGCAGTCCCGCGGCCGGCGTCGCGGTTTGCGCGCCCGCGCCGCCCGGCAGCAGGCTGGCGGCGCCGAGCGCCGTGGTGCCGGCGAGCACCGCGCGCCGGTCGAGCTTGTATGAAGCCTGATCCAGGTTTGCGTCCTTGGTCATGTTTCGTCGCCGGTTGGTTGCGGCATCGCTGACGCTTGTTGCGCCTTGCAGGGAATGCCGATGACCGAACGCTAGCGCCAAATAATTGCCGCGGGCAATGCATTTGCGCTTGTGCTGCCCACCGCTTGGCGGCCGTTCCGGCGTAGCCGCCGGGTGGGATGACAGGTGGGCTACCGGCAGGCCGACGCCTTGGAAACGCCGACGCAATATCTAGATAGCGAGTTGCGCGCGCGATGGCGCGATCCTTATGGAAGAATCAGATGGCCCCGGTCTCCTTGCTTTTGAATGTCCTGTGGATCCTGCTTGGCGGCTTCTGGATGGCCGTCGGGTGGGCCGTGGCAGCGGTTATCATGGCGATCACCATCGTCGGCCTGCCGTGGGCGAAGGCGGCTTTCACCATCGCCGCCTACACGCTGCTGCCGTTCGGCCAGAGGGCGGTGTCGCGGGACGATTATTTCGGCCGCGAGGATATCGGCACCGGGCCCTTTGGCCTGCTCGGCAATGTGGTGTGGCTCGTGCTGGCCGGCTGGTGGCTGGCGCTCGGCCATCTTGTCACCGCGATCTTGCTGGCCGTCACCATTGTCGGCATTCCGTTTGCCTGGGCACATTTGAAATTGGCCGGTATTGCGCTATGGCCAATCGGCAAAGTCGTCGTCCCGGCCTGAGCGAATCGCCATGAGCAAGAAATCGCAGAATCTCGAAGTGTTGCTGTCGGAACTCACGCAGGAGCGCAACGAACTCGACCAGTCAATCGAGGAGTTGATCGCGGATATGGCCGATGCGCCGCCGGAAGCACGCACGTCTGGCGATTGGGCCGCCGACGGTGTGCTCACCAAACGCTATCTGGATTTGACCAATCGCCAAGCCAAGGTTGAGCGCGACATCATCGACGTGTCGCGCGAATTGACCGCCGGGGTGAAGCCGACGCTGCCGAACTGAAATCTCGCCACGCAAAACGGGAATGCCCCCGGCAATGGGCCGGGAGTATTCGCCGTAGCGCACGCCAAGCAGATCAGTGCGACATGAGGTCGACCATGCCGCGATCGAACACCATCATCAGCTTGCCGTTGTGCATGAAGAACGCGGTGCCGGCAGGCACTTCCTGAGCGCGGGCCATCAATTCCGCGCTCGGCGCCTTCATCTCGCCGACCATCGCATGTCCTTTCATATCGACGAAATAGACCTGATTCGGCTTCATCGACAGTTCGGACGCATCGGACGCGTAAGCAGCGGTGGCGAGCGCTAACGTCATGCCCGCGGCGAAGATAGCTTTCTTGAGAGCTGACATTTTTATTCCCCGTTGATCGAAAGCCACGTGACGTGGCGCAGGGAAACTAACTGATGCCCGATCAAAGCGGTGGACACGACTTCATCACGCCGCAGCAAGTCGCGGTGACGTTAATCGAAGCCGATCCCACGCTTTCGTGATAGCGGCGTGTACGCCGCACGGCAATGCGCCGTTACTTTGCACCGCCGGCATTCGCCGTTTCGCTCAGCGCCTGCTTCAGCGCGGCTGAAGCGCGGTACACCGGCACGCAACCGCGCAGCAGGATTTGCGCCGAGCGCTTGTAAGCGGCGCGCGTGATCTTGGTTTCACCGCCGGCATACGAGCCACCGATCGTGGCCGAAAGAATACCGGCCGGGTTCTCGATATCGACCTGGACTTCCGACGCGGTTGCCGTGAGCGTCGGCAGGCCATGGGCCAGCTCATGCGCGACCGTGCCTGGCATCAGGCAGGCGGCGGCGAGGCAACAGCCGCCGGTGACTGCCATTGTGGCGTGGCCTTCCTGCGGCGTGAAATAGCGCGTCGAGATATTGCCGCCATTGACCGGCGCGCCGACGATGCAGACTTTCGGAATGGTCTCGCTGTTGGCCAGTTCTTCCGCCGTCATCGGACGGCCTTTGGTAGTCAGGCCCATCTTAAGCCCGGCCTCGATCCAGAGTTTTTTCAACGCCGAGAAGAACACATCGTCGCCGCGCAGGTCTTTGACAGATTCAGTACCGGTCTTGCCGAATTCCGACGCGCGCGCGATCACCATCGGCACGGCGACATCGACGCAGGACACGGTGTAGTCGCCGAAACGATCGGTGAGATTGCCGGTCGGCAGCGCCTTTCCCGTCTTGGCGCCGACCGGATTAGCCATGAACAGATCGACGCCGGGGAATTCGCCATCGACGCCGGGAATTTGCGCGAAGGCAAAGCCATCGCCGGCAAGCGTGACGCGGCCGGTCATCGTTGCCTTGGTGTTGGTGTTGTAGATTTCGATCTCGCCATTGCCGTCGAGTTCGCGCGGCAAAAACCGCTGATCGATCGCCCAGAACGGCAGCGCCGCAGACATGTTGCCGCAGTTCACGCTCCAGTCGATCTGCGACTTGCCGTGCGCCAGTTGCGCCAGCGTCGAGACGATGCGCGGGCCGCCGCTTTCAGTGGTCGTCATCTCGCAGAAGAACACTTTGTTGCTGGTCGGATAGCCGCGTCCGAGCCCGGTAATCTGCTTGGCGTCCGCGCTGGTGCCGGAGAGCGGCAGGCCCATCAGGTGGCGCAGCAATTCCTCGCGCAATTCGAGTTCTTTCGGCGCGGCGCGATCCCAGATCACCAGCCCGGTCGAGGTGCCGCCGCGCACATGAAGGACGGGAAATTCCCAGGTGCCGTCGTTGAAGCGCGGCAAACGGCCGGCTGCCAAGGCATCTGCATTGGCGGCTGAACCGGACGATGCGATGGGGGCTGAATAATTGATGACACGCTCCTGCAATTGGCGGCGGTTTCGGCTCGACAAATCCGATGGCGCTTTGATGTAGACCCGGCCTTTAAGGCTGTCCAATTAACAATAGAGGTTCGCAACAGTAGAGTTTCGCACATCGTATCGGCAGCGATCCCGCGTTTACAGTTCGGCGCGCGACGCCAATTTTTTGCGAAAGGCGCGTTCGCGCTTGAGATGCCACTCCCGGCTCATGGCCTCGGCCTTTGTCGCAAAAGTTTCGGAATGCAGCAGCGTCCAAGCGCGGCCGCGGGTCGAGCGCGCGCCCTTGCCGGCGTTGTGTTTGGTGAGGCGGCGCGGGATGTCGTTGGTCCAGCCAACGTAAGTCAGCGTGCGGCCTTTGTGCCGGCTGCCGAGAACGTAGACGAAGCAGTCCATGCGATACATCCCGAACATCAGCCAGGCGCGATGCCCGGCGCGACGTTATCGAAACGCAATTACAATTGGATTAGCGCGAACTGAACTAGCGCGTGCCCGACCAGCGCGAGTCGAACGACCCGATGGGCACCACAGGCTGCGCGCCGGACAAGAGCGCGTTGCCCGTAGTTTGCTGCGTTGATGAATAGGCCGTGCGCAACGCGTGACTCTCGGGGCGTGGCGCATCGCTCACAACTTTAGGCGATGTGGCGTTTGCCGTGCGCGCACGCGGCTCTGCGGAATGCGGCGGATTGGCGGCGACCGCCTTCGGCTGCGCTGCCGGTTCGGCATCATGCGTCTGCCCGCGCAGTTTGGGTGCGGGGGCAGGAGCGGACGCGGTGCGGACCTCATGCCGCGGCTTGGCTTCGCGCTTGGGATGGAGCGCAGCCGGAGCAGGCTGGGAAGCGGGCTCGGATTCGGTATTCGCCCGCGCACCCTTGAACACGTTGCCAAAAAGGCCGGCGATGGAGGTCGCCTTCTCAGGCGGCGCTTCGCCAGCCTTCGGTTCGGGAGCGGGCCGCGGTACCGGTACATTCGCCATCATCACGGGCGCGCTGGCGTTGTCGGGCACCGCCTTCGGCACTGAAACCATCGTCTGCGGCGCCGGAGTGTTGAAGCCGCGCGGCAATGCGCCCGGCGCGGTGGCAACCTGAATGAGTTGGCCCTTGCTGTCGTAGCCTTCCTGGCTGGTCAGCTTGCTGGCGAACACCGGATTCATGCCGCCGTCGATATTGTGCCGCGACGGCACCGTAGCCACGCCCTGCGCGATGTATTCGGCCATCTGGAGCTGCTCTTTGCGGCGCTTGTCGAGCACGACATCGGCGATGTTCTTGTCGAGCTGGAACACCGGGCACGCGCCGCGAGCATCGAACTTGAGCGGCTTGCCGGCATCGTCGGGCGAGGCCGGATCGAACACGTAGCGCTTTTCGCAGACCGCGACTTTCGGTTCCTGCTTGGTCGCCTCGAAGTGGTCGTAGCCTTCCTTGAGCATCTTCCAGAACGCGAAGTTCGGGTTATTGCGATGCTTCGCCATGTTCAGGGCGGTCATGCGGAACGGAAAGGCCTCAAGCTGAAACGCCTTCTGTCCACCGAAAAAAGACTCGCGAGCCAGCGCGTAGATTTCCTGGATCTGCTCGTCGGTCATCGCGTAGCAGCCGCGCGACGAACAATCGCCATGCACCATCAACTCGGAACCGGTGTAGCCCCAGGCGCGATCATAGGTGTTCGGAAAGCCGGTGTTGAAGGCGAGATAATAATTGGAGGCCGGGTTCATCTGTCCCGGTGTGATCGTGTAGAAGCCCTCGGGCGCCTGCCGATCGCCTTCTCTCTTTTTCGGGCCGAGATCGCCGGACCAGCGGCAGATCGGATAGGTCTTGAGCAGCGCGTATTCGCCGCTGCGGTCTTTTTTCCAGATCTCCAATTCCGCTTCTTCCTTGAAGATGCGGGCGAGGATCGGCGAATCCTTGTCCATGTTCTTCGACGCGATTTCGGAGAGAGTCTTCTCCGATAGCGGCGCCTGGGCGCGGCCATTGGTCGAAAGGCTGTCGGCATTGCAGCCGGCCAGGGCAATCGCGCCAGCCACAGCCGCTGACGCGAGAAGCGCGCGTAAGTAGGGTCGTTTCAAACGCTTAACTCCCCCGAGCGGGCGGCCTTCATTGAGACATCGTTATCCATAAGATGTGGCAACCGCAAGGCAAACGAGCCGGTCCCCAACAGCCGCTAAGTGTATGGTAAACCGTCTCTAAAGCATCGTAAGACGGGTTTTCTGCCGGCCCTCCGAGCGCAGTTCTGACCAAATTCAGCATTGCCATCAACCCGGGGCGCGGGCGGGCAAACGGCCCATCGCCAGAAACTTGTCGCGACGCGCCTTGCGCACGGCATCACGGTCCAGGACCTTGAGTTCGTTGAGCGCCGCGCCGATCGCGTCCGACGCGGCGGCAATCGTCGCGGCCGGGTCCCGGTGGGCGCCGCCGGTCGGCTCGGCAATGATCTGGTCGATGACGCCGAAGCGCATCATGTCCTGGGCGGTGATTTTCATGTTGGTGGCGGCATCCTGCGCCTTGGTGCTGTCGTGCCAGAGGATCGAGGCCGCGCCTTCCGGCGAAATCACGCTGTAAATCGCGTGTTCGAGCATCAGCACCTTGTTGGCGGTCGCGAGCGCAATGGCGCCGCCGGAGCCGCCCTCGCCGAGGATTACCGCAACATTGGGCACGCCCAGCCCGAGGCAGACGTCGGTCGAGCGCGCAATGGCTTCGGCCTGGCCGCGTTCCTCGGCGCCAATGCCGGGATAGGCGCCGGCGGTATCGACCAAAGTGAGGACCGGAATGCCGAAACGGTCGGCCATTTCCATCAGCCGCGCCGCTTTGCGGTAGCCCTCTGGCCGAGCCATGCCGAAATTGTGCTTGAGGCGGCTCTCGGTATCCGAGCCTTTTTCGTGGCCGAGCACACAAATGCTTTCCCCCCGAAACCGCCCAAAACCACCAATGATGGCGGCGTCATCGCCGAACTTTCGGTCGCCGGCGAGCGGCACGAATTCGGTCAGCAGCCCGGCGACGTAGTCGAGGCAATGCGGCCGTTGCGGGTGGCGCGCCACTTGCGTTTTCTGCCAAGGCGTCAGGTCGGCATAGAGTTCCTTGAGCGCCAGGGCTGCCTTGACCTCAAGCCGGCCGATCTCCTCGGGGACCGACACCGCGTTGTCGGTCTCGCCCATCGCGCGCAGTTCCTCGACCTTGGCCTCCAACTCGGCCACGGGCTTCTCAAAATCAAGATAACTGCGCATATCGTTCGATCGTCGCGTTGTTTTGCAGGGTAAATGGGACGCTGGCGGTGGGTCGCAACTGGCCCCCGTGAGGGCCTCAAGTCAAGCCAACCAAGCCTGCGCGGCAATCCGTAAAAATTCGTTCAAAGGCCGCCCTGATCGCTAGCGGGCTTTTAACCGTGTTTAGCATCCAAGGACCGGATTTCCAGTTTTAACCCCCTCTCGATGTTCGCTTTTGCTCCCTTTTAACGGCGTTTGGCCAAGGTCGCCGCGGGTATGCGCGGGGTCGCGGGAGCTTCATGTCGATCATCGAAAGTTTTAGCGGTACTTTTATCGGCGCCTGGAGCGGTATCCAGGACCGCCTTAGCGCGGCGCAGGCGACCCCACGTCCCGCCACGTTCGACGTCGTCGACCTGATGGCGGTGCCTCGCGCGGCCTGGGCCGATCTTGCCGCCCGCGCCGTCGAGCCGAACGCATTTTTTCACCCGGCCTGGGCCCGCGCGGTGGCGCAAAATCGCGAGGCCCACGCCGGCGTGCGGGCGCTCTTGGCATGGGATGGTCCGGCCCGATCGCGGCTGATTGGGCTCTTGCCCGTAGTGTCGGCCTGGCGCGCGCTGCGGTTGCCGATCCCGGTCATGGTGGCCTGGCAGGCCTATGCGCCGCTGACCACGCCGATGCTGGACGCCGAGATGACGGATGCCGCCGCGCGGGCGCTGGTTGCTGCCGCGAAGAAAGCCGGCGCGCTGGCGCTGCTGTTCCCGGCGCTTGCCGAAGAGGGACCGGCCGCGGCGGCGTTGCGCGCTGCGATCAAGACGAAGACTTACGTGCTCGAGCGCCATCAACGCGCGCGCCTCGACGCCACGCAGGACGGCGAGACCGCGCTCCAGTCGCTCGGATCGAAGAAGATCAAAGAGCTTCGCCGCCAGCGCAACCGTCTGGCTGACGATGGTGAGGTTACGTTCAAATTGGCCGCGCCCGGCGACGAGACGGCCGCCGCGCTCGATGCTTTCCTGACGCTTGAAGCCGCCGGCTGGAAAGGCGCCACCGGCACGGCGCTGGCGCAGAGCGAGGGCGATGCCGCGTTCATCCGCAATGCCGTGCCCGATCTGGTGGCCAGCGGCGCGGCGCAAATGGCGACCTTGTCATCGGGCGATAACGTCGTTGCCGCCGGCGTGCTGCTGCGTCACCTGCGCCGCGGCTATTTCTTCAAGATCGCCTACGACGAAACCCTGGCCAAGACGTCGCCCGGCGTACAGATCACCCTCGATATCACCCGCACTTTGTGCGCCGACGACAATATCGACGATGTCGATTCCATCGCCATCAGCAATCATCCGATGATCGACCGCATCTGGCGCGCGCGTCTCGCCATCTGCGACCTCATCGTGCCGACCGGCCGCGGCCGCATGCTGCTGCTTGCCTGTGTCGGCCTGATCGCCGCGCGCCACTCAGCCCGCCGCACCGCCAAAAAATTCTATCACCGCATCCGCTCGTTGAAAGGACAATAGCCATGAATGCCAGCCTTGCCATGGTCGAGCCCATCGACAAGTCCGCTTTCGCCGCCGCGTTTCCAAACCAGCCTTTCAAGATCAGGCATCTGTTCGCGGGCAATCCGTTGTTCGCGCTGGAGCACATCGTCGAACTGGTGCGCGAACTCCCCGCGGATTCGATCGAATACAATTCCGGCAAGGCCGCGATCGGCCAGGACCCGGACCAGACGCCGCTGGTCGATCTCGATCCGGCCGAAGTCGTGCGCCGCATCGAGACCTGCGGCGCCTGGATGGTGCTCAAGCGCGTCGAGCAGCATCCGGCCTATCGCGCCGTCATCGAACAGGCGCTGCACGCGGTCGCGCGCGCCGGCGGCCATGCCAGTCTTGAAGACGCCGGTTTCGAGGACGTTCGCGGCTTCATGTTCGTCTCGTCGCCGAACTCGACGACGCCGTTCCACGTCGATGCCGAAGACAACATTTTCGTGCACATCCACGGCGACAAATTTTTCACGATCTGCGACAACCGCGACGGTTCGGTGGTGGCCGACGATGCCATCGAGCACTCGCTGACCAAGCACCGCAACGTCAGTTACAGCGCCGATTATGAATCGAAGTCGACCTGTTACGCGCTCAAGCCCGGTGACGGCGTGTTCGTGCCGTATCTGTGGCCGCATTGGGTGCGCACCGGCTCGCAGTTTTCGATCTCGCTGGCGGTGACCTGGAAGACCAAGGCGGTGATGGCGAAAAATGACATCGTCGTGGTCAATTCGCTTTTGCGCCGCGCCGGTTTTCCGCAGCGCGCGCCGGGGCACAACCAAGCGGCCGACGCGGTCAAGCTGGCGCTGTTCCGCTCGGCCAAGGCGGTGGTTGATCCGCTGCGCAAGAGCGCCGCGGTCCGCGCGCTCATTCGCAAGGTCGTGCTTGGCAAGAACGCCAATTACTTCATGAAGGCGAAGCAGGCGGCTTAACCGCGCTCGCCATCAGCCAATGGGTGCAGATCGCGCACCAGTGTCTTGAGGCGCTCTTCCAGCACGTGGGTGTAAATCTGCGTGGTCGAGATGTCGGCGTGGCCGAGCAACGTCTGCACCACGCGCAGGTCGGCCCCGTTGTGCAACAGGTGGCTGGCGAAAGCATGCCGCAGCACATGCGGACTTAAGCGCGCCGGGGCGAGGCCGCAGGCGGCACCCAGCGCCTTCAACTCGCGGGCGAAATGCTGGCGGGTAAGGTGGCCCTGTTCGCCGAACGACGGGAACAGCCACTTGCTCTTGTCGCCGCCTTTGCCGTCGGGCGCGCTCTCGGCGTGCAAGGCGAGATATTCCGCCATGGCCCGTTTGGCCGCGCCGTTGAGCGGCACCAGTCGCTCCTTGTTGCCCTTGCCGCGCACCACCAGCATTTGCTGCTCGCGTCGCGCCGCGGAGGACGGCAACGCCACCAGCTCGGAGACGCGCAAGCCGGTCGCATAGACGACCTCCAGCAGACACAGCAGCCGCGCCGCGCGCAGCCTCGTAGCCTTGGGTTGTTCGGCATTCTCGGCATTGCCGCGCGCTTGCGTCAGCAGGTTATCGACTTCGGCAATCGACAGGATCTTCGGCAGCGTTTGCGCGCGCTTGGGTCCTTCCAGCACCGCCGCCGGATTGTCGCCCCGTTTTCCTTCGGCATAGAGAAAGCGGTAAAGCTGCCGCGTCGCCGACAGCCGCCGGGCCAGCGATGAAGCGGCGAAACCGCGCTCATCGAGGCTCTTGAGAAATCCGCGCAGGTCGTCGGTGTCCGCCTTGGCGATGGTCCGTCCGGCGGCGCGCAGATAGGCCGCGAGATCGTCGAGATCGTTGCGATAGGCGCTCAGGGTATTCTCGCCGGCGCCGCGCTCGGCCGCCTGCATGTCGAGAAACAGCTCAATCAGCGCGGCGTCGGTGGTTGCGGCGGGGGCCATCGTCGCCTCCGGCTCTAGAGATTGCTTCGCCGTCGCAGCCTTCTTCGCTCATTCCCGCGAAAGCGGGAATCCAGAGACAACAAGACTGGGTCCCCGCTTTCGCGGGGACGACGAGCGGAGGGGCGGGTAGGGCGGTGCGCTTGGTGCATCAATTCGGCTGCTTCAGGAACTTGTCGGGTGGCACCGTCACGATAATCTCGCGCGGCTGGTATTTAACGAAATTGGCCAGCGAAAACACGGTCACATAGCCGGCGGCCGCGATCAGACCGAGGACGAAAAGGAATCTGAACAGGCTCGGCATGATCGATATCCGGCGGCAGCGACCAAAAACGCTATGTTACGCGTGAACGACCACGTTCCTTAACAACTGACAAGCCTGACAGAGTCGCAGTTGTCTCAATTGCTGGTATATGGAACGCATTGCGTCGCGCCGGAATTCTAGCATGGTTAACACCGCCGTCCAAAGACCCGCGGAAAACGCTGCCGAGCCGGCCCTGAAAGCGGACATTCTCCGCGTTCTCGGCGTCCGGTCGGTCGTGCTTGTCGGCATGATGGGTGCCGGCAAGTCCTCGATCGGCCGCCGGCTCGCAACCCGGCTCGGCATTTCCTTCGTCGATGCCGACACCGAGATCGAGACCGCCGCTGGCATGACCATTCCGGAAATTTTCTCCCGCCACGGCGAGCCCTATTTCCGCGCCGGCGAAGCCCGCGTGATCGCCCGCCTGCTCGAACAAGGGCCGCAGGTGCTGGCGACAGGCGGCGGTGCGATCATGGACCAGCGCACCCGCGATCTCATTCGGCTCAAAGGCATCTCGGTCTGGCTCAAGGCCGACCTCGACGTGCTGATAAAGCGAACCAAGCGGCGCGGCGAGCGCCCGCTGGTCGATAAAATGAAGGACCTGCTGCCGTTGCGCGAACCGGTCTATGCTCTGTCCGACATTGTCGTTCAGTCGCGCGACGAGCCGCATGACACCATCGTCGATGAGATCTGTGCCGTCCTGCCGAGGCATCTCGGCCTGCTCGACCCGGCCGGCGAGGCGACAGGTTTCGGTGCGGAGAAGAGTTTATGAACGCGCCGCCCGATACCCGCGATCCGATCACCGTCAAGGTCGAACTGGCGGCGCGCGCTTACGACATCGTCATCGGCCGCGGCGTGCTCGCGATGCTCGGCGCGCGCATCAAAGCGCTGCGGCCCGGCGCGCGCACCGTTATCGTCACAGACGCAACGGTGGCCGAGGCGCATCTCGCGTCGGTCGAAGCTGTGCTGCGCGCGGCAGGCATCGCCAGTTTGCCCATCATCGTTCCGCCGGGCGAGGGCTCCAAGAACTACGCGACGTTCGAGACAGTCTGCGAAGCGATCATCGCCGCGCGCATCGAGCGTAACGATCTCATCATCGCGCTCGGCGGCGGTGTGATCGGCGATCTCGCCGGCTTTGCCGCCGCGAGCGTGCGGCGCGGGCTCGATTTCGTGCAGGTGCCGACGAGCCTGCTGGCCCAGGTCGATTCATCGGTCGGCGGCAAGACTGGCATCAATTCGCGCCAAGGCAAGAATCTGGTCGGTGCCTTCCACCAGCCGATTCTGGTGATCGCCGACACGGCGTTGCTTGATACGCTGTCGCCGCGCGAATTCCGCGCCGGCTATGCCGAGGTCGCCAAATACGGACTTCTGGGTGATGCCGGCTTCTTTTCGTGGCTGGAGGCGAACTGGCGGGACATGTTCGCCGGCGGGCAAAGTTCAGGAAGTTCTGCGCGCGAGCAGGCCATCGCGGCGTGCTGCCGCGCCAAGGCCGATGTGGTTGCCCGGGACGAACGCGAGACCGGCGAACGTGCGCTGCTCAACTTGGGTCACACCTTCGGCCATGCTTTCGAGGCGGCCGCCGGGTTCTCGCAGCGCCTGCTGCACGGTGAGGCGGTGGCGCTTGGCTGCACGTTGGCGTTCGAGTTTTCGGTGCGCAAGGGCCTCGTCGGCGATAACGCCGCCGGCCGCGTCCGCGCGCATCTTGCGTCGGTCGGTCTGCCCACCCACGTCAAGGAGGTGCCGGGCGGCGTTCCCGATGCGGACCGCCTGATGGATCTGATCGCGCAAGACAAGAAGGTCAAGCGCGGTAAGCTGACCTTCATCCTGGCGCGCGGCGTCGGCGAAGCGTTCGTCGCCAACGATGTCGATCCGGCCGAAGTGCGCGCCTTTCTGGCCGAAAAAATTGTTCAATAAAGGCCTTAAAAAAGAAATGCAGCAATGACCGCGGACGACTGGCTGTCTCTCGTTATCGTTCTAGCGTGCCTCTTGTTGTCGGCCTGTTTCGCCGGCAGCGAGACCGCGCTCACGGCCTCGTCTCGCGCCAGCATGGCGCGGCTGGAAAAGCAGGGCAACAAGCAGGCCGGCATCGTCAACCGGCTACTGGCGCAGCGCGAGCGCCTGCTCGGCGCGCTCTTGTTCGGCAACAACGCGGTCAATATCGCAGCGTCGGCGCTCGCGACCGGGGTGTTGACGGCGTGGTTCGGCAATGCCGGCGTTCTCTATGCCACGATCGTCATGACCATCGTTGTCGTCGTGTTCTCGGAAATCCTGCCGAAGACGGCGGCCTTCAACGCGCCCGACCGCATTGCGCTCGCGGTGTCGCGACCGCTCTATTACTTCGTCAAATTATTCGGTCCGATCCTGATGGCGATCGAGGCGCTGGTGCGCTGGCTTTTGAAATTCGTCGGCATGACGGTCGGCGAGGATCAGCAGGTGCTGTCGGCGCGCGAGGAACTGCGCGGCGCGGTCGACCTGTTCCACCGCGAGGGAGGCGTCGAGAAGCTCGATCGCGACATGTTCGGCGGCGTGCTCGATCTGCGCGAACTGGCGGTGTCGGATGTGATGGTTCATCGAACCAACATGATCACGCTCAACGCGGACGAGAAGCCGGAGGAGGTCGTGGACGCGATGATTGCCTCGCCGGTGACGCGACTGCCGCTGTGGCGCGGCAATCCGGAAAACATCGTCGGTGTGCTGCACGTCAAGGATCTGTTGCGGGCGCTGCACGCGCTCGGCGGCGATGCCGCCAAGGTCGATATCGCGTCTTTGCTGACGCCGCCGTGGTTCGTGCCCGACACGCGCTCCGTGTCGGAACAGCTCAAGGCGTTCCGGCGTCGAAAGACGCCATTTGCTCTCGTCGTCGATGAATACGGCGAGGTCGAAGGACTGGTCACGCTCGAAGATATTCTCGAGGAGATCGTCGGCGACATTACCGACGAGCATGATGTCGCCATGCCGGGCGTGCGCAAGCAGCCTGACGGCTCGATCAACGTCGATGGCGCCGTGCCGATCCGCGACTTGAATCGCGTGATGGACTGGAACCTGCCCGACGAGGAAGCCACCACCATCGCCGGTTTGGTCATCCACGAGGCGCGCTCGATCCCCGAAGTCGGGCAGAGCTTCACGTTTCACGGCTTCCGCTTCCGGGTGCTGCGCCGCGCCCGCAATCGCATCACCGCGTTGCGCATCCAGCCATTGCCGCGCGCCGTTCCCGCGACGGGTGCTTAAATTTTTGCTTCCCCCGGCGCGTTGGCGTGAATCGCCAGCGCGTGGACGCCTGCCGCCAGGTCGTCGGAAAGTATTTCATTAATCATGCGATGACGGGCGAGCCGGGTCTTTCCTTCAAACGCTGCCGACACAATATAGACTCTGAAGTGGGTCTGTCCGCCCGGCCGGTGTCCAGCGTGGCCTTCGTGCTGATGGGATTCGTCCACCACCTTGAGACTTTGCGGGGCGAAAGCCTCGTTCAGTTTCTTTGTAATGACATCGACGGTCTGCATGGTTTTCAGTTAGGCGCCGGTGGCATGTTGGTCAATGGTTGTTCGGCTTGGGCGTATTACCGCCAAAATCGTGTTGCGATAACTCTGTCAAGACTTGAAGCTACCTTCAAAAAAAGCGCATAATATTCGGCCATGAAAATCGATTCACCGCTCTTCGACAGCATTCGCGTCAAGCCTGGCAAGGATCGTCGTGTCAAAAACGACGGCCCGGTTTGCCAATGGGCGGGCTGCAAGGAAAAGGCGACCAACTTCGCGCCGAAAGGTCCGAACGCCACCGGCCGCTGGCACTACTGCGTCAAGCACGTGCGTGAATACAATCAGTCGTACAATTTTTTCGCCGGCATGGACGACGATGCCGTGCTCGCCTACCAGAAGGATGCGCTGACAGGCCATCGCCCAACCTGGAAAATGGGCACCGGCAAGCGCCGCGTCAAACCAGATCTGAGCGCGCTTGGCGGTTCCGAGGACCCCTTCGGCCTGTTCGACGGCACCGGCAAGGAACAAAAGAAGCGCGTCGAGACCCGCGTCATCCGCAACGCCGAGCGCAAGGCATTCGAGGCGCTCAGCCTCGAAGTGAGCGCCACCGCGGTGCAGGTCAAAGCCCGCTACAAGGACCTGGTGAAGCGCCATCACCCCGACGCCAATGGCGGCGACCGGTCGACCGAGGACCGGCTCATCGAGATCATCCAAGCCTATAACTACCTGAAATCGGTCGGAATGGGCTGACCGGGCCTCGACCCGGTCGTTCGCACCGGGGAATCGCCAGCGCCCGTTCCAACTGCTGAGCAACCCAGCCCCGCCTTTCCCGACGGCCCCAAGCACCTATCTTATTGATAAGATTGCAGGTGTTTTTCGCGACACCCGGGTTTTTCGCGGCCTTTCGGTCTGCTAGGTTGCCGCCCGCCATCAGCCGGAACGTACCCTATTCGACCATGAAATGGGCTTCGGGCGTCCCGAGGCCACGGAGGATCAATGACCGCCGCAGTGAGTGAAACCGCAAAACTGCCCGACATGAAAGTGTCGGTCCGTCAATTGTTCGGCATCGACAGCGACATGGAAGTGCCGGCCTATTCGCAGCCCGAAGAGCACGTACCGGACGTCGATCCGGATTACCGTTTCGACCGGCCGACCACGCTGGCTATCCTCGCCGGGTTTTCGCGCAATCGTCGCGTCATCGTCACCGGTTTTCACGGTACCGGTAAATCGACCCACATCGAGCAGGTCGCGGCGCGGCTGAACTGGCCGATGGTGCGCGTCAACCTCGACAGCCACATCAGCCG
>JBEPUC010000005.1:0-130479 GCA_041691675.1 Hyphomicrobiales bacterium | reverse complement strand
CGGTAATATGTTTATAACTCACAGGCTGCAGCAGGCGGCTGGTGCGGACCCTGCAATTGCGTGTTGGCGCGGCCGCCCGCGACAGCGGCGATCCCTCGGCGCTGGCGCTTGAAGCGACGCCGCACGCGACCGCGTTGCGCCCGCTCGCGCCTGTGCATGTGAAAGCGAGCCGCGATGGCGGCGGCATAACATTGACGTGGATCCGGCGCACCCGGATCGACGGCGATAGCTGGGTCGGCGAGGTGCCGTTGGGTGAGGATAGCGAGCGGTACGAAGTCGACATTTTATCGGGCTCGACAGTGTTGCGGACACTGACGACGACAACGCCATTGGCGCTTTACGCGGTTGCCGATGAACTAGCCGACTTCGGCGCGGCTCAGACGAGCCTTCGGGTGCGGGTCATACAGATGTCGGCGACGGTCGGGCGCGGCTTTGCCGCCGAGGCGACCTTGGTCGTGTGACCGCCATTCGTCCTCGAGTATTTTTCTTTCAGGAACCAATCATGACCGACACGACCAATCTGGCGTTGCCTTGCATCGAAGGCAGCCAGGCGCAGAAGCACGTGACCCACAACGACGCATTGCGCATTCTCGACACGCTGGTGCAACTCGCGGTGCTCGATCGCGATCTGACTGTGCCGCCGCCGACCGATGGCCAGCGCTGGATCGTCAAGGCCGGCGCGGCCGGCGCTTGGACAGGCCGCGACAATGCGATTGCGGCCTGGCAGGACGGCGCCTGGCAGTTCAACACGCCGCGCCTCGGTTGGCTGGCGTTCGTTACCGATGAGGGGACACTGGCGGTATGGAACGGCACGAGCTGGGGAGATTTTTTCTCCACCATCACCATGCTCCAGAATTTGGCACTGCTCGGCATCGGTACGACAGCCGACAACACCAATCCGTTGAATGCCAAGCTCAACAATGCCCTGTTTGCGGCGAAGACGGCTGGCGAAGGCGGCAGCGGCGATCTGCGTTACAAGCTCAGCAAAGAGAGCGCCGCCAATATCCTGTCGTTCCTGTTTCAGGATAACTACTCCGGCCGCGCCGAAATTGGTCTCACCGGCGATGACGATTTTCATCTCAAGGTCTCGCCGGACGGTTCGACGTTTTATGAAAGTATGGTCGCGGATCGGGCCAGCGGGAAATTGAAATTTCCAGCCGGGATAGCGGACGTCCACACCGGCGCGCTTGTCTCGACGTTTCTCCCGGTGCCGGTCGTGCCCGAGCTATGGCGCATCGATGCCG
The DNA here is from genome assembly GCA_041691675.1 of Hyphomicrobiales bacterium. Lineage (GTDB taxonomy): Bacteria > Pseudomonadota > Alphaproteobacteria > Rhizobiales > Xanthobacteraceae > Pseudolabrys. Next base: position 129,235 of record JBEPUC010000005.1, on the reverse strand, counting down.
CGCGTCCGGCAACGCCGCGCACCTACACTATTTCGGCGGTGAGCGGATCGACGCTGACCCTGACGACCGGAGATATCGCGCAGATATTTACCACCGGCATGCAGAATGTTTCGATGGTGCGTATCTGGAACACAAGCAAGACGCCCGCTCAACCGGCATGGGTCAAGTGGAATACGTCAGCGTCGCAACTCGATGTGCTGGATGCGACCAGTATTGCCGCCTGGAGTGCCGAAGAGACGGTGCAATTCGGCGATCCCAATCCGACCGCCAGCAATGTATTGAGCATGGTGGCGGTAGATCTCAGCAATTACATGTACAACAATTTTGGCGCGGTGTTTCGGCAGAAAGGCGTGCTGCTGTCGACTTATGTCTCGGGAGCGGGCGGCGACGTCGTCTGCGATTTCTCCGGCACCGGGGCCGCCGGTTCGGCGACGGGCGGCAACTCGCTCAGCACCGGCGCGAGAAACCAGGCCAACTTCACCATCGTTACGCCGACGCTGTCGCCGATTTCAAACTCGAATCTGCTCTACATCAGGGAACAGCTCGGCACCGGCACCGCCATGGGCACCGTCTATGCGCGGCTGATGGGATTTTACGTGTGATGCCGGCGGAAGCCGGCTCGAGGCGAACCGCTTAAGTCGTATCCCCAAAAATTTCCATTGGTTCTTCCGGAGGGCCTTATGGCCGCATCGACCTACGAAGCCGCGCTTGCGCGTCTGCTCGCGCACGAGGGTGGCTATACCAACCATCCGTCCGATCCGGGCGGGCCGACCAATTTCGGCATTACGATCCGGGATTATCGGCAATACGTGAAGGCAAGCGCAACCGCGGCCGATGTCAAGATGATGGCGCTTGACGAGGCCGAGCGCATTTACCGCGCCAAATATTGGGATGCGCAGCGTTGCGATGATTTGCCGGCGGGCATTGATAACGCGATTTTCGACTATGGCGTCAATTCTGGCATCGGCCGCAGCGGCAAAGTATTGCGGCGATGTCTCGATTTGTCGGAAGACACAAGTCTCGTCAGCGATAGGGTCGTCGCCGCGGCGATACAGGCGGACGCAGCCGAGTTGGTGGCTGCGATTTGCGACGAGCGGCTTCGCTTTCTTCGGTCGCTGCGGACATGGAGCGTTTTCGGCAAAGGCTGGGGTCGGCGGGTCGCGGAGGTGAAGGCGTTCTCACTGTCGCTCGCGACCGGGACGCCAGCGGCAAAGGCAGCCAAAACGACAAAGAAGACAAAAGGCGCTGGCGCGTCGACGGGCAAAGCCGTCGTGCCGGTGGCGAAAGCCGCACAGCGAGGCTCAAGCGGCGCCATAGCGGCGGTCGGTATCGCGACGGCGCACCAGGCGCATCAATCCGGCTCAAGCGTGACGGCTGTTGCAACAATCGTGATCGCGGCGGTCGCGCTCACCATTGTCGTTTGGCTGCTCTGGCATTGGCGGCAGGCAAAGCGGCAGGAAATGCCGTCGTGATTAAAAATCGAACGGCTAAACAATTCACACAAAGGAGATTGTCCATGGTGGACAAGGTCAAAGCGTGGTTTCGATATTCAATCACCATTCTGTGGGCGCGCGTCGTTGCGCTGGCCGGATTGTTGTTGATGGCGATGGAGTCGCTGTTGCAGGATCCGAGTTTCGCCTCGGCGATACAATCGGTGCTGCAACCTAAATTCATTCCGTACTATGTCATCGCCATCGGCCTGGTGACCGAACTGGCGCGGCGACGGACCGCGGGCAGCGCATAATCGAAAACTATCTTCGGGCGACAGCACTGACGGATAAAGAGGCTTAAGCCATGTTCGCAACTTTTCTCGGCTGGCTCGGCAATCTGCTCGGCGGCCCCTTTGCCAAGGCGGCGGTCGATGCCTATCGCGCCAAACTCTCGGCCGACAACACGTCCGAGAAGATCGCGGCCGATCTGACCGCCAAGGCGTTGGCGCTCGAACAGCGCGAACGTGAACTGGCGAGCCAGGCTGTGATCGCGGAGCAGGGACGCTGGTACACCGCGCTGCCGCGGCCGTTGTTCGCGTTCGCCTTCATCATCTATGTCTGGAAAGTGGTGGTCTGGGACAAAGTCCTCGGTCTTGGCACCACCGATGTGCTCAACGGCGACGTTGGCCAATGGGCGATGATGGTGCTGACAGCGTATTTCGGCGGACGAAGCCTGGAGAAAGTGGCGGCGATCGTCGCGCGGAAATAGTACAGCCCTTTGCCTTGGCACCGCTGCCACGAGACGGCACACTCCCGCGAATCTTCGCAGGAGTGGTTTGGAATGGATGTCTTCGAAGCTGTATCGTCGCGCTATTCGTGCCGGGCTTTTTTGCCCAAGCCTGTGCCTGAGGCAATGGTGCGCGACATTGTCGCGCGGGCGGCGCGGGCGCCATCCGCAGGCAATATGCAGCCGTGGCGGATTTACGCGCTCGCCGGCAAACGCGTCGATCAACTCAGGGGGCTGCTCAAGCCGCGCATGGCGACCGAACTGCCTAAGGGCGAGGGCGCCGAGTACCAGATTTATCCTCAGCCGCTGCCGGACCCGTATCGCGCCCGCAGCTTCGCTGTCGGTGAATTGCTGTACAAGTCGCTCGGCGTCCCGCGCGAGGACAAGCCGGCGCGTTACCGGCAATACGCCCGCAACTACGAATTCTTCGGTGCGCCGGTGGCATTGTTTTTCGCCCGCGAGAAAGCGCATGGCGCGGCACAATGGGCCGACATCGGCGGTTACCTTCAGACTGTCATGCTATTGGCGCGTGGCCATGGCCTGCATACCTGTCCGCAGCAGGCCTGGGTGTCGTTTCACCGCACGGTGCGCGATTTTCTCAAGCTGTCCGACAATTTGATGATCTATTCCGGCATGGCTCTCGGCTACGAGGATCCGGCCGCCGCCATCAACGGCTGGCGCTCCCCGCGCGCGGCCGTCGACGATTTCGCATCGTTCGATGGTTTTGAGAGCTGACCGACGGGGCCTTTAAGGTTCCCCGTTCAGCCCGCGTTCACCGGCGCGCGTCTATAAGTCCCCTCATGCCGGTCTCTCGCACCCGATATACGGTTTTTATGGTCGGCCTTGTCGCCATGACTGTGCTGGTATCGCCCGCCAAAGCCGCCCCCCATGGCTGCCTCGATCGCGCCGAGCAGCGCGCCGCGGTCATTGCCCATAAGGCCGTTCCCCTGGCTGCCGCCATCAAATCACTACGCGTCCATGACCGCCGGGCCGAAGTAGTCCGGGCCGAACTCTGCCGCCGTGGTGACGGCCTCGTCTACGTGCTGACGCTGCTGGCCCATAATGGCAAGGTAACGCGCGCCGTCGTCGATGCCGACAAAGACAAGCCGGTGGCCGGGCGATAGCGCGCATTTGCCGATAATGTCGATTCGGCCGTCCAGCCGGGAAAAGGCCACGGTTTTCCGCTAGGCTTGGCCGGACTTTAAACGGAGAGAATCACCTTGCGCCTCCTCGTCGTCGAGGACGACCCCGACCTCAACCGCCAGCTCACCGCCGCGCTCACCGATTCCGGCTATGTCGTCGATCGCGCCTTCGACGGCGAGGAAGGCCATCATCTCGGCGATACCGAGCCTTATGACGCCGTCATCCTCGATATCGGCCTGCCGAAGATGGACGGCATTTCGGTTCTGGAGTCGTGGCGCCGCAATGGCCGCATCATGCCGGTGCTGATGCTGACAGCGCGCGACCGCTGGAGCGACAAGGTGCAGGGCTTCGATGCCGGCGCCGATGACTACGTCGCCAAACCGTTCCATCTGGAAGAGGTGCTGGCCCGGCTGCGCGCCTTGCTGCGGCGCTCGGTGGGGCACGCCAAGAGCGAATTCGTCTGCGGACCAGTGCGGCTCGATTCGCGCACCGGCCGTGTCTCGGTGGACGGCAACCCGGCCAAACTCACCAGCCACGAGTACCGGCTGCTCGCCTATCTCATGCATCACCATGGGCGCGTCGTGTCGCGCACCGAACTGGTCGAGCATCTCTACGATCAGGACTTCGACCGCGACTCCAACACGATCGAGGTCTTCGTCGGCCGCATCCGCAAGAAGCTCGGCGTCGATATCATCCAGACCGTGCGCGGCCTCGGCTATATGCTGGCGGCACCGGGCGAGTGATCCAGCATGCGCGCTAACTCTCTTGCGCTGCGCCTGTTCGTTTCGGCGACCGCATGGGCGGTGATCATCCTGCTGATTACCGGCGTCGTGCTGTCGTCGCTGTATCGTCAGGCGGTGGAGCGCGCGTTCGACCGCAGACTCGGCGTCTATCTGCGCACGCTGGTGGCCGATGTCGCGGCGCCTGACGAACCAAACGACAAAACCCCGCCAGCTTTGGGCGAGCCGCTATTCGAATTGCCGCTGTCGGGCTGGTACTGGCAGATCACGCGCGCCGATCCCGGAAAGACCGAATTGCGCGCCTCCCGTTCGCTGTGGGACGGCGGCCTGCCGCATTTGCAGGATCTCGGTATTGCCGCCGGTCCCGACGGTTCGCGCCAAGGCTACGCCAATGGTCCCGAGGACCAGAAACTGCGGCTGGTCGAGCGCAATATCGACCTCGGCGACGAAGGGCACTATCTGGTCGCGGTTGCCGGCGACGCCGCCGAGATCACTGACGAGACGCGGCAATTCGATCAGGCGCTGGCGATAACGTTCGCCTTGCTCGCCGCCGTGCTGTTGCTGACGACGATGTTTCAGGTTCGGTTCGGTCTCGCGCCGCTCAAGCGCATTACCGACAGTCTTGCCGCTATCCGCTCCGGCAGCGCCGAGCGTCTTGCTGGTGACTTTCCGGTCGAGATCGCGCCGCTTGCCCGCGAGACCAATGCGCTGATCGATGCCAACAAGGAAATTGTCGAACGGGCGCGCACCCATGTCGGCAATCTGGCGCACGCCCTCAAGACGCCGTTATCGGTGATGGTCAATGAGGCGACGGCGCGCGGCGAGGATACGCTGGCATTGAAGGTGCTGGAGCAGGCGGCCATCATGCGCGACCAGGTCACCCGTCATCTGGAACGCGCCCGGCTGGCGGCGCGGCTGAAAGTGGTCGGCTCGGTCACCGACGTGATGCCGGTGATTGCCGCGCTGGCACGCACCATGGAAAAAATCTATCGCGATCGCGCGATTGCCGTCGAGGTTCGCGGAACCGGTGCGCCGCGTTTTCGCGGCGAGCGCGCCGATCTGGAGGAGATGATCGGCAATCTGGTCGATAATGCCTGCAAGTGGGCGACCTCGAAAGTGACCATTGAAGCGTTGCGGGAGCAAGGCGAATCCACGGTCGTGGGCGGTGAGGATCAAATCGTACGCATCATTGTCGATGACGATGGGCGCGGGCTGTCGCCTTCGGAGCGTGAACTGGCGGCGATGCGCGGGCGCAGGCTGGATGAGACCAAGCCCGGCTCCGGCCTCGGTCTTTCCATTGTTGTCGAACTCGCCGATCTCTATGGCGGCGATCTCAAGCTCGGGGCCGCGCCGCTCGGCGGCCTGCGCGCGGAGTTGGTTCTCCCGGCAGGATAGCCAGTGATCTAAAGTCCACGCCAGCGCACGAAAAGATAAAGCGCCGCCGTGGCCACCACCATCAGGCCAAGCGAAAGCGGATAGCCGTAGGTCCAGCTCAACTCCGGCATATTCCTGAAATTCATGCCGTAGATTCCGGCGATCACCATCGGCGGCGTCAAGATGACGCCGACCAGCGTCAGCACGTTCATCACCTTGTTCTGCAACAGTCCGATATAGCCGACGATACCGTCGAGCAGAAAGCCGGCGGTGTTCGACAGATCGGCCTCGGCTTCGGCGATCGAAGCCAGATCGCGCTCGAACACATCGACCTTGGCGAGCAAGGTCTTGGTCGTGTCCTGCTCGCGCAGAAACTCGATCATGCGGCGAAAGCTCAGCACGCTGCGCCGCAGTTTCACCAATACTTCGCGCGCCGGACCGAGGTCGGTCAGCACGCGCTCAAGCTGGCGGTTGCGCAGGCGCGGAGACGCTTGCAGCACACGCAGGCGTTTGGAGCTCATACGATGTTGAAATACCGCCGCGGTGATGCCATCGAGATCGTGGCCAATCTTGTCGAGAATGTTATCGGTGTGGTCGACAATCATGTCGAAGATGACGGCGAATATCTCATCGCGCCCGGAGCCGCGCGAGAATGTGTTCTCGCATTCCTTCGTCAGCGCACTTAGTCCGATTGGCCGATCCGAGACCGTCACCAGCGCCGACTTGCTCCGCACAAAGGTGACTTTGAGGAGATGCGGACCGCTTCCTTCGGGCAGCGTCAGCAACAGGCCGGTCATTACCAGTTGCGAGGAGGTCGCGCTGAAATGCGTTGAAACCTGGAACGGCTCGTAGTCGTTGACCGGGCTGACATCGATCTTGAGGGCGCTTTCGACCAATTCCTTCTCTTCGTCGGTAGGTTCGCACAGGTCGATCCACTGTGCCTCGTTGAGCGTGGCTTCGTCGATGTCGCCTTCCAACTCGGTCAGGTCGCCTTTCTCGATCCGATAAGCTTTGAGCAAGGGTCCTCCACCGCCGGAACGCGTTGCGCGAACAGCGCAAAATCTCCTTCTTTAGGTGTCGACGCAAGCCCCGGTTTTGCACCTTCACATCCGGTTTCGGGACTCCGGACGCAGGCTCTGAAAAGATTGTATATAATTAAAATACAATCTCTAGGAACGGCAGGCCATTTTGCGCGGGGAACTTGTCCTAGGCTTTGTTCGCGACATGCTTAATCCATCCTTAAGAGCCGCCGCGTTATCAAATCCGCTGGATTAACGTGGGTAGAGCCGGCGATGGCGGGCGCCGACACGATCGAGCGGCTGGGGCAATACTTGCGCGCGCTATCGACGCCGGCGCGCTCGATGTTGATTGCCGAATTCGAGCGCAGCCTGCTGCGCGGCGATGACCTTTCCGGCGCCGATCTGGTGCTACAGGAACTGCGCCGGATCGCGCGCGAGGAGCGCGAAAGCGCGCCGCGCATCAGTCATAGCGCGCGGCTCTTTTTCAAACCGCTTGAGCCTTTCCTGGTCGACGATCAAGGCCAGCGTCTGCACCCGGGGAGAATTTCGCGGGCATCGCTCGTTCCTTTATGGACCTGGATCGGCCGCGACGTCCTTCCCGATGAGGCCGCCGCCGCCGAGCACAAGGTCGGCGCTGCGATGGTCGCCGGCGATATGGCCAGGGCACAACAGGTCATCCGTCAGTTCCAGGACCGCGTAGCCGCCGTACTGGCTGATAACCTGCGCAGCGCCGAAAGCGACAACAAGTTTCGCCGTCGCATGCTGGCGCAAATCGGAACCCATCACCCAGGTGACGATGCCGCGACCTTGAAATGCGTGTTGAACGCGCGCGACGGTTTGAGTGCGATGGCGAAGAATCTGCCGTTGCAGCTCGCCAATCTCGGCGCCCGGCAGCTCGACGAGGTCAAGGCGCTGATCGAAAAGAGCGGTCCTCCCGGTAGCGACATATTCCTGTATTCCATGTTGACGGTGCGCAGCCGGCTGGCCGCACCATGGCAATTGATACGTCTTGGCGTCAGGGCAGCCGGCAGCGATGTTGCCGCGCGGGTGGCGGATACGCCTTATCGCGTCTCGGTCAACATCACATTGTCCGAGTTGGAGCGCCAGATCGACGAGCTGGGTGAGGATTTGCGCCGCGGCCGTGGCGTGGCCGTCGGTGCACTGCTCAAGACGATCCATGATACCGCGCGCGGCCTTCGCACCGAGCTCAACATGCCAATGGACTCCAGTTGGGGCCGGGCGCTGTCGGCGCTGCGCAGTCAGATCGGAGACATGCTGCGACTGGAGATCGACTCGATGCCGGGTCGTGTCCGCCGCCTGCTGCGGCCGCGTGGCCCCCGTGAAATCCGGCAGAACAGTATGCTCGACGCAGTCGAGGTGGCTGATACTGAGGCGCTGGTTGCCTTCGTCGGCACCTGCCGCCACTTCGCCAGCGAACTGGCGGTCAACGAGGTGACGCAGCGAACGCTCTCGGAACTCCAGCAATACCTCGACAGCGTCACGCGTGGGCTCCTTGAAACGCTGCGTAATGCGAGCCCCGGCGAGCGCGTTTTCCGCCAGTCTCAGGTCGATTGCGCGGTCCGGATGTGCGGCATGGTGTTCGGCGACGACTATGCCGCGCAACTGCGCAAGGCCGCCGGGCTGGCCGCTACCGCGAGCCTCGGCGCCGGCAGCAAGACGGCCAGGGGCTAAGGCGGGGGCCGGGAAACCCGGCCTTTTCTCGGACTTACAACGACTTACAACCGGATAATCTTGCGCATTGCCGCCATGATTGCGGCTATGTATCCCGTTCGGGCTGTTGTCCTTGACGCCCTTAAAGTGGATACATTTGCCCGCATGACTCTGTGGTTCGCTTTTGCGCTGATGACGGCAGCGGCGGTTTTCGCCGTTTTGTGGCCGCTTGGCCGGCGCGGCGGCAAATATGGGGAATTGACCGGCGGCGGCGAGGTTGCGGTCTACCGCGACCAACTCGATGAAATCGCCCGCGACCGCGGCGCCGGCCAGATCGGCGAGGCCGAGGCGGAAGCCGCCAAGGTGGAGGTGTCGCGCCGGTTGATCGCCGCCGCCGATGCCGCCGAAGCCGGCCCGGCGGAAACGCCCGATGCGCGAAGCGCGGTGCTATGGCGCAGGCGGTTGACCGCGCTCGCCGCGCTATTGCTGCTGCCGGTCGGCGCCATGTCGCTTTATCTCGCGCTCGGCTCGCCGCAGATGCCCGGTGAGCCACTGACGGCGCGTTTGCAGGCCGCCCATCAGGACCGTTCGATCGAAGCGCTGGTATCGCAGGTCGAGTCACATCTCGAACGCAATCCGAATGATGCGCGCGGCTACGAAGTGGTGGCGCCGGTCTATTTGCGGATGGGACGTTACGACGATGCGGTGAATGCACGGCGCAAGCTGCTGGCGCTTGCCGGCGAGACCGCCGAGCGGCAGTCGGACCTGGGTGAGGCGCTGGTGGCGGCCGGCAATGGCATCGTTACGGTCGAGGCTAAGAAAGCATTCGAACGCGCGCTGACGCTCGATCCCAATGAACTCAAAGCTAAATACTTTACCGGCATGGCCGCCGAGCAGGACGGCGACCGCCAAAAGGCCGCTGCGATCTGGACGGGCATGCTGAAGGACGCCAGGGCCGACGCACCTTGGGTGCCACTGGTGACGGCTGCGCTGACGCGCGTCGGCGGCACGCCGCCGAAGCTTGCCGCCGCACCGACCGCGGCGATGCCCGGTCCAAATGCGGCTGATGTCGCCGCCGCTCAAGGCATGAGCGAGAAAGATCGTGGTGACATGATCCGCGGGATGGTGGCTCAGCTTGCCGGCAAGCTTAAGGAAAACGGCGACGACCTCGAAGGCTGGCAGCGTCTGCTGCGCGCTTATATGGTGCTGGGCGAGCGCGACAAGGCGCAGGGCGCGGCCGGCGACGCCAGGAAGGCCTTGGCGAGCGACCCCGACAAATTGCGCCAAATCGGCGATGTCATCAAAAGCATGGGATTGGACGGGTGACGCGCAAGCAACGACGGCTCATTTTGATCGGCGGCAGCCTCGGGGTGCTGGCGATCGCGGTCGCGTTGGTGTTGAGCGCGCTGAAGGACTCGATCGTGTTCTTCAATTCGCCGAGCGATATCGTCGAGAAGCATCTCGGCCCCGGCGCGCGAATCCGCATCGGCGGTCTGGTCAAGGACGGTAGCCTGAAGCGCAGCGAGAATCTCAACGTCCGTTTCGATGTTACCGACGGCAGTCACGACATTGCGGTAAAGTATCAAGGCATCGTGCCGGACCTGTTTCGCGAAGGGCAGGGCGTCGTCGCCGAAGGCAAGCTCGGACCGGATGGTACGTTTCTCGCGGATACCGTGCTCGCCAAGCATGACGAGCGCTACATGCCGAAAGAAGTAGTCGACGCTTTGAAGAAGAGCGGACGCTGGCAAGAGGGCGCGAACGCTGCCGCGCCTGGGGCTGCGTCGGGAGGCAAAACGCCATGATCCCCGAACTCGGCCACTACGCTTTGGTGCTGGCGCTGGCGCTTGGCCTCGTGCAGTCGATTGCGCCGTTGATCGGTTCGCTGCGTCGCGACGCCGCGCTGATGCGGCTCGGGACTTCGACGGCACTGATGCAGTTCGCGTTCGTCGCGCTATCGTTTGCCGCGCTGACCGAATGCTACGTCACGTCGGATTTCTCTGTGGCGACCGTCTACGAGAATTCGCATTCGATGATGCCGCTGATTTACAAATTCACCAGCGTCTGGGGTAATCACGAAGGCTCGATGCTGTTGTGGGTGCTGATCCTGTCGCTGTTCGGCGCTTCGGTCGCCGCATTTGGCGGCAACCTGCCGGCGACGCTGAAAGCCAATGTGCTGGCGGTGCAGTCGTGGATCGCGGTGTCGTTCTATCTCTTCATCCTGTTGACTTCGAACCCGTTTCTGAGGCTGGCGCAACCGCCGCTCGAGGGTCGCGACCTCAATCCGATTCTACAGGATATCGGCCTCGCGGTGCATCCACCGCTTCTCTATCTCGGTTATGTCGGGTTCTCGATCGCATTCTCCTTCGCGGTTGCCGCGCTAATCGAAGGCCGCATCGACGCCGCATGGGCGCGTTGGGTGCGGCCGTGGACGCTGGCCGCCTGGATGTTTCTGACGGTCGGCATCGCGATGGGCTCGTACTGGGCCTATTACGAACTCGGCTGGGGCGGCTTCTGGTTCTGGGATCCCGTCGAGAACGCCTCCTTGATGCCATGGCTCGCCGGCACCGCGCTTCTGCATTCCGCGGTGGTTATGGAAAAGCGCAACGCGCTGAAGATATGGACCATCCTGCTCGCTATCCTGGCGTTTTCGCTGTCGCTGATCGGCACTTTCCTGGTGCGCTCGGGCGTGCTGACTTCGGTGCATACGTTCGCGAGCGATCCAAGACGCGGCGTTTTCATCCTCGGCATTCTGGTGCTGTTCATCGGCGGCGGGCTGACGCTGTTTGCGTGGCGTGCGCCGATGCTCAAACAAGGTGGATTGTTCGCGCCGGTGTCGCGCGAGGGTGCGCTGGTGTTCAACAATCTGTTCCTGACCACCGCCTGTCTGACGGTGTTTGTCGGCACGCTTTATCCTCTGGCGTTGGAAGCGATGACCGGCGAGAAGATTTCGGTCGGCGCGCCATTCTTCAATCTCACATTCGCACCACTGTTTATCCCGTTGTTGTTCGCAATGCCGTTCGGGCCGCTGCTGGCATGGAAGCGTGGCGACATCCTCGGCGTTGCGCAACGATTGATGGCAGCGTTTGCCATCGGTATCATCGGTGTCGCCGTGACCTTCGCTGCGATGGGCATGGGCTCAGTCTGGGCACCGTTCGGGATCGGCCTTGCACTTTACGTCATGCTCGGATCGTTGACCGATCTCGCTGAACGCACCGGTTTGTTCCGCATGCCGTTTGCGATCGTGCGGGCGCGCACGTTCGGATTGCCGCGTTCGGTTTGGGGCACTGCAATGGCGCATTTCGGAATGGCTGTGACGCTGCTCGGCATCGTGTCCGCCAGCACGTGGGGCGAGGAGCGCATTGTTGCGCTCAAGCCGTCGCAGTCCGTGTCGTTGTCGGGTTACGACCTGACTTTCGACGGCATGAGGCAGCACGCCGGACCGAATTTCCGTGAACTGGCGTCGAAGTTCACAGTGCGCGAGGGTGGCAGTCTCATCGGCACGATGGAGCCGTCGAAACGCACTTTTGCGTCGCGCAGCACCTCGACCACGGAAGCGGCCTTGATGACGCGCGGTGTCAGCCAGCTTTATCTGTCGCTGGGCGACGTCAATGACGATGGTTCGGTCGCGATCCGCGTTTATTTCAAGCCACTGGTGTTGCTGATTTGGCTCGGCGCGGTGGTCATGGCTTTCGGCGGCGCGCTGTCGCTGACCGACCGCAGGCTGCGGATCGGTGCGCCGAAGCCGGCAGCGAAGTCCGGCAAGCCTGCGCTGCAGCCGGCGGGGTAGGGGCATGGGCCGGTTCCTGCGGATCATATTGCTGGCCCTGTTGATGGCGCCTGGTCTCGCCAACGCCGTCACCCCGGACGAAATGCTCAAGGATCCGGTTCTGGAAACGCGCGCCCGTCATCTGTCGCAGGAACTGCGCTGCATGGTGTGCCAGAATCAATCGATCGACGATTCCGAAGCGCCGCTTGCCAAGGACCTTCGCGTGCTGGTGCGTGAGCGGCTCAAAGCGGGCGACAGCGATCGGCAAGTGCTCGACTTTCTGGTCGCGCGGTATGGCGTTTTCGTGCTGCTGAAGCCGCCGTTGGAGCTTCAGACTTTGCTGCTGTGGGGCCTGACGCCGGCTGTGCTTCTCATCGGAATCGGTGTGTTGCTAATCATGGCGCGGCGGCGCAGGGCGGTTGTTGTGGAACAAGTGGCGCTCAGCCCCGAAGAACAACGGCGTATCGCCGATCTTACATCCCGCGATGCCATTTAATTCCTAGATTTTATACCTCGATTTTTTTGCCTCACCTTACAGAAGTTTAATGCCCCCGACAGGACGCTGTAACGCGCGAGCCCCCATCTTGAGGACAACAAACGGCGCATACGCGCTTCCTCGAATGAGATGGAGATTTCACATGAACCCGAGCGTTACTCCCGCTCCGCAAGCTCCCAAAAAGTCGCGCGTACTTTCCGCCCGCCGTATCGTTCTGCTCGCCACGACCATCGCCGGTCTTGGCGTCGCGGCGCTGGTGATTGCTCCCGGCCTCAATCTGCAAAGCGGCTATCCGGCCGCGCTCGCCCAGAATCTGACCGAACAGGCGCATAAGCTGCCGGCACCGGTCGGCTTTGCCGATATCGTCGCTAAGGTCAAACCGGCGGTTATGGCGGTTCGCGTCAAGGTCGACGGCGGTGACCAGACCACCGGCATCGGTGGCCAGAATATGGAAAACATCCCGCCGGGGCTGCGCGAATTCTTCCGCCGTTTCGGCATGCCTGACGGCCAGGATGGAATGCCGCAGCGCATGCCGCGCAACCATAGCGGCCGCAATATCATCATGGGTCAGGGATCGGGCTTCTTCATCTCGCCCGATGGCTATGCCGTGACCAACAACCATGTGGTCGAGAAAGCCGAGAGCGTCGAAGTCACCACGGACGATGGTAAGGTCCACAAGGCCAAGGTGATCGGCACCGATCCGCGCACCGATCTGGCGCTGATCAAGGTCGAAGGCAATTCATTTCCTTACGTCAAGCTGGCCGATAACACGCCGCGTATCGGCGATTGGGTGATTGCGGTCGGCAACCCGTTCGGCCTGGGCGGTACTGTCACCGCCGGTATCGTTTCGGCCCGCGGCCGTGATATCGGCGCCAGCGCTTACGACGATTTCATCCAGATCGACGCGCCGGTGAACAAAGGCAACTCCGGTGGCCCGACCTTCGACACCGAAGGCAACGTGATCGGCGTCAATACGGCAATCTTCTCGCCGTCTGGCGGTTCGGTCGGTATCGCTTTCGACATTCCGGCGGACACCGTCAAAACCGTGGTCGCGCAACTCAAGGATCACGGCTCGGTGACGCGTGGCTGGATCGGCGTTCAGATTCAGCCTGTAACGCAGGATATCGCGGACAGCCTTGGGCTCAAGAAGGCGGAAGGCGCATTGGTCGCCGAGCCGCAGGACAACAGCCCGGCGAAAAAGGCAGGTATTGAAGCCGGCGACATCATCACCGCCGTCAATGGCGATCAGGTGAAGGACGCTCGTGATCTCGCCAAGAAGATCGGCGCGCTGCAGCCAAAGGCGACCGTCAAGCTCGATGTCCTGCACAATGGCTCGGAGAAGTCCGTCTCGCTGACGCTCGGTGAGATGCCGAACCAGAAACAGGCCAGTGCTGATACCGAAGACAATGACGCCGGCGGCGCCGACATCGGCAAGCTCGGCCTCACGCTCGCTCCCGCCTCCCGCGTTGCGGGCGCGGGCTCGGACGGGGTCGTGGTGACCGCGGTTGATTCCTCGGGAGCTGCCGCCGAACACGGCTTTGCGACCGGCGACGTCATTCTCGAAGTTGCCGGCAAGCAGGTCTCGACGCCGGGCGAAGTCCGTAAGGCGATCGCCAGCGTGAAGAAGGATGGCAAACGTACTGTTCTACTGCGTGTCAAGAAGGGCGATAACACCCGCTTCGTCGCCCTCCCGGTTGCCAATGGCTAATTGAATGCCGCCGCATGGCCACTTCGGTCATGCGGCAAACGAATAAGGTTTGGGGATGCGCCACCGGCAACCGTCGCCCCCGCTGGCGGTGCGTCCTCAACGGGACGGGCCTCGTGCCCGTCCCGACTCTTTCGACTCGCGCAGCAATGACATGGCTGCGCCAGCCACCCGAGCTTCGCCCTGGCAACCGTCGCCCCCGCTAGGGTGAAGTCGCGTTGAGGGGGTGGCGGGCCCGTCCCGTCACCTCCTCGCGTAACGAGGCACAGGCGACCGACCTGAAATCCAAAAAGGGGTGACATAACGGGCGGGTTCCGGGCGGCCGATATGAGACCCCCCGAATCGCCTGGAAATGGTGGTACCGATGCGAGGTTTTGCAGATAATTGCGGGGAACGCGCGGCCGGCCGTATCGGCGACGCGCAGCCGGATCGGGTTACCATGCGCCTTCTGATCATCGAGGATGACCGCGAAGCGGCGGACTATTTGGTCAAGGCATTCCGGGAAGTCGGCCATGTCGCGGACAGCGCCATCGACGGCGAAGACGGCCTCGCCCTCGCGCTCGACGGTCAATATGACGTCCTCATCGTCGATCGCATGCTGCCCAAGGTCGACGGCCTGTCGGTGATCGTGACGTTGCGCGCGAAGGGCGTCGAGACGCCCGCGCTCATTCTATCTGCGCTAGGGCAGGTCGATGACCGGGTCAAGGGTCTGCGTGCCGGCGGCGACGATTACCTGCCCAAGCCTTATTCATTCTCCGAATTGCTGGCCCGCGTCGAGGTGCTGGCGCGCCGTCGTGGCGGCCGCAACGAAGAAACCGAGCTTCAGGTTGGCGACCTTCACCTCGATCGGCTGTCCCACTTGGTGCGCCGCGGCGAAGACGAGATCACCTTGCAACCGCGCGAATTCCGCCTTTTGGAATACCTGATGAAACATGCCGGCCAGGTGGTAACCCGGACCATGCTGCTGGAGAACGTGTGGGACTATCATTTCGACCCGCAGACCAATGTTATTGACGTTCATATCTCGCGCTTGCGCTCGAAAATCGATAAAGGATTCTCCCAGCCGCTATTGCACACCATTCGCGGCGCGGGATACATGATCCGTGACGGCGCTCGGTAAACTCTTCCGCACCACCACGTTCAAGCTGACGCTGGTCTATCTGACCGTGTTTGCGCTTTTTGCGGCCTTCCTGCTCGGCTATTTTGCGCTCAACACCCGCCGTCTGATCACCGAGCAGATCACCGACACCGTCAACGCAGAAATCACGGGCCTGTCGGAGCAATACCGGCAGGGCGGTATCAGGCGGCTGGTGCTGGTGGTGGATGCGCGCGCGCGTCGGCCGGGCTCCAGCCTTTATCTCGTCACCACTTTCGCCGGTGACTCGCTTGCCGGCAATGTGACATCGCTCTCGCCCGGTACGCTCGACAATCCGGGCTGGATGGAGACGGAATACCGTCGGCTCGACGAAGCCGAAGGGCGGAACCACCCGGAGCATCATGCCCTGGTGCGCGTGTTTCAGCTCCCCGGCGGCTTTCGCATGCTGGTCGGCCGCGATCTCGACGAGCGCGAAAGGCTGTACAACATTGTGCTCGCGGCCGGGCGCTGGTCGGTGGCCATTGTGATCGTGTTGGGACTTGCGGGCGGCCTGTTCGTCACCCGCCGGGTGTTGCGCCGCGTCGATGCGATGACCGAAACCAGCCGCACCATCATGGCCGGCGACCTTGGCGAACGCCTGCCAGTTGCCGGCACCGGCGACGAACTCGACCGGCTGGCGGAAAATCTCAATATCATGCTGGAGCGCATCGAGGCGCTGATGCATGGGCTCAAGGAAGTCTCCGACAACATCGCGCACGATCTCAAGACGCCGTTGACGCGGCTGCGCAACCGCACCGAACAGGCGCTGCGCACGGCCTCCAGCGAATCCGACTACCGCGCGGCGCTGGAGGCCACTCTTGAAGAATCCGACGGATTGATCCGCACCTTCAACGCCCTGTTGATGATTGCGCGCGCGGAATCCGGTCAGGCGCGCGACGACATGATCGACTTCGACGCGACCGAAATCGCCCACGATGTCGGCGAACTCTACGAACCGTTGGCGGACGAGAAAGGCATTGCGCTTACGGTCGAAGCCGATGCCGCGGCGCCGGTGAAGGGCAACCGCGAGCTGGTGAGCCAGGCGCTCGCCAATTTGGTCGACAATGCCATTAAATATGCCAAGCCATGCGGCGAGATGCCGGCCGGCGCGGCACCGCGGATCGTCGTGCGAGCCGTCAACGACGGCGACCGGGTGCTACTCTCCGTCGCTGATAATGGACCGGGCATTCCGCAGGTCGACCGCGGCCGGGCGCTCGAACGCTTCATCCGGCTCGAACAAAGCCGTTCCCAGCCCGGCTCCGGCCTCGGGTTGAGCCTTGCCGCGGCGGTGGCCCGGCTGCACGGTGGCGAATTGACGCTTGCCGACAACGAACCGGGCCTTCAGAGCATCATTGCATTGCCGCGCGGAGGCCCGGTACAAGTTGCCGGATGAATTCGCCGCGGGAAGCACCAGGACAAAATAGAGCACATAGCGACACCTTGGCCGCGCGCATCGTCACGGCGCCTTATCTGGTCGATGCTGAAGCGGCAAAGGCGCGCGTGGAGGCATGGCGCGCCGGGCTGGCGGAGACGCTGGTCTCGACCCTTCTCGCCGACTACCCGATCGTCAAAAGCCTGCTCGAAAGCTTGAGCGAGAGTTCTCCCTTTCTGTGGGATCTGGTGACGGCGTCGCCCGAGCGTCTGCTGGCTCTGATGGGCCAGGCGCCCGAGCAGCATCTTGCTGACCTTCTTGCCGCGAGTGGTCGTGCCGCCGCCGAAACCGCCGACATCGACGAAGCGATGCGTATCCTGCGCCGGATGAAGGCCGAGGCCGCGTTGCTGATCGCGCTGGCCGATATCGGCGGGGTGTGGCCGGTGATGCGGGCAACGCGCGCGCTCACCGATCTTGCCGACACCGCCGTCGATGCCGCCGTGCGCTTCGCGCTCGCCGACGCCGCGCGGGCCGGCCGGCTGGTCCCCAAGGAAATGGCGCAGCCGCACATCGATAGCGGCTACATCGTCCTGGCCATGGGCAAGATGGGCGCGTTTGAACTCAATTATTCGAGCGACATCGATCTCATCGTGTTCTTCGATCCTGACAGCGCCGCGCTGCCGAAGGACGCCGAGGCAGCGCCGACTTTCGTTCGCATCACGCAACGCGTGGTGAAACTGTTGCAGCAGCATACCGGCGACGGCTACGTGTTCCGGACCGATCTGCGGCTGCGGCCCGATCCGGCCTCGACTGGCATCGCAATCTCGACGCACGCCGCGCTGTCCTACTACGAGAGCGCGGGGCAGAACTGGG
This sequence comes from Hyphomicrobiales bacterium, assembly GCA_041691675.1. GTDB lineage: Bacteria > Pseudomonadota > Alphaproteobacteria > Rhizobiales > Xanthobacteraceae > Pseudolabrys. Next base: position 111,724 of record JBEPUC010000005.1, on the reverse strand, counting down.
AACGCGCGATGCTAATCAAAGGTCGCGCTTGCGCCGGCGACATCGCGGCGGGTGAAGCGACATTGAGCGAACTGTCGCCTTTCGTCTGGCGCAAATATCTCGATTTCGTCGCCGTCGGCGACGTGCATGCGATGAAGCGGCAGATCAATGCCTTTCGCGGCCATGGCGAAATCGCGGTCGAGGGACACAACATCAAGCTCGGCCGCGGCGGCATTCGCGAGATCGAGTTCTTCGTGCAAACGCAACAGCTCATCGCCGGCGGGCGCAATCCGCATTTGCGCGATCGCGATACTCTGATCACGCTCGATAAATTATGCGACGACGGCTGGATCGACGCCGTCGCGCGCGACGACATGAAGGCGGCCTATTGTTTCCTGCGCACGGTCGAGCACCGCTTGCAGATGATGAATGACGAGCAGACGCAGGTGCTGCCGGCGACGCGCGCCGATCTTGAGCGTTTTGCACGGTTTCTCGGCTACGAAGATCGCGATGCATTTGCCAGCATTCTGGTCGGTCATCTCGAAGCGGTGCAAAGGCACTATGCGCGTCTGTTTGAGAAGGAGCCGGAGGCCGAAGGGTCGGCGCTGGCATTTCCCGCCGATGCCGACGATCCGAAAACGCTGGCCCGCCTGAGCGAGCTCGGCTTTCGTGCGCCGCTGGAAACATCGTCTATTGTGCGGCAATGGCTCGCCGGCGAGCACCGCTCGCTTAACGGCGAAGCGGTGCGCGAGCATTTGACCGCGCTCCTGCCGGTCTTGCTGGAGCACATCGGCCATACCGATAACCCGGCTGCGACGCTGATCCTCTTTGACCATTTCCTGGAAAATCTACATGGCGCGGCGCGGCTGCTGTCGCTGCTGCGGCAGAAGCCCGATCTGATTACGCTGATTACGCTTGTGCTCGGCGTCGCGCCGCGGCTCGCCAGTACGCTGGCGCGCTATCCGGAGGTGATGGACGCGCTGGTCGATCCGAGCTTCTTCGGAGCGCTACCGGATGACGACGAATTGCAGCGGCGGCTTGACGCGGCGCTGGCGCAGGCGCGCTACGACGAGGATCTGCTCGAGCGTATCCGCATGTTCGGCCTCGAATACATGTTCCTGATCGGCGTGCGTATTCTATCGGGCACTCTGACGGCGCGTCTTGCGGGCGAAGCCTTCGCGCGGCTGGCCGACGCGGTAATCCGTGCTGTGCATCGCGCGGTTTCCGATAACTTTGCCGCCACCTATGGTCACATAAGAGCTAGTGAAACCGCGGTCGTCGCTATGGGCAAGCTCGGCGGCCGCGAGATGACCGCGACGTCCGATCTCGACTTGATCCTGATCTATGACTTCGATCAGGAATATCCGGAATCCGACGGCAAACGCTCTCTCTATGGCGGGCAATATTTCGCGCGGCTGACGCAACGGCTGATCAACGCGCTGACCGCCCAGACCAATTACGGCGCGCTCTATGAGGTCGATATGCGGTTGCGGCCATCGGGGCAGGCGGGCCCTTTGGCGACCCAGATCGGCAGCTTCACCGGCTATCAAGACAACGAAGCCTGGACCTGGGAGCATATGGCGCTGACGCGGGCGCGGGTGGTGTCGGCCTCGCGCGAGTTCGAGGTGCGCGTGCAAAATGTCGTTGCGGAAATTCTGCAACGACCGCGCGATGCGTGGCAGATTGCCGGCGACGTTGTTGAAATGCGCTCGGCGATCGCCAAGGAGAAGGGCGACGATAACCCGTGGGATTTCAAATACGTCGCCGGCGGCCTCGTCGATATCGAATTCATCGCGCAATATCTGCAACTCGTCCATGCCGAGCAGCACCCGGAGATTCTCGACACTTCGACCGCGCGGGTGCTCGACGTGGCGCGGCAGTTGCGGCTGGTGCCGGCCGAGGATGTCGAAGTGCTCCGGACCGCGGCGCAGCTTTATCACGACCTCACGCAAATCCTTCGGCTTTGCCTGTCCGGCCCCTTCGACGCCAAGGCGGCGGGACCGGGCCTGCTACGGCTGCTGGCGCGCGCGGCGGACGTGCCCGACTTCGCCACGCTGAACGCGACGCTTGCCGAAACGCAGGGGAAGGTGCGGGCGAGTTTTGTGCGGATATTGGGTAAGGCGCCGTAATCGTTTTGAGGTTACGCCGCTTCTTCCCGCGGTAACGCGCACTGCGGATTGAGCGGCAGGCGCACGACCACCAGCGTGCCCCGGCCGAGAGCCGAACGGATGCGCATGCGGCCGCCATGCAATTCCACCAGCGATTTGGCGATGGCGAGGCCGAGGCCCGAGCCTTGATGGCTCTTGGTCAACTGGCTTTCGACCTGTTCGAACGGACGGCCGAGCTTGGCAAGCGCATCCCTGGCGATACCGATGCCGTTGTCGGCGATGCTGAGCACAACGCAGTCCTGCGCCGAACGGCCGCGAACCGTGACGCGCCCCCCCGCCGGAGTAAACTTCACCGCGTTCGACAGCAAATTAAGCGCGATCTGCTTGAGGGCGCGGTGGTCGGCCCGCAGATTGAGCTCGGGCGAAATCCGGGACTTGAGTTCGAGGTTCTTGTCATCGGCGCGGGCCGCGACGACACGCATGGATTCCGCCAGCAGGCTATCGAGTTCCAGGTCCTCGAAATCGAGGCGGATGCGGCCGGCCTCGATCTTGGACATGTCGAGAATGTCGTTGATGACGTCGAGCAGATATTCCCCGCTGTCATGGATGTCGCTGCAATATTCCTGATATTTGTCGGCGCCGAGGGGCCCGAACATCCCGCTTTCCATGATCTCGGAAAATCCGATGATGGCATTGAGCGGCGTTCGCAATTCGTGGCTCATATTGGCGAGGAATTTCGATTTGGCCTGATTGGCGTCCTCGGCCCGCGTCTTCTCGGCGGCATATTTTTCGGCCAGTTCAGCCGTGCGCTGCTGCTCGGCGCGCAGGTCGGATACCGTCGTCATCAGGCGTTTTTGGCTATCGACCAGCTTTTCCTCGTGCATCTTGATGGTGGTGATGTCCGTGCCGATCGAGACGTAACCGCCGTCTTTCGTGCGCCGCTCGCTGATATGCAGCCACCGCCCGTCATCGAGCTGCGCCTCGAAGGTGCGCGCCCCCGGGATCGAGCGCCCATCATTGACCAGCCGGTTATGCACCACCGGCATGGAGCCGGCAGCGATGACGGATTCATACGACGCGCCGGCGGCGATATTGTCATCCGGAAGGCAGTGCAGCGCCTGGAAATTCGAGTTGCACAGCACCAGCCGGTTGTCTGCGTCCCACAGCACGAACGATTCGGGGATCGTTTCGATGGCGTCGCGCAGCCGCATGTCGGCAGCCGCGGTCTTTTCAACGAGAGTTTTCTGCTCGGTAACATCGACGGCGATGCCGATCAGATGCAGCCCCGTGTCGCCGGCCTGGCGCACCAATTCGCAGCGTGCGCGCAGCCACACCCAATGGCCGGCGGCGTGCTTCATGCGAAAGGCATGATCGATCGTCGTCGTGCGAGCCTCGGCCAGTTCGGTCGCCAGATGATAAAGCTGCACGTCGTCGGGATGCACCAGGGCGCTGACGTCGCCGAAGTTGAGAAGGTCATCCTTGGCCGTCAGACCGAGAATTTCAAACATCGACTGCGACCAGAAGATGCGGCCGCGGGCCAGATCCCAATCCCACAGACCGCAACGGCCGCGATTGAGCGCGGTGTCGATGCGCGTGCGGACCGTCTCGTAGATCAGGTCGGCTTCGCGTGCGCGCGTCGCCTGCCAATGAAAGGCAAAGCCGAGAATCAGAACCACGAATCCCGTGGTGGCCGAGAGCGTTATGGTGAGCGTCGATAGCGCGCGCCATGAACTGAGCGCCGCGTCGCGGGGTTGCAGGACGGCAATCTGGCCGAGCGGCGCATTGAGCATGCGCACGGTGGCAATCGCGCGGCTGCGGTCTGGCAGCACAAGCTCCATCACGCCGGCGGCGGCGCCGAAAGTGGTCAGCGGCTGCGTCGGCCCAATCAGGTCGATCAGCCGGCGGCCGACGGTCAAGTCGGTGGCGGGGATGGCCGCGGTGACGATGCCGTGTTCGTCGGTCAGCAGAAATCGGCGGCCGGCGGCCGTGGCCCAGGCCGGCAGCGCCTGAGCCAGTCGCTCGCGAGGAGCTTCGGGCGCAACGCGCGTGCTTTTGGCAGGAAGACCGAGGCGCTGGGCGGTAACGTCAGCCGCCGCATCGAGCGACAGCACCATGGCATCGAAGGTCTGGCGACGCTGGTCGAGCACCTGCACGAATGCGCCGACGCAGATCGTTACCAGGAATGCAATGATCAGCACCGGCACTGCGCGACGTAACAAGGGCTCTGCTGTCAACAACCGCCGATAAGCCGGGTTGGCTATCGATTGCGCAAGGCCCTTGATTGAATCGTTCCGTGCAGACGCACTCGCCAGGTTGGCGCGCGCCATGAAGGCCTCCGTTTGGAATTTCCCCTACCACCCTGAGACGGAAGTAATCGCCGCACCCGTTCCGAATCAGTCAGTCGATTGGAATCGATGGGGCTTGATTTGTCGAGAGTCGAAAGAGTCAAATGTTTAAATTTCGTTACCCACGAAAACATGAGTCCGTTCAAGGGGTAGAATCCGATCCGCCGGGCATGACGGATCGAGTTGAGCTCGTAGCCCGGATGGAGCGAAGCGAAATCCAGGACGGCCCGTCGAATCGTTCCCGGATTACGCTGCGCTTCATCCGGGCTACGCATGCGCGATCGCTGCCAGCGCGTTCAACGTGCAAATCTTCCGGCAAATCGGTTTAACCGAGTGCGCGCTCGACGATATCGGTGACGTCGCGCGACAGTTTTGCGGTGTCCTTGATCCGCTGCAACGCGGCCTGCGCCTGCGCCTGCCGGCCGGGTTCGAGCGTGCGCCAGGTGCGAAATGCCGTCGCCATCCGCGCCGCCACTTGCGGATTCTGCGGGTCGAGGGCGAGAATCGTGTCGGCGATGAAGCGATAGCCGGCGCCGTCGGCGCGGTTGAATTGCGTGGGATTGCCCTGCGCGAAGGCGCCGATCAAGGCGCGCACCCGGTTCGGATTGCTCATCGAGAAAGCCGGGTGACGGGTGAGGCGCTGCACGTTGTCGAGCGTATCCGGCTGCGCGATCATGGCCTGCAACGAGAACCATTTGTCGATCACCAGCGCATGCGCGGCGTAGCGGCCGTAGAAATCGTCGAGCGCGGCGGTGCGCTCCGGCACGGCATGGCGCGACAGCGCCGCCAATGCGCCCATGCGGTCGGTCATGTTGTCGGCGGCATCGTATTGCCGCTTGGCGCGGGCGATCGCCTCGGGCGCGCCGCCGGCTGCGAGATGATCGAGCGCGACGTTACGCAAGGCGCGGCGGCCGGCGCTTGCGGCGTCGGGTGAGTAAGGGCCGGGCATCGCGAGGCGGTCATAGGTTTTGACGAGGGCCGCGCCCAGTTTGCCGCCGATGTCACGGCGCAAGGCAAGGCGGGCGCGGTCAATCGCATCCGGATCGATGTCGCGGCCGATCTCGCGGGCAATGTCGCCGTCGCCGGGCGGCGTCAGCGCCAGCGCGACGAAGGCCGGCTCCAGCGTATCGTCGTCGAGAATGGCGGCTATCGCGGCGATCAGGCGGTCGCCGGTTTGCGGCGTCTCGCCGGCACGCAGGCGCCCGACATTGGCGATCAGCAGATGCATGGCCGCGGTTTGCAATGCCTGCCAGCGGTTGAACGGGTCGCTGTCATGCGCGGCCAGAAAATCGAGATCGGCCGCGTCGAGATCGGCAATCACCTTGATCGGGGCCGAGAAGCCGCGATTGATCGACAACACCGGGCGCTCGGCGATGCCGGTCAACGTGAAGACATGCTCGGCTTCGTTGAGCACCAGAAGGCCGCGCTCGACCGGCGCGCCGTTCGCGAGCGTCTGCGGCAGGTCGCGGCCATCCTTGCCGACGAGTCCGGTCACAAGCGGGATCACCATCGGCAGCTTGGTCGGCTGGTTCGGGGACGGCGGCACCGTTTGCTTGCATGTGAGGGTATAGGTCCTGGCAGCGGCATCAAAGCGCGTCGCGACCGTGACCTCTGGCGTGCCGGCCTGGCTGTACCAGCGCATGAACTGGCCGAAATCGCGGCCGCTGACATCGGCGAAGCACTGGATGAACTGCTCGATGGTGGCGGCTTCGCCATCATGGCGCTCGAAATAGAGATCCATGCCGGCGCGGAATTTTTCCGGACCCAGCAACGTGTGGACCATGCGCACGACTTCGGCGCCCTTCTCGTAGATCGTGCTGGTATAGAAGTTGTTGATCTCCTTGTAGGCCTCTGGGCGCACCGGATGGGCGAGGGGGCCGGCGTCCTCGATGAATTGCGCGGCGCGCAAGCCGCGCACGTCCGATATGCGCTTGACCGGGCGCGAGCGCATGTCGCTGGAGAATTCCTGGTCGCGGAAAACCGTCAGACCTTCCTTGAGGCAGAGCTGAAACCAGTCGCGGCAGGTGATGCGGTTGCCGGTCCAGTTGTGAAAATACTCGTGCGCGATCACCGCCTCGATACCGGCGAAGTCGCCATCGGTCGCGGTATCGCCGGAGGCCAGCACATATTTGTCGTTGAAGACGTTGAGGCCCTTGTTCTCCATCGCGCCCATGTTGAAATCCGACACCGCGACGATCATGAAAATATCGAGATCGTATTCGCGGCCGAAAGCCGTTTCATCCCAGCGCATCGAGCGCTTCAGCGAATCCATGGCATAGTCGCAGCGGCCTTCGTTGCCATGCTCGACATAGATGCGCAGCGTCACCTTGCGCCCCGACGCCGTCACGAACTCGTCGTCGACACGCGCCAGATCGCCGCCGACCAGCGCGAACAGATAAGACGGCTTCTTGTGCGGGTCGTGCCAGACGGCGAAGTGTCGGCCATTGGGCAGGTCGCCGCTGTCGATCAGATTACCGTTCGCAAGCAGTACCGGCGCCTGCGCCTTGTCTGCCTCGATCCGTGTCGTATAGATCGCCATCACATCGGGCCGGTCGGGGAAATAGGTGATACGGCGGAAGCCTTCGGCTTCGCACTGGGTGCAATAGGTGCCGCTCGAACGGTAAAGTCCGGAAAGCTGCGTATTCGCGGTGGGATCGACCAGCGTCTCGATTTCGAGCGTGAACGGCCCGTTCGGCGGCTGCGGGATGGTGAGGCTGTCGGCGGTGGCGATGTAATTGTCGCCCGGCAATGCCACGCCGTTGAGCTTGAGCGAGACCAATGTCAGTCCGTCGCCATCGAGCACCAGTGGCGCGGCCGTCGATTGCGGATTGGGGCGCAACGTCAGCGATGCCCGCACCGTCGTGCGGGTCGGGTGCAGGGCAATATTGAGATTGACGGCTTCGACTAGCCAGTCCGGCTGGCGATAGTCTTTGAGGCGGATCGATTGGGCTGTGTCTGTGCGCATCCGGTTGATCTAAGGCGTCCGGCGCGCAATTGGAAGTCGGATCGCCGCTGCGATCTAGCGTATTGGCTCGGCGTGGCCGATCACCCGCTTGATGAGCGAGGAATGCTGCTTCAAGGCGCGCTCAAGCGCGTCGACCTTCTCATGAACGGTCTGCACGCTCATGTCGGGATCGACGTCGCAGTGAAAATTGACTATTTCGCCATCATCCGTTTCGCGCACGCGAACGTCGTGTACGTTGCGCAGGGCCCGGTCGGCGGCTGCAAGTTCGGACAGGGCGGTTTGAACCGCCATCACCCGTTCGGGTGGGGCCTCGCGCCCGGAGGCATCGATCGGCTGCAACGGCTCGATATGGGTTTCGACTTCGACGCCCGGACCGAGCTCGGCGGCGATGGCTTCTTCCAGCCCGTCCGCCATGTCGTGCGCCGCCGCCAGCGACAATCTGCCATCGACTTCGAGGTCGAGCGCCACCGCCAGCCGATCGCGAATGGCGTGCACGGTGACATGGTGCACGGCCAAGGCGCGGTTGCGTGCAATCACCATCACCCGGTCCAGTACCGTTTCGCTATCAAGCGCCACCGGGTCGGGCGTTACGATCGGCTCCGCCCCCGGGATTTGCCGGCGCAGCGCATCGCCGACGGCGAGCTTGATGGCTGTGACACGATCAAGCGGCAACGTACGGCTCACGGCGACGGTGAGATCGATAAAGGTCGTTTCGCCGACCGCGCGCGCACGCACGTCCTCGACCGCGACCACGCCCGCGACCTTCGTTGCAATCGCGGTGATGGTCGCCGCCGCGCCTTCCGGCGCGACGTCGGTCAGCGTGTTGATGGTGCGGCGGCCGAGACGCCAGCCGGCAACGCATACCAGCGCCGCCACAAGTAGGGCCGAGGCAGAATCCGCCCAGGGTAGGCCCATATGCACGCCAACCAGGCCGACCAGCACCGCAAGCGAAGCCCACAGGTCGGACGAGAAGTGCAGCGCGTCCGCTTCCAGCGCCTGGCTCTGTGTCGCTTTGGCGACGCGCGACAACGCGCGGGCCCGGTAGAAATCGATAACGATCGACGCCGCCATGACCCCGAAAGCCCAGTAATTGGCCACAACGGAGTGTGCGTCATGCTCGGTCAGCCGTTTTACCGCCTCCCAGATCACAATGCCGGACAGCAGAAACAGCAGCGCTGTTTCCCCGAGCGCCGAGACGCTTTCGACCTTGCCGTGGCCGTAATGGTGCTCTTCGTCGGCCGGCTTGCCTGAGATGCGCACAGCGGCGTAGGTCATGACCGTCGCGCCGAGATCGATCAGCGAATGGCCCGCTTCCGACAGGATCGCCAGCGAACCGGTCGAAAAGCCGACAATGCCCTTGGCGAGCGTCAGTGCCGCCGAAGCCGCGATCGACGTCAAGGCAACCTGTTCTTTTTCGCGCTGCATACCGGGGCTTTAACGGGCCGGTGTCGCCGATTCAAGACGACATTTCGACCGCCGTAATCGCAACTGCGTCCGGTTCGCAGATGGCCCGGTGGCGGACGGCGCCTACAGCACGACGCCGCTCGCCGAATCGATCAGATGCATGTGGTCGAGATTGGCGCGCAGTTGCATGATCTCGTCGGCGGCCTTGGCCATGGTCGGCTCGACGCGGCCGCAGATTTCGGTGCCATCGACGCGGAAATAGACCATCGTCTCCATGCCCATCGGCTCGACGACATCGAGACGCGCGGGAAAGACCTGACCGACGCCGTTTTCGGTGCCGCGGGTTTCCGTGATGTGCTCCGGCCGCAGACCAAAAATGACCGGCTTGCCGGCATGCGGTTTGTACCGAGCGACGCGGCTTTCCGGCACGTCGAACGCCAGCGTGTCGGACAGGCGAACACGCAAGGCGGCGCCGTTGCCTTCCAGCGTCGCCGGTACGAAGTTCATCGCCGGCGAACCGATGAAGCCGGCGACGAAGCGAGTCGCGGGGTGGTGGTAGAGATCGTTCGGCGTGCCGATCTGCTCGATCTTGCCGGCGTTCATGACGACGACGCGGTCGGCCAGGGTCATGGCTTCGACCTGGTCGTGGGTCACGTAGACGGTCGTGGTCTTGACCTTCTGATGCACGCGCTTGATCTCGGTGCGCATCTGCACGCGCAGCTTGGCATCTAGGTTCGACAGCGGCTCGTCGAACAGGAACACCTTCGGATTGCGCACAATGGCGCGGCCCATGGCCACGCGCTGGCGCTGGCCGCCGGAAAGCTGCTTTGGACGCCGGTCGAGCAGTTCGGTGATATCGAGAATGCGGGCGGCGTTATCGACGCGCAGCTTGATCTCGGGCTTGGGAAGCTTGCGCAGCTTGAGCCCGAACGACATGTTTTCGGCGACCGTCATATGCGGGTAGAGTGCATAATTCTGGAACACCATGGCGATATCGCGATCCTTGGGCGGCAGATCGTTGACCACCGCGCCGCCGATCGAGATTTCGCCGCCGGTAATCTCCTCAAGCCCGGCGATCATACGTAATGTCGTGCTCTTGCCGCATCCGGACGGACCGACCAGCACGACAAACTCGTGATTGGGAATGTCGAGATTGATGCTGGAGACGGCGACGACCTCGTCGTACTTCTTCACAACATTACGCAATGCCACGTCGGCCATTCGGAAGTTCCTCTCTGATGCCCCACGCCAACTTTTCTTATTGTCTTAAGCTTAGCCTTTGGTCGCGCCCGCTGTCAGGCCGGCGATATAGTAATCCATCAGGAACGCGTAGATGACGAGCGGCGGCGCGGCCGCGAGCAGGGCGCCGGCCATCAGCATGCCCCATTTATAGACGTCGCCGCGGATCAGGCTGGTCACGGTGCCGACGGTGAGCACCTGCTGGTCCGACGAGTAGAGGAACGCCATCGGATAGACGAAGGCCGCCCACGACACCGTGAAGGCAAAGATCATCGCGGCGATGATGCCGGGCAGAGCCACCGGAATAAATATCTTGAACAACATCTGCATGTGGCCGGCGCCGTCGATCAAGGCGGCCTCGTCGAGCTCCTTAGGAATCGACTGAAAATAGCCGATCATGATCCAGGTGCAGAACGGCACGGTCAAAGTCGGATAGACCAGCACCATGCCCCAGTACGAGTTTAAAAGGCCGAGGCCTTTGACGATCTGGAACATCGGGATGAACAACAGCGTGTCCGGCACGAGGTAAGTCAGAAAGATTCCCGTCGCGAGGATCGAGGAGCCCCAGAACCGCATGCGTCCGAGCGCGAAGGCGGCAAAGATACTCACCACCATGGTGATCGCCACGACGCAGACGGTGACGATGATCGTGTTCTTGAAAAAGATCAGGAAGTCCGTGCCATGGAGGAGTATCCGGAACTGATCCAGCGTTACGCCGTCGTAAATGAACCAGGGATTGGTGGCGAGCTTCGCCATTTCGCTGTCGCTCTTGAGCGCCGTCACCACCATGTAATAGGGCGGCGCCAGGAAGAAGATGGCGAACAGGATGAGGAAGAAATACGACGCATACAGTGACCAGCGGCGGCTGCGCTTCAGGCTGGCGCCGATACGGACGCGTTTGGCAACCGGCATCGAGACGGCGGTCGTGCTCATCCGATTTCTCTCCCGCGTTTGCGCACCCCGCGCAGGATAAACACCGCGGCGATGGCCAGTATTGGCAGCATGAACAATGACGTCGCCGCTCCCAGCGGCAAGTCACCGGAGCGGATGCCGAGCAGGAACGAATAGGTGGCGAACATATGCGTCATGTTGCGCGGACCACCGCCGGTCATGATCTGCACGACGTCGAAGTTGGCGAAAGTGACGATCAGCGAGAACAGGACCGTAATCGCGATGATGTTGTGCATCATCGGCAGCGTGATGTGGATGAATTTTTGCCAGGCCGAGGCGCCGTCGATCGCGGCCGCCTCATAGAGTTGCTCTGGCACCGATTTCAACGCCGCCAGATACATGATCAGGAAGAACGGCGCGCCATACCAGACGTTCACGAGGATAACGGAGAAGCGGGCCCAGTAGGGGTCGCTCAACCACGGTATGCCGTCGAAGCCGAGGCTACGCAGAGTGTAGTTAAAGGCCGAATTGGTCGGATCGAACATCCACCACCAGCCGAGCGTCGAGAGTGCCAGCGGAATAACCCAGGGCACCAGCAGCATGCCGCGCCATTTGCGCTGGCCCTTGACCGGGAGATTGTTGACGAGATGCGCGGTGATCAGCCCGATCAGCGCCTTGAAGAACACGGCGGACAACGCGAAAATCGTCGATTGCCGAACCACCATCCAGAAGGTGTCGCGTGACATCAGGAATGTGAAGTTGGCGAGGCCGACGAAGCGCGTCTGCGCCTTGTTCAGCATCGAAAGATAGATCGAGTAGAGCGTCGGATAAATGACCAGACCGCAAATGATGATGATCAGCGGCAGGCACATCAGGAAGGCGATCGTCGATCGCCGCCGCACGAAGCGTTGCATGCTGCTGCGCCGGACCGGCGCCGACGCCGTTGTATCGATCGCTTCCCACGACTGAACGGTGTCTGCCATGCGGCGATACCGACCGTAAGGTCGGTCCTTCGTCTGGTTTCAAGAAACGTCTTGTTTCAAGAAACTCTGGTTTTAAGAACGTCTGTTTCAAGACTCCAAGCATGCCGGTCCATGCGGGCCGGCATGCTGTTCGTCTCGATGCCGGCCCGCCTCAGGCGCGCAACGTGCCCTGGAGCTCGTTTTCAGCCCACTTGATCACGTCATCGAGCTTTTCTTTGCCCTGCGTGAACTTGGAGATCATCACCGTGTTGATCGCCTGGTTATACATCTGCGCACCGACTTCGGAGCGCGCTGGTGCGCCGAAGATCGACGTCTGTTCGTCGCCGCGCGGCGGATAGCCGTAAACGACGCCGGTCGGCGGGCCGACCGTGCCCCAGGTCGGCAGATCGTACATGCTCTTGAACGAGGGCAGGTCGTAACCGACCGACGCTTCGACGAGTTGCGCGACCGATTCCTTCTGCGACAGGAAGGTGAGCAGCTCCTTGGCGGCGGATTTGTTCTTGGAGAATTTCCACAAGCCGTAGAACTGCGGAAGTTGTCCAACGAAGCGACCCTTCGGTCCTCTCGGCACCGGATGTTCCCAGCACATTTCCGCGACTTTCGGATTGTCACGCTTGGCGACGGCCCAGGCGCTCGGCGGGTTCATGATGCCGGCTCCCTTGCCGGAGATCAGCCAACGGTTGTTGCCGGCATCGTCCCAGGCGTAGACGTCAGGCGGATTAACTTCCATGATCTTGCGGGCGACTTCCATCGCCTGCCGCGTTTCGTCGGAATTGATCTTGATGTTGTCCTTGGCATCGACGAACACCACGCCATAGGAATTGAACAGACCGCCGACCCAATCGACGGCGTCCGAGGCCTGGCCCATTGGCAAGCCAACCGGGAAGCCGGCTTTGTGCAGCTTCTGCGCCGAGGTGATATAAGCGTCCCAATTCCAGCCATCGACCTTGGCTTTGTCCCACTTCTTTTCGTCGGCGGGGAAAATGTCGCGCAGATCGATCCCGGCATGTTGCTTGTAGAGATCGAAGCGCGAGCAGCACGGCTTGACCTGGCTGCCAACTGTGGTCGGCACGCCGCGCCATGTACCCTTGATTTTGGCGAGATATTCGGCGACCGGGCTGATCGGCCCGTAGCTCTTGATCAAACCATTGACGACATCGTCAAGCGGCTCAAGTTGCTCCTGGTGAATACGGATGTTCCAGTCGCGATGCGACATGATGTCGTGACCGGTGCCGGCTTGCGCCTCGGCCGCGGCGGTCAGCTTGTCCTTCTCGCCTTGCGAGGTGATATAGTCGATGTGGACGTCGACTTTGTTCTTGTCGCCCCACTCTTTGGCCAGCTTGTCGAGTGTCTTGTTGGCGCCGGGGACCCAATGATCCCAGCAACCCATGCTCAATGTACCCGCGGCGTAAGTGCCGCTGACATAAGGCGCGGAAACGATGGCGGCGGAACTGAGCGCAGCGGTCTTAAGGACGGAACGACGTGATAAACGTGTACCCATGTTAAGTCCTCCCAATAGCTATGTTTTGGCGTTTTGTTTTTGGCCTTACGAAAGGATAGCCTGCTCCTTTGCGGCCCGCTAGCGAATAAAGAAATAGCGGCGCACTATTTCCGAGATTTAATGTTTCGTCCGAAACTAATTGATTTTGCGACGCAACAAACAGGAGGCTGCCCTTGGATACGCCGCGCTTCATCCGTCTCGCGCAGGACGACAACGTGATCGTCGCCGTCGATCAAATCCAGCCCGGCGTCTCGGCGGGTGGAGCGACAGCATGCGAACGCATTCCGCGCGGCCACAAGATGGCGACAGCCGTCATCGAGCCGAACCAGCCGGTACTTAAATATGGGCAAATCATCGGGCTTGCCTCGCGAACAATCAAGCCAGGTGAGTGGGTTCACGAGCAGAACGTCGTCATGCACGATTTTGCCCGCGACTATCAGTTCGCGCAGGGCGCCAGGAACGACGAACTGCTGCCGCCGGAATTGCAGGCGACGTTCGAGGGCTACATGCGTCCGAACGGCCGCACTGGGACGCGTAACTATATCGGCGTGCTCACGTCGGTGAATTGCTCCGCCACCGTCGCCAAATTTATCGCGGAGGCGGTCAATCGCTCGGACATGCTCAAGGATTATCCAGAGATCGACGGCGTTGTTCCATTCGTGCATGGCACCGGCTGCGGCATGGCGTCCAGAGGCGAAGGCTGGGATGTGTTGCGCCGCACACAGTGGGGTTATGCGACGCATCCGAATCTCGGCGGCGCATTGATGGTCGGGCTTGGCTGTGAAGTGTTTCAGATCGATCGCATGAAGGAAGAATACGATCTCGTCGAGGGCGACCACTTCCAGACCATGACGATCCAGGCGACCGGCGGCACCCGGAAGACGATCGCCGAGGGCGTCGAGCGCATCAAGGCGATGCTGCCGATTGCGGCCAGGGCCAAGCGTGAAACGCGTCCGGCGAGCGAGGTCGTGCTGGCGCTGCAATGCGGCGGCTCCGACGGCTATTCCGGCATCACCGCCAATCCCGCACTCGGCTCGGCGGTCGATATGCTTGTCAAGCATGGCGGCACCGGCGTCCTGGCGGAAACGCCGGAGATCTACGGTGCCGAGCATCTGCTGACGCGGCGGGCGGTCAATGCGACCGTCGGCGAAAAGCTGGTGGAGCGAATTCGCTGGTGGGAGGAATACACCGAGCGCAATCGCGGCGAGATGAACAACAATCCGTCGCCCGGCAACAAGGCGGGCGGCCTGACCACTATTCTTGAGAAATCGCTCGGCGCGGCCGCCAAGGGCGGATCGACCACCATGCGCGCGGTCTATGAATATGCTGAGCCGATCCGGGAGAAGGGCTTCGTGTTCATGGATACCCCCGGTTTCGATCCGGTCGGCGCGACGGGGCAGGTGGCCGGCGGCTGCAATGTGATGTGCTTCACGACCGGCCGCGGCTCGGCCTTCGGCTGCAAGCCGACACCGTCGATCAAACTTGCCACGAACAATTATGTTTACGAGACCATGACTGAGGACATGGACATTAACTGTGGCGACATCCTCGACGGCGTCACGGTCGAGGACAAGGGCGAGGCGATTTTCAACAAGGTGCTGGCCGTCGCCTCCGGCGAGAAAACCAAGTCGGAAAGCCTTGGCTACGGCGATCTCGAATTCGTGCCATGGCAGATCGGCGCGACGATGTAGCCCTCGACCTTTGCCATTTCAAAACGTGCGCGGGCGGTTATAAGCGTCCGGCACCGTAGATATGACAAAGGCCTGACCATGAACTCCGCTGCGACCGATATCGATGTCCTGATCGTTGGAGCAGGGCCGGTCGGCCTTTCCGCCGCGGTTGAACTCGGCAGCCGGGGCGTGCGCTGTCTCGTGGTCGAGCGCAACGACCGCGTCGGCTATAGCCCGCGCGCCAAGACGACCAATGTGCGCACGCGGGAGCATTTGCGCCGCTGGGGCATCGCCGATGCACTACGCGCCGCGTCGCCGATTTCGCCGGACCGCACCTCGGATGTCGTCTTCGCCACCCGGATGAATGGGCCGCTGCTCGCCCGTTTCGAGAACGCGATGAACGGGTACCGCGTGCGCAACAACCTGTATTCCGAGGAAGCGCAGTGGGTGCCGCAATATATCCTCGAAGATGTGTTGCGCCTGCATGCGCAGACGCTGCCAAGCGTGACGGTGCAATTTGAAACTGAATTCGTATCGCTGACGCAAACCGATGATGCCGTCGTTTCGCAGATCAAGGACAGGCGCTCGGGCGAGATCCGGCAGGTCCGCAGCACCTACCTGATCGGCACCGACGGCGCCCGCAGCGCGGTGCGCGAAGCCATTGGCGCCAAAATGAACGGGCCCGGCGCCTACGCGCAGAACTACAGCATCATCTTCCGGGCCCCGGACCTTCCCGCTCTCCAGCAGCATGGCCTCGCCATCATGTACTGGATGGTCAACGAGGACGTGCCGTCGCTGCTCGGGCCGATGGATGAGAAGGGCCTGTGGTTCTTCATGGCGACCAAGCTCGCCGGCAATGTCGATCCGACAACCATCGATCCGGCCGATCTGATCCGGCGCGGCACCGGCCTGCGCGATCTCGACATCGAAATCATCGGCACCGATCCCTGGGTGGCGCATCGGCTGGTTGCGGACAGTTATGCCAAAGACCGCATCTATCTCGCAGGCGATGCCTGCCATCTGCATCCGCCGTTCGGCGGCTTCGGCATGAACATGGGCATCGGCGACGCCGTCGATCTCGGCTGGAAAATGGCCGCGCGCCTGCAAGGTTGGGGCGGCGAAAAGCTGCTCGACAGTTATGAAGACGAACGCCGCAAGGTTCACGAGCGCACCATCGCGGAAGCGGTGGCGAATTTCGAGGCCGCGTCCAATCAGCTCGTTCAGCCCGGGCTTGAAGATCCCGGCGCGCTCGGCGAGGCGACCCGGCGCGAAGTGACCGACCTCATCCTCGCGACCAAGGTGCGCGAGTTCAAGACGCTCGGCATCGTGCTCGGCATGCGTTACGAGGATTCACCGATCGTCGTCGCGGATGGCAGCAAGCCGCCTGCCGATCATTTCATGCTCTATGTGCCGTCGGCGCATCCGGGATGTCTGGCGCCGCATCTCTGGCTTGCCGATGGCAGCTCGCTTTACGATCACTTCGGCGAAGGCTTCACGCTGCTGGTCGCGGACGGCGATCCCGACGATGCCGCTGTGCTCGCGAAGGCGGCGGCGCGCCGCAACCTGCCACTTAAACTGCTGTCTCTGCCGGATGCACGATTGCGCGGCCGCTATGAGGCGCGCTTCGCGTTGATCCGGCCGGACCAGCACGTCGCATGGCGTGGCGACGCGCTGCCGGACGATGTTGATGGTCTTCTGGGGCGGGTCACGGGAAGCGCCGGCTAGCCGGCGCGGGTCCCTGAAGTCTATCGTCCTGCCGCGTAACCCTGCATGCCGCGCGGATTGGCGGCAGCGCGGCGGCGGCGTCCGTCGCGCGAGGCGGCCGTCAGCCGGCCTTCCGACCAAGAGGGGCCGACCTCGACGATGTGGCCGCGCCGTCGCAGTTCGTCGAGCGTCGCTTTCGGCACGCGGTCTTCGAGCACCAGTACGCCGGGGCGGGCGGTGCGCGGCCAGAATGAAATCGGGAAATGTTCGGAATGCCAGGCCGGCGCGTCGATCGCTTCCTGCATGTTCATTTTGCCGTGGACGTGGCGCAGGAAGAATAACGTCGTCCATTGATCCTGCTGATCGCCGCCCGGCGAACCCCAGGCAATGTAGGGCTCGCCGTTGCGCAAGGCCATGGTCGGCGACAGCGAGGTGCGCGGGCGCTTGCCGGGCGCGAGCGAGTTCGGATGCCTTTCGTCCAGCCAGAATTGCTGCGCCCGGGTGCCGAGCCCGAAACCGAGTTCGGGGATCACCGGCGAGGATTGCAGCCAGCCGCCGGATGGCGTCGACGACACCATGTTGCCGGCTTGATCAATGATGTCGAAATGGACGGTATCGCCAATGACCTCACCGAGTCGGCCGACGGTGGGCTCGCCCGCACCCAGCGCACCCACGGCACTGCGTGCACCTTCCTCGCGGCGCAGCTTCATCACCACACCGAAATCGCCGACCGAACCGGGACGCAATTCCAGCGAGGCTTTGTCCGAAATCAACTTGCGGCGCTCGTCATTGTAAGCGTCCGACAACAGCGTCGCCATCGGCACCTCGACCACGTCCGGATCGCCGTAGAATTTCTCGCGATCGGCGAAGGCGAGCTTGGAGGCTTCGGTCTGCAGGTGGATGAAATCGGGGCCGACCATATCGAGATCGTCGAGCCCCATCCCCTTGAGCAGCGCCAGTTGCTGTAGCAACACGGGACCCTGGCTCCAGGCCGCCTTGCAAACGGTGTAGTCGCCATAATCATATGTGAGCGGCGCACCGACGCTCGCTTGCCACGTCGCCATGTCGTCGCCGGTGAGGACACCGCCATGCGGCGTGCCGCTGACATCCATCAGCGACTGCGTGCGGCAGAATTTGTCGATCGCCTCCGCGACGAAGCCCTGCGACCAGACCTTGCGGGCGCGTTCGATTTGCGCCTCGCGATTGCCGCCGGCGCTTTCGGCTTCTTTCAACACGCGCGTATAAGTGTCCGCGATGGCCTTGTTGGTGAACAGCGTGCCCGTTGCCGGCACTTTGCCGTTCGGCAGATAGACCGCCGCCGACGTCGGCCAGTGGTCGCGGAACAACTGCGCGACGGTGGCGATGGTGGCGTTGGCGCGCTCGACCAGCGGATGGCCACCGCCCGCGTAATTGATCGCCGGGGCCAGCACCTCCGCGAGCGACATCGTGCCGTAGTCGCGCAGCACCAGCATCCAGGCATCGAACATGCCGGGGATGCAGGTGGCGAGCAGGCCGGTGCCGGGGATGAGGTCGAGGCCGAGGCTTTTGAAATGGGCGATGGTTGCACCGGCGGGCGCCGGACCCTGACCGCAGATGACTTCGGTGCGGCCGCGTTTCACGTCGTGGACAATGATCGGCACATCGCCGCCGGGCCCGTTGAGGTGCGGTTCGACGACTTGAAGCGTGAATGCGGTGGCTACCGCGGCATCGAAGGCATTGCCGCCTTTTTCCAGCACCGCCATGCCGACCGCGGTGGCGATCCAGTGTGTCGAGGTCACGACGCCGAAAGTGCCGTCGATCTCGGGTCGCGTCGTGAAGGAATTGGGATTGATGTTCGACATGGCCTACCAGACGATTGAAGGAAGAGGGCGTGGAATAATCTCGATCCTAGAACAAGATGGAATGGTTTGGATATCGGAAATACGCGGCGACAATCCTTCGATTATCGCGGGTGGTAAGCGATGGCGGCGGCGACGAGATTGTGAGGATGCGGCGGTTCGGGTGCGTGAGTGCTGGGCAGGTGGCGTTGAACGAAACGCGTCACATTATTGGTGACGGCGTCATAGGTGACGGCATCGGCCGGCGTTGCGTTGGCTGAATTCGCGCGGGGACCCGCGAGGAACATTTCCGTCAATTCAAACAGCATAGCCTGCTCGATTTGCTCGGCGCGCAATTCGATGCGCGCAATGTCGCTACGGAGTTCCTTGACGGCGTCGTCGGCCATCGCCGGCATGGGCTTCATGGCTTGCCGGATCGTCCGCAATGGCCGCACGACGATGTCGCGCCACGTCGCGGTGCGCGCGTCGATAGCCGCCATGTCGTCATCGCTGAGAATAATTTTGTGCGCGGCGCCCAGCCATGCGCAGAACAGCAGCGCATTAACGTCGAGGTCGAGCGCATCCTGCAAGGCCAGACACTCGTCCCCAACGCCGGGCTCGGCGTATATCGCCAGCGAGAATTGCCAGAACGGATTATCGCGCCCCGGCACGATTCAGCGCGGCGTTTTCGTGCGCGCTTTCGGCCGGCGCAGGTCGCCGGTCCAGCGCTTGACCAGATTGAGATCGATGCCGAACAGGTCGAGCACGCGCCCGAGCGTATGATCGACCATGTCCTCAAGCGATGCCGGATGCGTGTAGAAAGCCGGCACCGGCGGGTAAACGATGGCGCCGGCCTCCGTCACCGCCGCCATGTTTCTGATATGGCCGAGGTGAAGTGGTGTTTCGCGCAGCATCAACACCACGCGGCGGCGCTCCTTGAGCGCGACATCGGCGGCGCGCGAAATCAGGTTGGCGGTCACGCCGGTGGCGATCTCGGCCAGCGTCTTGACCGAGCAGGGCGCCACGACCATGCCGAGGTTCTGGAACGAGCCGCTGGAACAGGCGGCGCCGACATCCTGATTGGAGTGGACGACATCGGCCAAAGCTTCGACATCGGACACCTTGAACGGGGTCTCCGACGCCAATGTCAGATGCGCGGCGCGCGATATGACCAAATGCGTTTCGATGTCGCTGTCCTTCAGAAGCTCAAGCAGCCGCACGCCGTAAATCGCACCCGAGGCGCCGCTGATGCCGACGATCAGCCGCTTGGCCGGATCGCCCGAAGGCTTGTTGCGTCTGGTTTTTTGCAGCATCGGATCGCCTCGATTTTTAGATGGACGGCACCATACAGGTGCTGGCGCGACGATGGAATGGCCGGCCGGCAGGGCGGTTCCGCCTTGTTGCGAACGCCGGGTTATTGTGCCTTTTAATGGACCGGCGTGCTTTCGGACCGCGCAGAGCCTTTCGGACCGAGACTTTCGGACCGAGCCTTGGGAGAAACGCAAATGAATGCGATGCGCCTGCCGGCGGACGGCACTTTCGTCGGCCGTGTTCGCTCGCCGGGGACTGCCCATCCGCTGGTCGTCACGGTGCGCGACGGGCAGGTCATCGACATCACCAGCCGCCAGGCGCCCACCGTCCGCGACATTTGCGAAATGGCCGATCCGGCGGCTTATGTCAGTAGTGCGTCGGGTGCGGCCATCGCCAGCCTCGACGACATCGCAGTCAACAGCTTGGCCGCCAACAGCCTGAACGCGAGCGGCAACGCCGCCAAGCCGCATTTGCTGTCGCCGGTCGATCTACAGGCGGTGAAGGCGTCGGGCGTCACCTTCGTCGTCAGCCTGCTGGAACGCGTGATCGAGGAGCAGGCGCGCGGCTCCGCCGAAAAAGCCGATGCGATCCGCGCCGACATTGCAAATCTGATCGGCGAGGATCTGTCGAAACTCAAGCCCGGCTCGCCCAAGGCGATGGCGATCAAGGCCAAGCTGGTGGAGCGCGGCGCCTGGTCGCAATATCTCGAAGTCGGGATCGGGCCGGATGCCGAGATCTTCACCAAATGTCAGCCGATGTCGTCGGTCGGCTTCGGCGCCGATGTCGGGCTGCTGCCGGCCTCGACCTGGAATAATCCGGAGCCGGAAATCGCGGTGATCGCGTCGAGCGCTGGCCGCATCGTAGGCGCGACGCTCGGCAATGACGTTAACCTGCGCGATGTCGAAGGCCGCTCGGCGCTGCTGCTCGGCAAGGCCAAGGACAACAATGCATCGGCCTCGCTCGGACCGTTCATCCGGCTGTTCGACGATACGTTCTCGATTCGCGATGTCGAAAAGGCCGAGGTGCATCTCACCGTGAAAGGCGTCGATGGCTTCGCGCTTGAAGGCGCAAGCTCGATGGCCGAGATCAGCCGTTCGCCGGCTGAGCTGGTTGCCGCCGCCATGGGGCCGCATCATCAATATCCAGACGGCATCGCGCTTTATCTCGGCACCATGTTCGTGCCGTCGAAAGATCGAGGCGAGGCCGGGCAGGGCTTCACGCACCATGTCGGCGATGTCGTCACCATCTCGACGGCAACGCTTGGCGCGCTGGTCAATACTGTGCGCCTGTCGCCGGACTGTCCGCATTGGACCTACGGCATGCGCGCGCTGATGAAAGACCTCGCGGGCGCGGGGTTGCTGTGATCCGTCGCGCGAGGCGAGCGCGTTGTGTTGCCAGCGGTCTATGTATGCGGGGCGTTTTTGGCGCATCCGGCATTGTGCTGGAGAATAACGTCCCGAAGATCGGTTTCGAAAACCATTTTTTTGAGGTGAAGGGTCTGGGACGGCGTCGATGGTTCAAAGAGGAAATGAACGCCGAATAGCGGCGTCTTGTTGAAGTCGAGGTCCTCGTCCGGTTTTGCGATCGCGGCAATCAGCATAACGGCCGAGTCGAATTGCGGATCGTATATACGGAAGGCGGGATCCGGCTTGTTCCTTTTGGTCGACTGCACGCAACCCCATCGAATGATGCCGGCATCTTTCAGTCGACTTAAAAGCTGGTCGTTCTTCAATGTGATCGAGACCGCATTGGGATCGTTGACCTTGAGAGCGGCAAGAACCTTATAGTCGCGTGTTGTATCTTCGACAGTGACATCGGGGCTGAATTTCGCAAGCAGCGACGAAAGCTGCGGGCCACGCAGGCCGTTGCCCTGCAAGTGGCGGCCCAACAGCTTGGCAAATGCATCCATTTCGTCGCTTAGAGTAACGCGGTCGTGGGGTTGATCGGATGCGGGAAACGTTGGCGCATAAGAGTCTATATCGTTCTGTGAAATCCGGTAGTCCTCGATTATGTCGAGAGGAGACGACTTTTGTTTCAGCAGGTCGAACGCCGCCTGCGCCGTTTCCCGTCCCATGCAAGCGACGATCTTTTCTCGCGTAATCGAAGGCGTCGCGGCCAGTCTGCGATACATCAGATAAGCGACATCCTTAACATCCTTGATGCCGGAGGTCCTGTAGGTCTGGCGGATCGTATCGCAGCGCGATTTCAGTACATCGTTGTCACCCTCCAGCGAAACGGCGGTCTTCTCCGAAGCGCTACCGAAGGCGATGAGATAACGGGTATAGTTTTTGTCTTGGAGAAAGCCGGTAATTGGTTGAACGTCGAGGCTCAACCAGGCCAAAGGCGGCTTTTTGCCATCCAGAGCCCGAACAATGTTCGTGCCGATCCTGAGTGCGCTGCTGTCCTTGCCTTTTCCCGGCGGCACCGTAAGAAGTTTGCGGATGTTTTCCAGAGACGTGAGTGTCTTCTTTGTGTTGTTGATCTTGTCGTCAAGTTCATCAGGCTTCGTTTTTCGGACCAGGGGATAGAAAGCGGCTGTCAAGTCAATGGTGTCGGTTGCCAGGCTCCCCAGAAGATCGATGACCGATGTCGTTTCGGTGTATCCGGCTTCGGCAACGATCGAATAGTTGTCCAGACCATTGATGAAAAATAGACCGCTGCAAGAGGGCACCGGCGTCTTATGATCAAACAGGCTATAGGTCGTCGTCAAAATGTTCTGCGAAAAGACGGTCGAGCCGTCCGCGGCGGACGACGCATCCGCGGTTTTCGAACTGATTGTTACGCTGACGTTTACGGCGCCCGCGCCGCTGGCCGGCGCGCCGGTTAGCAGACGCCGGTATTGCTGCATTCGGCCGGGACCGTCATCAATTCCGCATTTGTATTTCACGACGTATAAACGTGACGGGTCCAGATCGCCTTTCGAGCCTGGCACCACCTCAATGACCTTGTCGGCCGCGAAGCTCGGACCCGCGAGCAATACCGAGGCGAACAGAATGCTGATTATGCGCACGGCAACCCCCCGAATTTTCTAAAATAATACACGACATGGTTGTAGCGGGGAAACGATTTGTTAATAATCGAGCACCTCTCGACGCGCTCGCCACTATGCCGGCGGCGCGAGACGCTCGGCCGCGCCGGACTGGGGGGATCCTCCGGGCGGATTTCGGGTCGCCGCTAAAAGGCGTCAGGCCACGCCGTATTGCTTGAACAGGTCGTCGGCGAATTTCAAGCCGAAGCCGGGGCCAGTCGGCACTTTCATGATGCCCTTCACCGGCTTCGGCGGATCGTCGAACAGGCGATGGGTCCACGGCATGTACTCAAGCACCTGCGCGTTCGGGATCGCGGCCAGCAGGTGGCAGTGAATTTCCGGCAGCAGGTGTGTGGCGACCGGCAGGTTGTGGGCCTCCGCCATGCCGGCGACTTTCATCCACTGCGTCACGCCGCCGACCCGCAACAGGTCGATCATCGCGATATCGACCGAGCCGTGTGCGAAAAGCTGCCGGAACGGTTCGATGCCCCAGACATATTCGCCGGCGCAGATCGGCGTGCTCAGGGCGTCGGCAATGCGGGCGAGGCCCTGATAATCGTTCGGCGCGGTCGGGTCTTCGATCCAGCCGAGGCCGACATCCTCGATGCGCTGGCCGATGGCGATGGCTTCGTGCACGCTCCAGCGCTGGTTGATGTCCACCATCAGATTGATGTCGGGACCGATCACCTTGCGGATGGCGCGAATGCGGGCAATTTCCTCCGCCGGAGATAGCCCGTCGCCGGCCATCTGACTTTTGACCTGCGTGTAGCCTTTCTCGACCAAAGTCGCGGCGGCGCGCTCGACCTCGGCCTGCGGATTGAAGCGGATGAGGGCGCCGCTGGCGTAAGCCCGCACGCTATCGCGCCTGCCGCCGAGAAGATGCGATACCGAGACGCCGGCAGCCTTGCCGCGACTATCCCACAGCGCCATGTCGATCGCCGAGATGGCAAGAGTCGCGATGCCGGATCCGCAGGGCGCGGAAGCCGCGCGCATCTTGGCGGCGGCTTGTTCGTTGCGGAGCGGGTCGTCGCCCACGAGCAGCGCGCCGAAGTCCTCGACCGCGGCCTTGAGCGAGCGCACCAACTTGCCGCCGAAGGTGGTGACGCCGATGCCTTCAATGCCATCGTCGGTGACGATCTGCACGGTGACGAAGTCGCGCAGCATACCGGCAAAAGGCGTGGCGCCGGCCAGCGGCTCCTCGAGCGGCATACGGACGAGATTGGTCTTGACCTGCGTGATCTTCATGGCGCCCTCAATTGGAAAGCATTTTCGGAAACAGTTTTGCCGTCAGTCGACGCTGAGTTTGGCAAGAAGCTTCGCGTCCGGCTCGATGCCGAGCCCGGGACCTTGCGGCAGCGCGAGAAACCCTTGCGACGGTTCATACCAGTCGCCGAACGGACTTTCGGTGAGGTGGCAGTAAAGCCGCTCGACCATCGGCGTGCGCGACAGCGCCGCGCTCAGGTGCGCCGTCGCGATCAGGCCAGGGCCGAAATAGGCCGAGTGCGGCGCGACCGCGACGCTGGCCGCATTGGCCGCGGCGAAGATGTCGCGTGCGATTGAAATGCCGCCGATCTTGGCGACGCTGGGCTGGACGTAATCGACGGCGCGCGTTTCGATCAGCCGCGCGAAGTCGGTCGGCGTCAGGACATTTTCGCCGATGGCGACCGGGACGCCGGATGCGCTGATTTCCGCCGCCGCGTCGAAATCCTCGATCGGCCAGACCGGTTCCTCGATCCACTTGAGGTCGAGATCGCGCATCGGTTCGGTCGCCACGAGCGCTTCCTGCAAAGTCCAGGGCGCATTGACGTCAACCATCAGCGTGCCGCCGTTGTGCTGGCGCAGAAGATTGGCGGCGGCGGCGATCTCGTCGAGGCCGGTCTCGTGAATCTTGAGTTCGCTGTAGCCGTGCGCGAAGGCATCTTCGCTGACCGACAGCACAATCTTGGTGTCGTTGTATTTCAACAGGCTGGCATAGGCCGGTAGCCGGTCGCATTGCGCGCCGCCGAGCAGTTTGTAGATCGGCAGGTTGGCGACTTTGCCCAGAATGTCCCACAGTGCGATATCGAGCCCGGACAGAGCATACATCGCGGGGCCGGCGCGGCCGACGCCATGGACGTGGTAGATCAGCTTTTTCATCAGTCTGTTGATGTCGGTCGGGTCGGCGCCGATACAGGCCGGCGCGATCAGGCTGTCAACCAGCACGCGGATTGCCGGCCAGACGCGATGCGGGAAGGCCTCGCCCCAGCCGACGACGCCTTCGTCGGTTTCGACCTTGATCAACAGCGTTTCAAACGTATCGCGGCCTTCGCCGGCGAATTTGAGTTTGGGACTTCCGCTCTTGAGATGCTGACGATAGACGACGCTGGATACGCGGGTAATTTTCATTGCACGTTTTCTTGGTCGGTTCTTTCAGAGGAATTCTTCTGGGTCGTTCGCGTTCGTCAGTTCTGCATGCCCCAGCGGCGCACGGTGACGGCCTCGATGTTGCGGAAGATCAGGTTCTCGACGATCAGCCCGATCAGGATGACCGCGAACAATCCGGCGAATACCGACGGAATGTCGAGCATGCTCTTGCTCTCGTAGATGTACCAGCCGAGGCCACCTTTGCCGGACGAGACGCCGAAAACCAGTTCGGCCGCGATCAGCGTGCGCCAGGCAAAAGCCCAGCCGATCTTGAGACCGGTCACGATCGACGGGAATGCGGCGGGGATCAGAATTTTTGCAACCAGGCGCGGCCCCTTGAGGCCGTAATTGCGGCCGACCATGCGCAGCGTGTTCGAAACCGAGCGGAAGCCGGAATGCGTGTTGAGAGCGACGGCCCATAGTACCGAATGCACGATGACGAAAATGATCGATACGTCGCCGAGGCCGAACCAGATCAGAGCCAGCGGCAACAGTGCGATCGCGGGCAGGGGGTTAAAGGCTGAGGTCAGCGTCTCAAGGAGATCGTTACCGATCCGCGACATCATCGCCAGCGCGGTGAAGGCCACGGCGAGCGCCAGTCCCAAGCCATAGCCCTTGAGCAGCAGCACGACCGAGTTCACGACCTTCTGCAACAGGTCGCCGCCGACGATGCCGGCATAGAACGCCTGGATGGTGGCGGTGAAGGTCGGCACCAGCAGCGGATTATTGAGGTGGCGCGCGTAAAGCTCCCACGCCACGACGATAATCAGCAGGATAGCGGTTTTCCGAAGCCAGGCTTGCGCCATCAGGCGCTGCCACGCGGTCAAGGGCCGCTGGACCACGCCGAACTCGGCACCGGCGACAATGTCGCTCATGTATTCGGAGCGCTGCGGCGGAACCAGGCCTTGGCCCGGTGTGACGGCATGAACATCAGCCATGGTGAACCACCTCATCTTCCTCGACGCGATCGGCAAACAATGTCGCGTGAATACGGTCGGAGAGCGTTTTGCCGGTCACCGGATCGACAGGGTCGCTGCCATCGCTGTTGAGCTCGCCCTTGACCTGTCCCGGATGCGGTGACAGCAGCAGAATCCGATTGCCGATCATGACGGCCTCCGGAATCGAGTGCGTGACGAACAGCACGGTGAAGCGCGTGTCTTCCCACAGTTGCAGCAACTCTTCCTGCATCTTGCGGCGCGTCAGCGCGTCGAGCGCGGCGAAGGGCTCGTCCATCAGCAGGACGTCCGGCTCCATCGCCAGCCCGCGCGCGATCGCGACGCGCTGCTTCATGCCGCCGGAGAGGGTGTGCGGATACGAGTCGGCGAATTTTGTCAGGTTCACCTTCTCGATGTAGCGCATCGCCTGTTCCTCGGCCTGCTTGCCGCGCATCTTGCCGGAGGATTCGAGCGCGAAGATCACGTTCTGCTTGACCGTCTTCCACGGCAGCAACTGGTCGAATTCCTGGAACACGAAGACGCGGTCGGCCCCGGGCTCACGAATCGGCGCGCCTTTGAGCCGCATCGTGCCTTCTGTCGGCGTCATGTAGCCGCCGATGGCTTTGAGCAGCGTCGACTTGCCGCAGCCGGACGGTCCCAGCAGCACGAAGCGATCGGCGCCGTGGACGTCGAAGCTGACGCGATAGGTCGCGGTGACCAGATGCTTCTCGGTCCGATATTGCAATGTAACGCCTTCCACTTGCAGCAGCGGCGGAGGCTTCGTGGGAGCGTTCATGTCAGTTCCGATTTTTACGTGGGCGAGTCGGTTGTGCGACGCAGCATCTCGGCTGTCAGTCTATCATTAAATTCCGAGCGGATGCCAAACCGCTCGCCACGTGCGCAGAGTTGGCGTTTGCGCGACATTGTGCTTCAAAGCAATCCGAAAATCTAAACACGAGGGAGTAGCAATCATGGCAGGTAAGAAGACATTTGGAGTGAGCCGGCGGCAGGCCATCGCGACGGTGGCCGGCGGCGTCAGCCTGTTGGCGGCGCCGTCTGTGCTGCGCGCCCAGGCCCCGCTCACGGTCAAATTCGCGCAACAGCGCGGCCTGCTCTATATCCCCGTCGACGTCATGGTGAGCGGCGGCGTCTTGCAGAAAGAGGCCGACAAGATGGGCCTCGGCAAGATCGACTCCTCGGTGACGACGCTGAGCGGCCCGGGTCCGGTGATCGATGCGATGTTGTCGGGCGCGGCCGATTACGGCACCGCTGCGCTGCCGTCGCTCCTTACCTTGTGGGACAAGACGCACGGCACCGCCAACGAGGTCCGGGCGGTCGGCACCGTGTCGAACGGCGCGATGACGTTCTACAGCATCAACCCGAACGTCAAGACCCTCGCCGATCTCACCGAGAAGGACCGCATCGCGGTGCCGACGGTGAAAATTTCGTTCAACGCCATGATGCTGCAAATGGCGTCGGAGAAGCTGTTCCACGATCCGCACAAGCTCGATCACCTTACCGTCGGGCTCGGCCATCCCGATGCGGTTGCCGCGATGTCGGGCGGTTACGGCAAATCCTCGATCACCGGGCATATCGCCGTGCAGCCTTTCACTGCGCGCGGCCTGAAGATTCCGGGCGCGCACATCATCACCGACAGCCGCGAGGTGTTCGGCGGTCCGCTGACGCAGATCACATTGCTTGCCACCAAGCAGACCAAGGAAAAGAACCCGAAGCTGTTCCAGTGCGTCGCCAACGCGCTGCAAGAGTCGATCAAGGTCGCCAGCGCCGACAAGCATGCCGCCGCCGTGCTGTGGAAGACAGCGCAGAAGGCGCCGGACAAGATCGAGGATCTGGTTACGTTGCTTGACGACCCGGGCTTCGAGTTCACCTCGACGCCGCATCGCATTGCTTATTTCGCGGCCTTCCTCAATCGTATCGGCACATTGAAGGGCAAGGTGACCGACTGGAAGGATATCTTCTGGGACACCGCCTACAATCAGAAGGGCGATTGATATGGCGGGCGAGCGCCTGCCGATCTTTCATCCGAATCCGAGCAGGCCGGCGCTTCGATTACCACCTGGGTCCTGGGACACGCATTTTCATGTCCTGGGACCGAAGGCGGTCTATCCATTCTCGTCCACGACGACCATCGATCCCGGCGATGCGACCAAGGAGATGCTATTTGCACTCCACGCCAAACTCGGGATCGAGCGCGGCGTGTTCGTGCAGTCCGCCGTCCATGGCATGGATAATCGCGTGGTCGAGGATGCGCTGGCCGCCACGGGCGGGCGCTATCTCGGTATCGCGCTGCTGCCGCCGGACGTTGCGGACGCCGAATTGCGCCGACTCGACGGCTTGGGCTTTCGCGGCGTGCGTTTCAATTTCATGCGCCACCTGCATCAGACCGCATCGATCGAACAGGTCATGGCGCTGACGACGCGGCTGGCCGAAGTCGGCTGGCATTTACAGATTCATATGGACGGTTCCTATATCGCCGACATCGCGCCGGCTTTGGTGCGCTCGCCGGTGCCGGTCGTCGTCGATCACATCGGTCGGATCGATGCCGGGCAGGGACTGGAGCAGGCGCCGTTCCAGGCGCTGCTGCATCTCATGGATAACGATCATGTCTGGGTGAAGGTCAGCGGTTGCGACCGCATCACCCAGGCGGGGCCGCCTTATGCCGACGCCGTTCCGTTTGCCCGCAAGCTCGTTGCCGAATTTCCCGATCGCACGGTCTGGGGCACCGACTGGCCGCATCCGCACCATCAACCGCCGGTTCCCGACGATGGCGTGTTGGTCGATCTCATCGCCGAGATCGCGCCGAGCGACGAATTGCGCCGCAAGTTGATGGTCGATAATCCGGTGCGGCTCTACGACCGACGGGCAACAAACTAACGTCCGGAGAAATTCGGCAACCTTCGTTCGGCGGTGGCCTTGACGCCTTCCTTGAAGTCGTCGGTCTTGCGCAAACGCGATTGCTCCTTCAGTTCGTGCTCCGTCGCGGCGCGCACGCGGTCGGCAAGGTCGGCGCGCATCGTTGCGCGCGTCGATACCAGACCGAGCGGCGAATTCTCCGCGATCTCGGTGGCAAGTTTCAGCGCCGCCGCGCGAACGTCGCTCTGCGGCACGAGCACGTCGGCAAGGCCTATCGCTTGGGCCTCTTCGCCGCCGACGCGCCGGCTGGTGTAGAACATCAGCGCCGCCTTGGTTGCGCCGATCACCGCCGGCAGCGTCACCGTCAGGCCGAAGCCGGGATGAAATCCGAGCCGGGTGAAGTTGGCGGCAAAGCGGGTTTCCGGGCAGGCGACGCGAAAGTCGGCGACCATGGCGAGTCCAAGCCCGCCGCCGACTGCCGCGCCGTGTATTGCGGCGACAATCGGTTTTTGGGTGCGGAACAGGCGCACCGCTTCGATGTAAAGGTGATTGACGACAGCGTCGCGTTCTTCCGGACGCTGTCCTTCCTTGTTAAACGCCGAACCGTCGCCGAAATTGGCGCCAGCGCAGAATGCCTTGCCTTGCGCGGCTAAAACTACGGCGCGGCATTCGATATTGCCGTCGAGCGCCTCAAGCGCACCGGCTATTTCCTGAATGAGCGTAATGTCGAAGAAATTATGCGGCGGCCGCCGGATTTCGATTATCGCAACATGACCGGTTTGCTCGACCGCGATATCCTTGAACGGACGCATATTCATATCCTCTTCCGTTATTATTCGGCGGCGCGCGCAATCGCAGGGTGTCGCTTCACGATCAAGGCATCCACAATCGACAAGCCTTGGCCGTGATCATGCACGATCACTGGGTTGAGATCGATTTCCGAAATATCGTCGGCGTGATCGGCGGCAAAGTGCGACAGCCGCACCATCAGATCGACCAGCGCGTCTGCGTCGGCGACAGGCTGGCCACGCCAGGGATCGAGAACGTGCGCCGCCTTGAGCCGCTCGAGCAAGGCGCGCGCAGCGGCATGATCGAGCGGCACTGGCGCCAGCGCCACGTCGCCGAGCGCTTCGACCAGAACGCCGCCGAGCCCCACCATCAGCAGCGGCCCCCAATGGTCGTCGCGGCTGATGCCGAGAATAACCTCGCGGCCGGCCGTCGCCATCGGCTGCACCAGCACACCGTCTATGCGGGCATCCGGCGCATAAGCTTTGGCGGCAGCGAGTATGCGTTCATACCCCGCGCGCACCGCATCGACGCCGGTCAACCCAAGCGCCACGGCGCCGGCTTCGGTCTTGTGGGGAATGTCCGACGACTGGACCTTGAGCGCGACCGGTCCGGCATAGGTGCGGGCGGCAACTTCCGCCTCGAGCGTCGTGCGCGCAAGCTGACCGGCATCGCCAGCCCCGATACCATAAGTGGCGAGGAGGGGCCGCGCCTGCCATTCGCACATGACGGGTGCGGCGGCATCGAACAAGGCGCGCGCCGTCGTGCGATTGAGCCGCATGTCGGCAGCCTTTTCGGACGCTGTCAGTAGCCGTTCGCGCATCTCTCGGTAGTCAACCATTGCACGCATGGTGCGCGCGCAACTGTCGAGGCTTCTGAATAACGGAAACCCGGACTCGTTGAGAACCTCGATGCTTTTCTCGGACGGCAGGGTATAGCTCCACATGAAGACCGGCTTGTTTGTCTCCTTCGCGAGCGCCATCAATTTCGGCTGGTCGCCTTGCAGAAAGGCCGAGCGCCGCGCGGTGACGACCACCATGACGCCGTCGATGACAGGCGATTCGGAAGCGAATTTGGCGAAAGCCGCGTAACCGAATTTGAACACGCCCTGCGCCGTGACATCGACCGGGTTCTGTGACGTGCCGTAGGAGGGAATGATCCCGTCGATCGTCATGCGGGTCGCTGCGTCGAGTTCTGGCACGTCGAGCCCGGCGCGCACACATGCGTCCGCCATCCAGACTCCCGCGCCGCCCGATGCGGTGCAGATCGCCATCCGCTTGCCGCGCGGCAGTTTATCGCCGCAGGTGAGAAAGGCCGCGGCGAGGTCGATCATCTCGTCGAAATCCTGACCCTCGATGACGCCGTATTGCTGAAAGATGGCGCGATAGGCGGCGTGCGACCCGGCCAACGCCGCCGTATGCGAGGCGACGGCGCGCCGCCCCGGTTCGGTCTGGCCTATCTTGGCGACGATCAGCGGCTTGCCAAGCTTTGCGGCTTTCGCGGCGATGCGGCGAAATTTGTCCGGAGTCTTGACGTCCTCAATCAGCATCATGAAGACATCGGACTTGCCTTCGTCGAGCATGAAGTCGACGACGTCCGAGGTCTCGAGCACCGCTTCGTTGCCGGTGGTGACGATATAGCGAAAGGCGATATTGCGTTCGCGCGCGCGATCGAAGAACGCAAAGCCGAGCCCGCCGCTCTGCGAGATGACGGAAACCTGACCATTGCCGAGCGCGGCCTTGGGGCGGATCGGCCCTGCCGATAGCTCCATGGCGGGACTGAATGTCGGGATCAGTCCGTTGGCGATGTTGGCGAAGCCTTCGGAGTTCGGGCCGGTAACGGCCATATCGTAGCGTGCGGCTGTCTCGCGAATGGCGCGCTGCATGCGCTGACCGGCTTCGCCCGGCTCCTCGGCAAAGCCGGAAGAAAGAATGACGGCGGCCTTCACGCCGGCGCGACCGCAGCGTTCAAGTTCGTCGGGAATATATTGAGCCGGCACGATGAGGATGGCGAGGTCGGCCGGCTCGGGCAAGGCATCGATCGATGGGTAGGCCTTGCGGCCTTGTACCTCGGCCGCGCTGCGGCTCACAGGATAGATCGTGCCGTCGAACGGATGGCTCAACATCACGTCGAGGATGCGCCCGCGCAGGCCATGCAGATCGGACGATGCGCCGACCACCGCCACGGTTTTCGGCCACAGCAGTTTGGCGATATCAGGCACCGCGCGCTCCCGCTTGAACGTGTCTCATCGCAATCCCAGCCCGCGTGCGATAATGCCGCGCAAAATCTCGGTGGTTCCGCCCTGGATCGTGAGCTTGGGCGCGATCTTGGTGGCAAAGGCCAGTTGGTCGTCGAGGATCGCGCGGTCGGTCTCGTCGTGGTCGAGAAAGGCGGCAAGATCGCGCACGCTGCCGGGCAGTTTCTGTTCCCAGAGGGTGCCGACGTCTTTCACGATGGACGATTCCACCACCGGCTCCTTGCCAGCCTGCAGCATGCCGGCGACCGAGACCGACATGCGCCGCAGCGTATGCAGTTGCGCCACCAACCGCCCCAGACCTTCGGCGCCGCGCAAGTCCGGCTTGTCGCCAAGCGCGCGGACCAGCTCGATCAGCACGTAAAAAGTTTCAAGGAAACGCTCCGGCCCGCTGCGCTCGTAGGCCAGTTCGCTGGTCGCCTGTTTCCAGGCGCCATCGATTTCGCCGAGCAGATGATCGTCCGGCACGAACACATCGTCGAACACGACTTCGTTGAAGTCGTGCTGGCCGGTCATCTGGATGATCGGATTGACGGCAATGCCCGGCGACTTCATATCCACCAGAAATTGCGTCAGGCCGTGGCGGCGGTTTTCCTTGGTCGGCGGCGAGGTACGAAACAGACCGAGCATGTAATCGGCGATATGCGCGTTGCTGGTCCAGATCTTCGAGCCGTTGATGCGCCAGCCGCCATCGGCCTTGGTGGCCTTGGTTTTGGCGGCGAACAGGTCGGAGCCGGAATTCGGCTCGCTCATCCCGATGACGAAACACAATTCGCCGCGACAGATGCGCGGCAGGATGTCCCGCTTGATGTGTTCCGGCGCGTACTTCAGCAGAATAGGGCCGCTTTGCCGGTCGGCGACGAAATGCAGCCGCACCGGCGCGTTGGCGACGCGCATTTCCTCGGTGACGACATAGCGTTCGAGAAAATTTCGCTCATGACCGCCATATTTCTTCGGCCAGGTCATGCCGATCCAGCCCTTGGCGCCGACGCGACGGCTGAACGCCGGATCGTGCGTGTCGCCATGGCCGGGCCTGCGCGGCGCAAATGTGCCGGCGGCGACTTCCTCGGCGATGAAGGCGCGCACGTCGTCGCGGAGCCGGTCGCATTCCGGCGGCAATCTGATCTGGTCGAAGCTGAGCCCGCTGCTCATCGCATTGCGTTCCTATCGTGATGCCAGCAAGGGCCAGAAATTGTCGCCGCCACGCTGCGCGATCATCGCGCCAAGCCGGGCCGCCCAATAACTTTCGGAGCCGAAATCGTCGCGCCATGCGAGAAGACGAAGCGTAAAGCGGTGCAGCACGTGTTCGTTGGTGAAACCGATGGCGCCATGCACCTGATGGGCGATGGCAGCGCCTTCCGCGGCCGCTTCGCCGCAGCGGATTTTTGCCGCCGCGACTTCCAGCAATAATGTGTTATCGAACGCCGCCGCTTTCCCCATTGGTTGCGCGATCGTGTCGGCAGCGGAACCGGCAGCCGCCAGCGCCGCGGCGGTCTCGCCGGCAAGCCGCGCCAGATTTTGCTGCACCGCCTGGAATTTGCCGATCTTGCGCTCGAACGCCACGCGCTCATCGGCATACGCGACGCTGAGCGACAGGATCGTTTCGAGCGCGCCTGCCATTTGCACGCTGCGTGCGGTTGCGCCCATCGACAGCAGTGACGTTCGATCGAATGATGCAGGCGCCGGCGCGCATTGCAGCGGTACGACGTTGTTGAATTCAACTGTATTCGATGGATCGCCGGCGAGATCGACGCCATCGCTCAGGCGACAGTCGGATACCTTGACCAACGCGATGTTCGAACCGTGTTCGCTGTCCGCGAGCAGGGCGATGTGTTCGGCGTTGCTGGCGAAGGCTATTCCGCGCGCGCGACCGTACACAGTGCCGTTCGCGTTCAGTTTCAACGCATCGTTCGGGCGTGATGGCGCCACAGTCATCGCGCCATCGGGCACATCAAGCCCTGCCTGTGCGAGCAGCCATCCGGCGAGCAATGTTTCCGCCAACGGCACGGGTGCGGCATAACGCCCGGCGACACCGAGAATGGCAAAGCCATCCGCCATATCACCGCCAGCACCGCCGAGATGATCCGGGATCCAGGCACGGGTGAGGCCGGCCTCCGCCAGCGCATCCCACAGCGGCGCCTTCCATTGTGAATTTTTTGTCCGATTGACGGTTTGCGGATCGGCGAGATCGGCAAATATGCGCGTCGCAGTCGCTGCGACGATGCCGTCGCTCTCCACTGTCATGTCCGGCCGTCCTGTCGCTGTGCCGATTGCGCGCGCATGGTGGCGGCGGCTCGACGCATTGGCAAGTATTGATGAGCATTGGCCCGGCCCAACCGGTGTTGCACTGCAACTTCATTGCTGGGTTGATCGATGGTGGCAGACCGGCTAGCGTTATCGTCAAGAATAACAAAAATGGTTGGCGAAGCGCAAAAGCGTGGCCGACAATATCAAGGGGAGGACACCATGCGAACGAAATCCGTCGCGTCGGCGACAGCTATTCTCGCAGCGCTAGCGCTTTCACTTCCGCTGTTGACGGTTCAGAGCGCTCAGGCCGGCGAACCCAAACATGGCGGGATTTTCAAAGTTTATCATCGCGAAACTCCGCCCAGTATGTCGATCCTCGAAGAGGCGACATTCTCGGTTAATGCCCCGGCCATGGGCATTTTCAACAATCTGGTCATTTACGACCAGCACAAGGATCAGAACAGTCTCGATACGATCGTGCCGGAACTGGCGACCAGTTGGGCCTGGAGCAGCGATAACAAGAACCTGACCTTCAAGCTGCGTTCCGGCGTCAAATGGCATGACGGCAAGCCATTCACCGCGGCGGACGTGAAATGCACGTTCGATCTGATCCAGGACAAGGGCAAGGACAAGCTTCGCAAAAATCCGCGCAAGGATTGGTACGCCAACGTTACGGATGTCACGGTCAAGGGTGACGACGAGGTCACGCTGCATCTGTCCCGGCCGCAGCCGTCGATTCTGGCGATGCTGGCATCGGGATATTCACCTATATACTCGTGCCACGTCCCCGCCGCCCAGATGCGTACGCATCCGATCGGCACAGGCCCTTATAAATTCGTCGAGCTGAAGCAGAACGAATCGATCAAGCTGGTCAAAAATCCCGATTACTGGAAGAAGGGTCTGCCTTATCTCGACGGCATCGAATACACGATCATCAAAAACCGTGCCACGGCCGTGCTCGCTTTTGTCGCCGGCAAGGTCGATATGACGTTCCCGACTGAAATGACGTCGGCGCTGATTGCCGACATCAAGAAGCAGGACCCGACCGCGATCTGCGAAATCAAGCCGATCAACGTCAACACCAACCTGATCGTCAATCGCGACGCTCCGCCGTTCAACAATGCGGATTTGCGGCATGCCATGGCGCTGTCACTCGACCGCAAGTCGATGATCGACATCATTCTCCAGGGCCAGGGCGACGCGGGCGGTTCGCTGCTGCCGCCGCCGGAGGGCGTGTGGGGCATGCCGGCGGACATGCTCAAGACCATTCCCGGTTATGGCGACGTCCAAAAGGATCGCGAAGAAGCCCGCGCGATCATGGCCAAGCTCGGCTATTCCGCCGAGAAGCCTCTCAAGATCAAGGTGTCTACACGCAATCTCGCGACCTACCGCGATCCGGCCGTCGTGCTGATCGACCAACTCAAGAGCATCTGGATTGACGCCGAACTGGATCCGGTCGAGTCGGGTGCATGGTTCGCCAAGGTCGCGCGTAACGATTACTCGGTCGGCCTGAACCTGACCGGTAATGGCATCGACGATCCGGATCAGGATTTCTATGAAAACTTCGCCTGCGGGTCGCAGCGCAATTATACCAAATACTGCAACAAGGACTTGCAGAAGCTGTTCGACCAGCAGTCGGCCGAAACCGATGTCGCCAAACGCAAGAAGCTGGTGTGGCAGATCGACAAGACCATCCAGGAGGATGTGGCCCGGCCGGTTCTGTATCACGCCCGCACCGGCACCTGCTGGAAACCAGCGGTCAAGAACATGACGATCATGAACAGCGCCTATAACGGATATCGTTACGAAGACGTCTGGCTGGATCGGTAAAAGCGGGGGCACAAAATGACGGCAGCCGTTCGAGCACGGCTGCCGTCCCGTTTCAGCGGCATTGGCTCGGCGCAACAGCCGTCCGATATCGCGTTCCCTGCTGACACTGGGAGGCCACGTTGGGGAGCTATCTGATCAGGCGCTTCTTCCTGATGCTGCTGACGCTGTTCGGGATTTCCGTACTCGTCTTTACGATGTTGCGGATCGTGCCGGGCAATATCGCCGACATCCTGTTCGATGCGGCCGGCATGATCGACACCGCCGACAAGGCAAAGCTCGAAGCCGACCTCGGCCTCGATAAACCGATCGTGGTGCAATACATCGGCTGGGTTAAGGGCCTCGCACACGGCGATCTTGGCTATTCCTATGTTTCGGAAAAGCCCACGCTCGATGAAATCGCGCCGCGCATTCCGATAACCGCCAAGCTTGCAGGTCTGGCGCTGGCGTTCTCGATTATTTTCGGCGTGCCGCTGGGCGTCATCAGCGCGGTCAAACAGAATTCGACGCTCGATTACGTGTTGCGCGTCGTCAGCCTGAGCGGACTATCCATGCCGTCGTTTTGGCTCGGCCTGCTCATCCTGATGGGCTTTGTCCAGTTCTTCGGCACGATGCCGATTTACACGACCCCGCCGGTAGGCTTCTGGAATTCGTTGGCGCTCTATAGCGTTCCAGCCGCGGCGGTCGGATTCCGATCGTCGGCGCTTGTCATGCGGTTGACCCGCTCGTCGATGCTCGAGGTGCTGCGTCAGGACTACATCCGGACCGCCCGCGCCAAGGGTGCGACCGACACGAGCGTCAATTATCATCATGCGCTGCGCAATGCGGTATTGCCGGTCGTGACGGTGATCGGCATCGAAGCGGCCTTTCTGATGGGCGGGCTGATCGTCACGGAGACTGTATTCAACATTCCGGGGGTCGCGCGTTTTCTCGTTGAGGCGATCCGCTGGCGCGACTATCCGATCGTCCAGAACCTGGTGATGTTCATCGCCATCGTGGCGGTGCTGATCAATTTTCTGGTCGATCTGCTCTATGCGGTGCTCGATCCGCGTATCAAATATTCCGGTTAACGCATGATCTCGAAGAGTGGAAATTGTTTTTCGGACGAGATCATGCGCAGAAGTGGAACGTAGAGCCAATGGCGATCATTGATACCGTCCCGCCTCCTACGGTGCGCATCGAGCGTCTCGAAAGCACCTGGTCGAAGATTTGCTATCACGCAGCAGCGCATCCGCTCGGCGTGGTTGGCGCGTTCATCATGGCGATTTTCGTGCTCATGGCGCTGTTTGCCGACGTCATCACCGGGGTCGGTCCGACCGTGACCAATTCCGCGCTCGCTCTGGCGCCGCCAGGTCACGGCCACATCTTCGGG
The DNA here is from genome assembly GCA_041691675.1 of Hyphomicrobiales bacterium. Classification (GTDB taxonomy): domain Bacteria; phylum Pseudomonadota; class Alphaproteobacteria; order Rhizobiales; family Xanthobacteraceae; genus Pseudolabrys. The sequence continues at coordinate 74,081 of JBEPUC010000005.1, read as the reverse complement.
GCCGACAACATGGGCCGCGATATCTACAGCCGGATTGTCTACGGCGCACGCATATCGCTTGCCGTCGGCATCGGCTCGACCGCGCTCGGCGGCTTCTTCGGTGTCGTGCTGGGCCTGACGTCCGGCTATATCGGCGGCTGGGTCGATCTGGTGATCCAGCGCATCGTCGATGTCCTACAGGCAGTGCCGCTTCTTGTGTTGGCGCTGGTGATGGCGGCGGCGCTCGGTCCGGCGCTCGACAATACCATCGTCGCCATCGCCATTCCGCTCATCCCCTATACCGCGCGGGTCGTGCGATCCAGCACGCTGACCTTACGCGAGCAGCCCTTCATCGAGGCGGCGCGTGCGGTCGGCATGAGTGAATTTCGTATTGCGGTTCGCCATGTCCTGCCCAATACGTTGGCCCCGCTCATCGTGATCGCGACGGCGCAACTCGGCGCGGCGATTCTGACCGAGGCGTCGCTATCATTCCTGGGCCTCGGCGTGCCGGAACCGCATCCGTCCTGGGGCCGCATGCTGTCGGAGTCGGCGGCCGAATATGTCCGCACCGCGCCGTGGCTGGTGATTTTTCCCGGCGTTGCAATTAGTCTCGCCGTGTTCGGCACCAACCTGTTCGGCGATGCGCTGCGCGACATCCTCGACCCGCGGCTGCGAGACTAGGGCATGACCGACGCTGCCGTGCGCGCCATGACCGAGCCTTTGCCGCTTCTCGAGGTCGAGGGTCTCCGGACTTATTTTTCGCTTCGGCGCGGCGTTGTCAAAGCCGTCGATGGCGTCAGCTTTGCGCTCGCGCCGCGCGAGACGCTGGCGATCGTCGGCGAATCCGGCTGCGGCAAGAGCATGACCGCGTTGTCGCTGATGAGGCTGGTGCCCGACCCGCCGGGCCGCATTGTCGGTGGCGCCGTCAGGCTCAACGGCGTCGATCTGCTCAAGCTCGACGACGACGCTATGCGCGGCGTCCGCGGCAAAGACATTGCCATGATCTTTCAGGAGCCGATGACTTCGCTCAATCCGGTGCTCACGATCGGCAGCCAGATCGCCGAAGTGCTGCTGTTGCACGAAAAGATAGACCGCGCGCACGCGGCGGCGAAGGCGGTCGACATGCTGCGATTGGCACGCATTCCGGCGCCGGAGCAGCGCGCGAAAGAATATCCGCATCAATTGTCCGGCGGCATGCGTCAGCGGGCGATGATCGCGATGGCGCTGGCCTGTAACCCGAAAGTGCTGATCGCTGATGAGCCGACCACCGCGCTCGATGTTACGATCCAGGCGCAAATTCTCGACATCATGCTCGACCTGCAACGCGAACTCGGCACCGCGATCATCCTGATCACGCACGATCTCGGCGTGGTGGCGGAGACGGCGCAGCGGGTGATCGTCATGTATGCCGGGCGCAAGGTCGAGGAGGCACCGGTTGAGGAATTGTTCGCGCGACCGCAGCATCCTTACACGGTCGGGCTGATGGCCTCGATTCCCCGCCTCGCGCTGATGCGCGGCGATACGGGGGAGGGAGACTTACACGCCGTCGGCAATCGCCTGCAGGAAATTCCCGGCATGGTGCCGTCGCTGGTCAATCTGCCGGACGGCTGCGTGTTCGCGCCGCGCTGTACGCACGCGGACGATCGCTGTCGCGCCGAATATCCGCCGTATGAAGAGAAGCGGCCGCGTCATTGGGCGGCCTGCTGGCGCTCGGACGAGCTTTATGGGGCCGACGATGCATGAACCCGGTGCCGCAACTGCAACGATGGCCGTGGCGCGTGCTCCAGTGCTCGAGGTTCGCGACCTCAAGAAGCATTTCCCGATTCGCCAGGGGTTGTTGCAGCGCGCCGCTGGCACGGTCTTTGCCGTGGATGGCGTCAGCTTTTCGATCCGGGCAGGGGAGACGCTCGGCCTCGTCGGCGAATCCGGCTGCGGCAAATCCACCGTCGGCCGTACGCTGCTACGGCTGACAGAGCCGACCGGCGGCGAAATCAGAGTCGATGGTCACGACATCACCCATCTGAGCAAACAAGAATTGCGGCCCTACCGGCGGCAGATGCAGATCATCTTCCAGGACCCGTTTTCGTCGCTCGATCCGCGCATGTCGGCGGGCGACATCGTCGCCGAGCCGATGCGCGTGCATAATATTGCCCAAGGAGCGCAAGTTCGCGATCGCGTCGCCGAGTTGTTCGAGCGCGTCGGCCTGCGCAAGGCGCAGATGGACGCCTATCCGCATCAGTTCTCCGGCGGTCAGCGCCAGCGTGTCGGCATTGCGCGTGCGCTGGCGCTGCAGCCGCGGTTGATCGTCGGCGACGAGCCGGTATCGGCGCTCGATGTGTCGATCCAGGCGCAGGTTCTCAATCTGATGATGGACCTGCAACACGAGATGAAGCTCGCTTATCTTTTCATCTCGCACAATCTGGCCGTGGTCGAGCACATCAGCCATCATATCGCTGTGATGTATCTGGGCCGCATCGTCGAATACACCGACAAGCGCACGCTGTTCACCGCGCCCCAGCATCCCTACACCGAGTCCCTGCTGGCGGCCGTGCCGGTGCCGGACCCGAGCGTGAAACGACGCAAGCGCGTGCTGCAAGGCGACGTACCGAGCCCGGTCAACCCGCCGTCCGGCTGCCACTTCCACACCCGCTGCCCTTACGCGGTCGAGCGCTGCCGGGTAGAAGCCCCCCTGTTGCGCGAGGTCAAGCCAGGCCAGATGGTGTCGTGCCATTTGCGATAGCGGGCATCGATAATACGGCGCGCTATCCGAGCGGCGCGCTGCGAAGCATCTTCGACCGTTTGGCCGCGGCGTCCAGCAGAATGTTATGATCGCTGCCCGCAAGCACCATGCGCACGCCCATCGCCATGTAGCGCGGCGCCCAGACTTCATCATAGACGCCGCCCATCGCGAATATCTTGTTGTGACGCTGGCATGCCGCCGCGATCTGGCGATAGGCGGCCTGGACTCGTTCATGGCCGATCTGCCCGGCAAGCCCCATGTCGATCGACAGATCGTTGGTGCCGATCAGCAGCGCGTCAATGCCCGGCACCGCCGCGATGGCCTCGGCATTTTCCACCGCCAGCGGCGTTTCGATCATCGGAATCAACAAGATTTCGTCGTTGAGCATACGCTGCATCTCGCCCGGCGGCGGCGGCCGGTAACCGAACTGGGCGCTCGGCCCGCCGGAGCTTCGCCGACCCATCGGCGGAAAGCGGAATTTATCGACCAGCAGCCGCGCTTCTTCGGCCGTATCGATATGTGGCACGACAATGCCGAGTGCGCCGTTGTCCAGCGCGCGGGTACCCTCGTCGAGCGCATCGCGACAGACTCGGACTATGGGCACGATGCCGGTCGAAAGCGACGAGAAGCACAGTTGCGCAATTTCGGATGCGGAGATGGCGCCATGTTCGGAATCGATGAATAGCCAATCGTAGTCTGCCGCCTTGGCCAGCAGCGGAACGGCCGCACCACGCATGCTGTGAACGCCGAATCCGAGAGTGACCTGACCGCTTCGTATGCGCCGTAAGGCGTCGCTCGCCAGCACTTGCATTCTAGCTCCTTGGATTATGGTTTGGGCTTATTCCTGCGGGTCGCAAAAAAGTGGGTGAAGCGGCGATCGATTCTCGTGTGATGACGCGAGGGCGCCGAGATGAGATGACGAGGTTAACAGATATAGAGTCCGCTTGGAACGGTCAGACGATCGAAGAGGGCCTGTTACGCCGTGCCGGGATGCAATCGGTATCGGAACGCGTCCGCATCAAAACGTGTCCTCGCAGCTCAGGCGCTATGAACCATGCGAAGCGATTGTGCAGCGATCGACCCGTCGATTCAATGGCAACACGAGGCGGCGCAGCCATGCGTCGCGCTGCATCAAAAATCGGAGGCAGCGATGAAATCTGCTACCGTCTGGCATATAAAATAAAGCCGATTTGCATCGGAGGAAGCAAAATGAGTTTGGCTGGGAAGGGCGTGGTCGCGATCTGGAACGATATCGCGCCGGAGGGCCGTGCCGAATTCTACGAATGGCACGATCGCGAACACATGCCGGAGCGCGTCGCCATTCCGCAATTCCTGCGCGGCCGACGTTACATTGCCGTTCACGGCTCGCCCGAATATTTCACGCTCTATGAAGCGGAATCGCCATCCGTCCTGAGCGGCGATGATTATCTAACCAGGTTGAACAATCCGACGCCGTGGACAAAGGCCGTCGTGCATACGCATTTTCGCAACATGTCGCGCGGCATCTGCCGGGTCGAACTGTCCGAGGGGGTTGGGCAGGGCGGTTTCATTCTGACGCTACAGCACAGGCCGCAAGCGGGTTGCGAGGAACAGTTGCGTAAATATCTCGTCGAGACGGGCCTGCCACCTTTGCTCAAGATGCCGGCCGTCGTCGGCGTTCATCTCTGCATCGCGGATCGCGAGGGCAGCAGCGTCGAGACCGCGGAGAAAAAGGGTCGCGAAGTCGGCGTTCCGGACTGGCTGGTGATGATCGAAAGCGTCACGCCGGAAGCCGCCGATGCCGCCTGCAAGGCTTTGCTGCCGGAAATGGCAAAGAACGGCGCCGATGCGGCGCCGGATGTTGGGCTCTACAGTCTGCAATTCAGCCGCGTGAAGACGGCGTCAATAGCCGGTTGACGATGGCTGGAGGGATTTCACTTTCCACGAACGCCTCGCCGAGGCGACGCAGAACCGGTTGCTGATCGAGCTGACGAAAAGTCTTATTTCGTCGAGCAAATACCTCATTATCGCCAGAGCTCGTCTACCGTTAACTGGCGGTCGATCAATCGCTGCTGGACAGCGTAGGAAATCAGAAGTTCGAGGCACTGTGCGTTCGCCTCCTTGCCGAATGGTGCACTGTCGATGTCTCCAGCCCCGGGCATTCCGGCGGCTTTCCGTCCGGCTTCGAGCATCCGGTAAAGTTCGGCGACCGCTTGCGGCTTGTCACGCTTCAGGCTTTCCGGCACCACCACCATGTGATTGACCGGCACCAGATGATGCTTGGCGTACCACTTGCGGGCCTCCTCTTCGGGATTTGCGATCACGCTTTGCAGGCGTGGGTCGTCGGGCTTGGCTGCACCATAGATCGCGGCATCTAGTTCGCCGTCGATCAGCATCCTGGTGATGTCCTTGCCGCTCTCGGCGCGAACGACCTGCGGTGGGTCCTTGGCTTCGGCAACGTGGCCGTCTTCGAAAGTGACCCACTGCACGTCCGATAGATCGACGCCGTAGTCATTCTGCACGATGCCGCGCATCCATACTGCCGTCGTCTGGCTGTAGGAACGCACGCCGATACGTTTTCCGGCGAGATCGGACGGCCCCAACTGTCCACGCTCGGAATTGTACAGAACCGTGCCATGCTGGAAACGCGCCAACATCGCCGCCGGCAGCAACGTCAAACCTTTATTGTAAGTCTTCGCTTGCAGATATGTGACCAGCGCCATTTCGCTGGCATCAAAGGCGTGTTCGCGCACCATCGGCTTGAACGCCTTGTGCATCGGCTTCACCTCGACGAAATCCAGCTTCAGCGTCGGTGACGTGATTTCGCCGCGCTTCAGGGGCAGGGTGTGCGGATAATCGCCGATGGCGATGCGGAGAGTGTCCAAGGTCGCGTTTCCTTCTCGTCGAGGGCGGCATCATGGCGGACCGAATGACGACATGGCCGCCGGTTTCCACCGCGATGTCTTTCCGCAAGCTTGACCCGGTGCGCCAAATTGTCAACAATTTGGTCAACAGGATTGAGATCTATCCCGATGAGCGACAGCCGCCGTCCCAGCACTGCCGACGCCGACGTGACCGCACGCTTGCGCGAGGCGATCACGCGCGGGCAGTTGTCGCCTAACGAACGGCTGATCGAGGCCGACCTCGCCGAACATTTCGCCGTTAACAGGGCCAGCATCCGCATGGCGCTGGCGATGCTCGATCAGGACGGCCTTGTTGTTCGTCTGCCCAATCGCGGCGCGCGCGTCCGTGCGGTCTCGGATGAGGAAGCCATTGAAATCGCCGAGACGCGTTTGGCTATCGAAGTGATGGTGGCGCGTCAGGCCGCGCTGCGGGGCGATGACGCTGGCCGTACCAGGCTTCGGGCAATTGAGAAAGACATGCGGCGTGCAGTGACCGAGAACGACGCCGCGCATTATTCACAATGCAACGCCGCTCTGCATCGCGAACTGCAACGCATGGCCGGCAATGCCACGGCCAACCGCATTCTCAGCACGCTGAAATCGCATCTGGTGCGGCTGCAATACCGGGTCATTCTGCTGCCGGGACGGCCGCGCAAGTCGTTGGCCGAACATCGTGCCATCGTTGCGGCCGTGTGCGCCGGCGACGGAGATGCCGCCGAACGCGCGATGCGCGAGCACATGATCAGCTTCACGCGCCTGCTCAAGCAGGCGATCGGGGCCGCCCGGCTGGGCGGTTTCTAATTTCAGATTTAACGAACGGAGTAAGACGTCGATGGATCAGAAGACGGGTCTTGTCATCACTGCCCATCCGGGCGATTTCGTCTGGCGGGCCGGCGGCGCGATCGCGCTGCACGCCAAGAACGGCTACAAGGTCAAAATCGTCTGTATGTCATTCGGCGAGCGCGGCGAAAGCCAGTTTGCCTGGAAGGAAGCGGGCGCGACCATGGAAAGCGTAAAAGCCGGCCGCAAGGACGAGGCGCAGCGCGCCGCCGACCTGCTCGGCGCCGAGATTGAGTTCTTCGACTGCGGCGATTATCCGTTGAAACTCAACGAAGCGCATTTCGACCGCATGGTCGATATCTATCGCGAAACCAATCCGAGCTTCGTTCTGACCCATGCGCTTGAAGACCCTTATAATTTCGATCATCCGAACGCCTGCCATTTCGCGCAGGAGACGCGCGTTGTAGCGCAGGCGATGGGTCATAAACCGGGCGCGAAATACAAATATTCGGCGCCGCCGGTGTATCTGTTCGAACCGCATCAGCCGGAGCAATGCAACTACAAGCCCGACCTTATTTTGAAAATCGATGATGTCTGGGAACAAAAGTACAAGGCGTTCCAGATTCTCGCCGCGCAAAAGCATTTGTGGGGTTATTACGAGCGGGTCGCGCTCAACCGCGGCATTCAGGGCTCGCGCAACACCGGCGTTCCGATGACCTATGGCGAGGCCTATCAAACCCTGTTCCCTCGTGTGACGACGGAGTTGGGCTAGGACATTGTCCCGGGCGCGGCGCAGCACGCTTGCGTGATGCGCCGCAGAACCGGGACCATTACGCATTCTGAGCTTGTGAAGGTCCCGGCTCTGCGGGTGCACCGCTAACGCGCTGCACCGCGTCCGGGACAAACCAAAGGAACCAAACACATGAAGCCCGTCGTCGTTCGCAATATCAAACGCGCAGACGCCAACGCCATCGGCACCTTCGAGGCGCTCGGCGTTTCGACCGTGCATGAGGCACTCGGCCGCTACGGCTTGATGAAACCCTATATGCGGCCGATCTGGGCCGGCGCGGCGATATCCGGTCCGGCCGTCACTATCCTGGCGCAGCCGGGGGACAACTGGATGATCCATGTCGCGGTCGAGCAATGCCGGCCCGGCGATATCGTCGTTCTGGGATGCACCGCCGACAATACCGATGGCATGTTTGGCGACTTGCTGGCGACGTCGCTCAAGGCGCGTGGCGTCAAGGGACTGATCATCGATGCCGGCTGCCGCGACGTTGCGACGCTCAAGGAGATGGGATTTCCGGTGTGGTCGCGCGCGATCTCATCCAAGGGCACCGTGAAAGCGACGCTTGGCGCTGTCAACATTCCGGTGGTCTGCGCTGGCGTCAACGTCGTGCCCGGCGATGCGGTGGTTGCCGACGACGATGGTGTCGTGATCGTGCCGGCCAAGTACGCCGTCGAAACCGCGGCCAAGGCGCAGAAGCGTTTCGATGATGAGGACGCCAAGCGCCAGAAGCTGGCCTCGGGCGTGCTCGGTCTCGACATGTACAATATGCGCGAACCGCTGGCGAAGGCCGGTTTGATCTATGTCGATAACCCGGAAGATGTCTGACGCCGCGATGTAGGCTTTATCGTTCAGATCGTGAGGCCCCCGTCAGCAACGGCGGGGGTTTTGCTTTGCCGGTTTGACATTGCCTCCGCATTTCGTGGGCATGCGTTCTTCAGCTATGCATTTTGGATGAGATGCCGCACCTCGCGCTTCTTGACGCCGGATATTCTGCAGGATTAGGATCAATCATCTGCTTGAATCGGTTGATTGAGTTGCAAAAGAGCAAGAAAACTACCGCTGATTTGATCCTCGACGTGGCCGAAAGGCTGTTCGCGGAGCACGGTTACAAGGCGGTTTCCCTGCGCTCTATTTTGCGCGAATGCGGGGCGAATACCGCGGCAGCGCACTATCATTTCGGCTCGAAACAAGAGCTGCTTGAGGCGATTTTCGAGCGGCGTTGCGCCGGCATGAATGCCGCGCGGCTTGATCTTCTCGCCGCTGTCACAGCGGCGCCAGATTCATCCGATGCGGTTGAACGGATACTGGAAGCGTTTCTGCGCCCCGCGTTGGTCTGGCGCGATGACGATTCCGGCACGCGCCGTTTCATGCGGCTGCGCGCGGTCGTTGCCTTCGAGCAGGAAGCATTGGCGCGCGATCTCATTGCCCGCTATTTCAATGAGACCAGCCGTCAATTCGTCGACGCGCTGAGTGCAGCGTTGCCGCGGCTCGGAACGCCCGAATTATACTATCGTTTTCACTTTCTGCTCGGCGCGCATTACTACACAGTTCTCAACCCCAGCCGCATCTACGACCTGTCAAACGGATTGTGCGACCCGAGCGATTCAGAGCGGACTTTGCAGACGATGATTCGCTTCTTCGCGGCGGGGTTGCGCGCGCCGAATGACATTCCTGAATCGAACGAGCCTGCACAATCCATGGAGATGACGACGTGAATTTGCCGTTGAGCGGACATCCGAGCCTCGCCGATCGTGTCAGCGCGCTCAAGCCGTCCGCGACCGTGGAGATGACCGAGCGCATTCGTCAGGGGCGTGCCGCCGGACGGCGCATCTTTGGCCTGTCGAGCGGGGATCCCAACCTGCCGACTGATCCGCGAATCATCGCGGCGGCGGAACGCGCCATGAGAGGCGGTGAAACGCATTACTCGACGCCGGCCGGTATGCCGGCTTTGCGGGAGGCGCTGGCGCAGCACGAAAACAAGCGAAGCGGCGCCAAGTACGATGCGTCCGATATCTTGGTGACGCCGGGCGGCAAGTTCGCGTTGCTCACCGCGCTAATGGGCGTGGTCGGGCAGGGCGATGAGGTGCTCATTCCGGAGCCGGGTTGGGTCAGCTACGGACCTTGCGTTCGCTTGTGCGGCGGCAAGCCGATTGCCTTGCCGATGCTCGACCGCATCGATCCACAGGCCATCGAAGCGGCGATCACGCCATCGACGCGCGCCATTATCCTGAACTCTCCCGTTAATCCCACCGGCCGCATCCTCCCGAAGGACGAATTGACGGCGGTCGTCGATATCGTGCGCAAGCACAATCTCTGGCTAATTTTCGATCAGGTCTATGCCGACCTGACATACGATCGTCCGGTTGCCTTTCCGCAGGCGATCGATGAAGGCCAGGAGCGTACCCTCGTGGTCGATAGCCTATCGAAGTCGTTCGGCATGACCGGCTGGCGCCTCGGTTATCTCGCCGTTCCGGCTGGCGTGGGCAAGCAGATCGTCAAGTTTCTGCAACACTCCATCTATTGCGTGCCGCCCTTCGTGCAGGTCGCCGGCATGGAAGCACTGAAGCTTTATGACGAACTCGTGCCACGCTACCGGGCGCTGTTTCGCGCGCGGCTGGAGCGAGCTGTTAAAGGGCTGTCGGCCGTCGAAGGCATCGACTGCAAGATGCCCGATGCGACCTTCTATCTGTTTCCGCGCGTTGCCGGCGATGATACGGCGATCGCCAAGCGCTGGCTCGATACGCAGGACGTCGCCGTGTTGCCGGGCTCGGCCTTCGGAGCGGCGGGGGCAGGGCACGTTCGCCTCTCTCTGACCGTATCTGACGAAGACCTGGACATCGCGTTGGATCGCATCGCCAAAGCCGGTATCGGCCAACAATAATTTCAATCGAGGAGTCGAGACGATGAGGAAGTTCAGTCGGTTATTTGTCGCTATCGCTACCGCGGCCTTTGTCACCAGTGCTTGCGTCGTATCGTCGGGTGCGAGTGCCCAGACACAGGATACGGTCGCCCAGATCAAGAGCAGGGGGAAATTGATTGCCGGCGTCAAGTTCGACACGCCGCCATTCGGGTCGCTCAACGACAAGAATGAACCGGTCGGTTTCGATCTGGACATCGTTCGCAAGGTCGCCGAACACATCGGCGTGCCGGTCGAGTTCGTCAAGGTGACGTCGCCCACGCGTATTCCGTTGCTGGTCAGCGGCAACGTCGATCTTTCGGCTGCGTCAATGACCCATACGCAGGAGCGCGACAAGACGATTGATTTTAGCATCACTTATTATACCGGTGCGCAGTCGCTGATCGTTCCCAAGGACAGCAGCATTCACGGCATCAAGGACCTTGCCGGCAAGCAGGTGTCGGTCCAGCAGGGCACGACGCTTGAGAAGAATATCGCCAAAGCCGCGCCGGGCGCGAAGATCGTGGCGTTCAAGGACTATAACAGCGCCTGGCTTGCGCTGGTTCAGGGCCGCGTCGATGCGCTGACAGGAAGCCTGAACATCTTGCAGGGTTTCTCCAAGGATAATCCCGCCTTTGTCATTCTACCGGATCGATTCAGCGTGGAGCCTTTCGGCGTCGGCGTCCGGCAAGGCGATTCATCGCTGCGCGACGCCATCAATTTCGCGCTTCAGGATATGTGGAAGTCCGGCGAATACGCCACCCTCTACAAGAAGTGGTTTGGCGCGGACCCGGAAGTGCCGATTGAAGTCTGGCCCTGAGGCAAGGCAACCGATGCATTGCCGAGGGATTGAGAGCGTACAATGTTGACGAACTATCGGTTCGATTGGGGGCCCATCTGGGCCGCGCGAGATCTCATCGCCAGCGGCCTCATGATGACGATCGCGGTGTCGTTGGTGGCGCTTGCGATCTCTATCGTGATCGGACTGATCGTCGGTGGCGGCGCGGCGTCGGGCTCACGCCCGGCACGCGTGCTCGCCGGCTTGTTCGTGGAAACGATGCGGAATATTCCGCTGCTGATCCATATGTATGTCTGGTACATGGCGCTGGCTTTTCTGCGTCTGCCGGCTTTTACCTGTGCGGTGCTCGGTCTCAGCCTTTATTCGGGGGCTTACGTTGCCGAGGTCGTCCGCACCGGGATTGGCGCGGTTCGACGCGATCAATTCCAGGCGGCGCTTGCTACCGGTTTGACGCGTTTCCAAGCTATGCGGCTCGTCGTTTATCCGCAGGCGCTGCGCATGATTGCGCCGTCGCTGGCCAGTCTTTTCTCGCAATTGATCAAGGACTCGTCGCTGGCTTCCGTGATCGCGGTAAGCGAGTTGACCTATCAGGCCGGCGCGATCGACGGTCAGACGTTTCGTACGTTCGAAGTCTACATCACCATTTCGTTGCTTTATTTAGTCCTGGTGACCGTGGCGAGCCAACTCGTCATGCTTCTCCCCGGCGCACGCAGCGAGGCATCCTCGGCGAGATTCGTGGATGCCTGACGTTATCATTCAAAATCTGCCGTATCTGCTGCGCGGTCTGTGGACGACGATTGACCTGTCGCTGTGGACAATCCTCGGTGGCACCATCCTCGGCCTCGTGGTGGGTACCATCCGCTTCGTCCGCATTCCGGTGCTCGGCACGCTTTGCATGCTGTTCATCGAGTTTATTCGCGGCACGCCGCTGCTGGTTGTCTTGCTGATTACGTATTTCGCGCTTCCTGCGCTGCTCGGATACCATACGACGGCCTACAAGGCCGCGCTGGTCGGCTTTGTTCTTTTCATCGGCGCATATCTTGCCGAAGATTTTCGCTCGGGGCTGCGTTCGGTGCGGCCGAGCCTTATCCAGGCCGGCCTCGCTACGGGTCTGAACCGCTGGCAGGTCTTGCGCTTTATCGTGGTGCCGCAGGCGATCAGAAGCGTCACGCCGGCGGTCTTCAATCAATACGTCCGCCTCGTAAAATTCACGTCGGTGGCGTCGATTATCGGTGTGACCGAACTCACCGGCGCGGGGCTTCTCGTCAATGCTCGCCAGTTTCACCCGGTAACGATTCTGGCGACGATTGCCGTGACCTATTTCGTCCTGTGCTATGCGCTTTCGCTCATCGGCCGCGCTCTATACGCGCGTTTCGCAGTTAAAACGTGAGATCTGATATGAGTGACGTGCCAACCATCGAAATTCGCGATCTGCACAAGAGTTACGGCAAGAGTTCGGTTCTGCGCGGATGCAGCATGACGGTGCGTCGCGGGGAGGTTGTCGTCGTTTGCGGGCCCTCGGGATCGGGGAAAAGCACGCTGATCAAGTGCATCAACGGGCTTGAACCTTATCAGTCGGGGAGCATTCAGGTGGAGGGCATCGAAGTCGGTGCGAAGGCCACGGACTTGCCCCGTCTTCGCTCGCGGATCGGCATGGTGTTTCAACATTTCGAGCTTTATCCGCATATGTCGGTTCTCGACAATATCGCATTGGCGCAGATTTACGCCCTGCGGCGCTCGCGGACCGAGGCTTACGAACGCGCTCAAAAACTCCTTGTCCGCGTCGGACTGGAAGATAAAAGCGGCGCCATGCCGGTCGATCTATCGGGGGGCCAGCAGCAACGTGTCGCCATCGCGCGGGCGCTCGCGCTCGATCCGCAAGCGATATTGTTCGATGAACCGACGTCGGCGCTCGACCCGGAAATGATTCATGAAGTCCTCCAGGTCATGGATGAATTGGCATCCGAGGGCATGACGATGGTCGTGGTGTCGCACGAAATGGGCTTTGCCAGGCGCGTTGCCGACCGCGTTGTTTTCATGGACGCCGGCAAGATTGTCGAGGATGCTGTGAGCGAAGAGTTCTTTTCGACGCCGCGAACGCCGCGAGCCGCCGAATTTCTCTCGAAAATCTTGACGCATTAGACGGCGCGACGCTCCGGATGTTCTCTGATGCGTTTCACGGAGTGAAAGCGCGAGTCTTCGGTTCATGGCTGCTCTGCGAACCCGCGACGGTTGCTTGCCGCAGTTCCTGGTCTGTTGTTAAAGGCCTTTGATAAAGGCCCGCACGGGCGAAGCTCAGGGAGCGAATATGCCGGTAGCCGTCGTCCGCGGAATACACATCAATTACAGAGTTATTGGCGAATCCGGACCGTGGATCGCTCTCACGCCGGGTAGTCGCCGGTCTTATGCGGAATTGATCGATCTTTCGACGACAATAGCCGCTTCCGGTTACCGCGTGCTGCTACACGATCGCCGCAACTGCGGCGCGTCCGAAGTTGCCTTCGACGGTTCGGCTTCCGAACACGAGATCTGGGCCGACGATCTCTATGAGTTGGCAAAGCAACTGGGCGCGGCGCCGCTTTATGTCGGTGGCTCCTCAGCCGGAGCCCGGCTCGCCATTCTGTTCGCGATCCGGCATCCGGATGCCCTGCGCGGTTTGTTGTTGTGGCGCCTGACCGGCGGCCAGGAAGCGGTCGACCGGCTCGCGGAAGCTTACTACGGCCAATTCATCAAGCTGGTTCGTTCGGGCGGCATGGCGGCGGTCGCCGCCTCCGAACACTTCGCTGAATGTATCGCGGCGCGGCCGGCGAACCGTGAGAAGCTATTGAGCATAGACCCCGACCAGTTCGTCAGCGTTATGTCATTCTGGCGTGAGCGGTTTCTGGAATCGGCGACGCTTCCGATCGTCGGTGCGACCGAAGCGGATCTCAATGCCATCGCGGCGCCGGTTTGCCTGATTGCCGGCAATGACGTGATTCATACGCCGGTAACGGCGCGAAAAGCTGCCAACCTCATACCCAACAGCGAATTGCACGAAGACGTTGTCGAGAAGCGAGCCGACAACGATCTGCGCAAGGAATGGGACCGCAAGGAATGGCGCGATGCCGAGCCACGCGTTTCCGCTATTTTTGCGGCTTTCCTGAAAAAAGCGGAAGCCCTGAAAGCGTCGGTCTGAATGACGCTGCCTCGATCATAAATCATCTCCTGGAAGGAAACCGTCATGAGCTTGCAAGTTCGCCGCGTCGTCACCGGGCATAACGCCAAGGGGCGCGCGATCGTCGAGATCGATGAAATCTCGAAAAATGTCATATCCAACCGGCCGGGCGCGTCTTCTTGTGTCCTCTGGTCAACCAAGGGATTTCCGATCGATAACGATGGCTTCAGCGATCCAACCACCGGGTCTTTCAAGACGACAGTCGAGAACGGCAGCGTGTTCCGCGTGGTGCGCTATGAACCTGGCGCGATGCCGCGCAATCACCGTACCGACTCGCTCGATTATGCGGTCGTGATGTCGGGCGAGATCGAGATGGAACTGGATGACGGCGTTGTGGTGACGTTAAAAGCCGGGGATTTGCTCGTGCAGCGCGGCACCATTCACAATTGGGTTAACCGAACCAACGAGGACTGCCTTATCGCTTTCGTGTTGATTAGCGGTAAACCGGTGACCGTCGATGGCAAGCCACTAAATGCCGTCGGCTAGCGCCGGCGTTTCGGCGCGCGATATACACAAGAGAATACAATAAAGATCGGGAGGAATCACATGTTCAAATCCATATGCATTGCAGCGGCGGTTGCGCTCGCGGCAATATCGACGGCGCAGGCATCGGACTATCCCAATCGGCCGGTTCGCGTCGTCGTCGGTTATGCCGCCGGCAGCGGGCCAGACATCCAGGCGCGCACTCTCGCGGCGCAACTAAGCTCCAGCCTCGGTCAGCAATTCTTCGTTGAAAATCGGCTGGGCGCTAACGGCACGATAGCCGCGCGTTCGGTCGTGCAGGCCGAGCCAGACGGATATACGTTATTGTTCTCGAGTTCATCGATTGCGCCGACGCCCTATATCTACAAAAGTCTCGGTTACAATCTGAAAACCGACCTTGAGCCAATTGCGACCGTTGGCCAGCTCGACGGCATGCTGATGCTGGTCGATGCGAAGTCGCCGATAAAAAGCGTGAAGGAATTCATCGAATACGCCAAGAAAAACCGTGTGTTGTACGGCTCACCGGGCGTCGGCAATATCCTCCATCTGGCCACCGAGATGTTTAGCAAGGCTGCCGGCATCAGCATGCAGCATATTCCCTACAAAGGCGCGTCGGAGGTCATGACCGCGCTTTTGGGCGGCAGCGTTCAGGTGATGTTCGTGACGCCGCCCTCGGTCATGGGTCTGGTCAAGGACGGACGCGTGCGTGCCCTGGCTTTCACGGGCACCAAGCCGTTCCCGCCTTTTCCGGACGTGCCGCTGATGAAAGATGTATTGCCGGGATCCGAGCCAATGGGGTCGTGGGGCATGTTCTTCGCGCCGGGGAAGACACCGAAAGAAATCGCCGACAAGCTCAATGGCGCTATCCACACAGCGCTTCTTGTGCCGGCGGTGGCGCAAGTCATGCAGCGCGACGGCTATTATCCAGATAATCGAAACGCCAGCGAGACAAAGGCTTTCTTCGACAAGGAAGTCGACCGCATGGAGGACGCTGTCAAAGCCGCCGGCATCAAGCCGAATTGAGCGGATAGCGACAGCACGTTTCTATGAACGCTGCCCGAGCCTGTTTCGGGTGGCATTCCAATACGCGATCGATATGATTTCGAGTCGGGGGGGACGTTAATGAAATTACCAGGGAGGCCAATGTGCCTGATCAGTTGCTAGATTTTGTTTCCCGATCCACGGACGTTCATTTCACACCGTCGGCTCGGCCACGTTCTCCGTGGCGATATGCCATTTATGTATGTTCCGTGTTGGCACTAATCGTCCTGCCGTTTTTTACCGCTTCCGCGCAGGCGGAGTGGCCGGAGCACCCGATCACCCTCATCGTTCCGTTTGCCGCCGGAGGCCCAGGCGATGTCGTCGGTCGCTTGCTTGCATTGGAACTGTCGAAGCGCCTCGGACAGAACATTATCGTTGAAAATCACACCGGCGCGGTTGGCGATATCGGTCTCGGTACCGCCGCGCGGGCGAAGCCGGACGGGTATACGCTTGTTGCGATTTCAAATGTGCTCGTCATCAATCCGAACGTTCGTAAAGTTCCCTACGATCCGGTCAAGAGCTTTGCGCCGATAGCCTATCTTGGCGCCTCGCCGAATGCGATCATTACGCGGCCGGCATCGGGGATTGAGAACATTGCGGATTTGGTCGCGAAGGCCAAAGCGAACCCCGGCAAATTGACTTACGCGACCACGGGTGTCGGCAGCGTGTCTCATCTGGCTGTCGAATTGCTGAAGGTGCGAACGAACATCAACATGACCCACGTTCCTTTTACTGGCGCGGCGCCGGCGCTTCAGGCTGCGGCTGCTGGTACGACGGACATTGCTTCCGTGAGCATTGGCGGGGTCATTGGAAATATCAAAGCAGGTACGGTGAAGGCACTCGTGCAGACCGGGAGCGAACGCTGGAAGGACCTGGCCGACGTTCCGACAATGAAGGAGGCGGGTATCCCCGACGCTGTGATCGAGACCTGGCAGATGCTGCTTGCGCCCGCAGGCACGCCGCCGGCGATCGTCAAGCGCATCTCGGATGAGACGCGTTCGGTCATGCAAGACCCGGACGTGCAAGCCAAGATGTTGAAGATCGGTTTCCGCGCCGGTTACGCCGGCCCCGACGAGTTGCGCGCACGCATCGCAAAGGAGTTGCCGATGTGGAAAGAGCTTGTCGATCGCGCCGGAATTAAGCAGCACTAAAGCGCTGCCATCGCTTTGCGATATCAAAATTGACGCGAGGCGGGGAAAGCCCCTGTCTCGTGTCCGGCATTGAACGACGGCTCGGCCGGCCGCTCAACCCCCCTTGTTATCGCCCGATGACATCGCGCCGGACGGGATATTATGACGCAAAATCCAAAGTATCGAATTATCGCCGTCGAGGAGCATTATTGGGACCCCGTTCTGACAAAGCACTTTGTGAGTCGAGCCGGACGCACGGATGACACGCAGCAGCGGCTTTACGATCTCGGCGCGGTCCGTCTCAATGAAATGAACGATGCCGGGATCGACGTGCAGGTCCTCTCGCACGGCGCGCCATCGGCTCAGATGCTCGGCAAGGATGTCGCCGCCGCTGTGGCCGTAGAGGTCAACGATCGTCTTGCGCAGGTTTGCGCGGCGAATCCCGAACGTTTCTGCGCGCTGGCCGCGTTGCCCACAGTGGACCCGCCGCGCGCGGCCGATGAACTCGAGCGTTGTGTGACACAACACGGCTTCAAGGGGGCAATGCTTCACGGCATGTCGACCGGAGAGTTCATTGACGGCCGCAAATACTGGCCGATCTTCGCGCGCGCCGAAAAGCTCGACGTGCCGATCTATCTCCACCCGTCGGCGCCGGATAGCCGCGTCGATGCTGTCTATTACAGTGATTATGCAAAAGACTTTCCTTTGGTGGCGCGGCCGGCCTGGGGCTACACCGTGGAAACGGCGACGCAGGCGATACGGCTGATATTATCCGGCGTGTTCGACGCGCACCCGAATCTCAAAATTATGCTTGGTCACTTCGGTGAGACATTGCCATTCCTGCTTTGGCGTATCGATACGGCGCTGAAGTGGCCGGGGCAGAAAACAATCGACTTTCGTGACGTGTTCTGTCGTAATTTTTACGTCACGACCAGTGGCTTTTTCTCCAATCCGGCGCTGCTTTGCTGCGTCATGGAGATGGGTGTGGATCATATCCTGTTTGCCGTCGATTGGCCGTTTGTCGCGAATGGCCCTGGCGTCGAATGGATGGCGGCCACGCCGCTTTGCGATGCCGATAAGTGCAAGATTTTTAGCGGCAACGCCGAACGGATTCTGAAAATTAGACCCGCATTGGTTGAATAGTCGCATCTCGCGAATGTTTCACGGAAGCTTCGACGTGCGTCGGCACAGGATCGGTTTAGCGGTCGAGGCTGATATCATGCGGCGATGACGTCGCGGATTTGCGATTTCGATCACGCTCATCTAAGACGACCGCCTTGCTGCGCAAAGGGCTAAGTTATGAGTGCATTGGAAGTTAGCATCGGCAGAACGGCATTGAAAAACCCGCTCATCGCGGGCGCGGCGGAACATTTGATCGAAGCCGATGGTGTACGGCAGGCGCTACGCGCAGGAGTAGGGGCGGTCGTTGTCAAGTCGACCAATGAATCGGAGCGCGGGCGGGACCAACTGCAGCGAGCCGAATACATGCTGCTCGATGACGCCTGGCGCGAAATCCCATGGACTCCAAACGCGCCGTCAACGGCGTTTATGGCCTGCCGGTCCGGTCTGACGCCGCAAAGCTTTGAGGCGTGGCTCGAGCAGACGGTGCAACTCGATCGTGAGGCCAAGGCTGTCGATGCCTACGCGATCGCGAGTCTCATCGTCGCGGACCTCGCGCAGACGGTTGCGATGGCGAAACAGGTAGAGCAGGCGGGCTTGCGGATTCTCGAACTGAACATCGGGACTCCATACGCGAGCCAGGCGAAAGGCGTTGTCGCCACCGAACTCGATCCTGAGCGGGTGGTGATGATTGTTTCCACGGTACGCAAGGCCATCGGCATTCCGCTGTGGGTCAAGATCACAGGCCAGAGCGAACGCGTTCCCGAATTGGCCGCCGCGGCATTTCAGGCCGGCGCTGAAGCGGTGGTGATGGCTGGGCGCTTGCTCGGATTCATACCGGACGTTGAGACGATGCAACCGTTTCTCGGCACGACGCTTGGCGTTGGTGGCTACTGGAACCTGCCGCTCACCTGTCATTGGCTCGCGGTATCCCGTCAGCAACTTGGCGCCGGCAAGCCGCTGATTGCGACAAACGGCGCGCGCAGTGGTCTCGACGTTGTGCGAATGATGCTTGCCGGCGCCGGCGCGGTGGAAATGGCGTCGGAAGTCATGTTGCGTGGGGCATCGGTGCTTTCGTCTGCGCTGGAAGAATTCGATGCTTACCTGCAACGCAAGGGATTGAACGCAGCCGCACTCGTTGGCGCTGCGGCAGATCACCGCAAGACGTTCACCGATATGCCCTTGCGCACGAACAACTGGAAAAAATATGTTGCTGATCTTAAACAGGGTATCAAGGAGTAAAAAAATGCGATGTATCAATCGGCGTGCTGCCGCATTGGGACTAATGGGAGCCGCACTGTGGCTTACACAGGCCATGCCCAGTTATGGCGAAACGTGGCCGTCGCGCCCGGTGACGATGATTGTTCCGTTTACGGCAGGCACCACGTCGGATGTGGTGGCGCGCAGCCTCGCGCACGAACTCAGCGAAAAGCTCGGCCAGACCGTCATCGTGGAGAACAAAGGCGGCGCCGGCGGAAACATCGGCGCGGCGTTTGTCGCACGTGCACCCGCTGACGGTTACACCATTTTGTTTGCGACGACCGGGCAGGCTGCGACCAATCAGTTGATGTACAAGCATATGGAGTATTCGCCGCAGCGCGACTTCGCGCCGGTCGTGCTCGTCAGCAAGGCTCCTGTCATCATCACAGCCCGGCCCGATGCGCCGTATTCATCGCTTAAGGAGTTTATCGCCTACGCCAAGGCCAACCCGAACAAAGCGTCGGCCGGATTTCCGGGTAACGGCACGTTGGGCCACATCACCGGCGAGCTGTTGAGCCGCAAGGCCGGAATCGAATTCGGCAAAATCCAGTATCGCGGCAGTGCGGCGATCCTGACCGACCTGATCGGCAGCCACATCGATGTCGCCATGGATTCACTGGCAGGCTACGTGCCTTCCGTCCGCGCCGGCAAGATCAAGGCGTTGGCGATCACTTCGGCGGAGCGCTGGTCGAAGCTCCCTGACGTGCCGACCGCCGCGGAATCGGGTCTGCCCGGCTTCGAGGCGAGCGTCTGGTACGCTTTGCTGGTCCCGGCCAAGGTTCCTGCCGAGATCGTGACCAAGGTGAACGCGGTCACCAATACTTGGCTGAAAGAACCGAAAACACAGGAGTTTCTCGCCAATCTCGGCGTCGTGACGGGAGGCGGAAGCCCGGAAGATTTGAAGGCCTTTACGCAGGCCGAAATCGATAAGTGGGGCCCGATCGTCAAGGCCGCGAACATCAGCTTCTGAACAAGAGCAGTCTACTTGAACGTAGGCCCGGAAGACGTGCGCGTCTTCCGGGCCTTGTTTTTTTGGCGTTACACCGATTGACGGACGCGCGCGGTGCGCGCGCCTCGCTTGGCAGGCGCGGGCTGGTTCGCGCTGCGGCCATGCCCGAGCTTGCGAGATATTTGCCGTGCCGTTTCAATGAGCAACGCGAGATCGGACGGTCTCGGCTTTTCAGGCAGAAACTGAATCGAGCCGACAAGTGCGACCGCGGCAACACAGGCGTCCTGTGCATCGAAGATAGGCGCCGCCAACGCGTTCAAGCCCAGCATCGCCTGTTCCGGCGCCGAGGCGTAGCCAAGACGGACTACCTCCTGCAATTCCTGTTCGATCTTGCGCGGCGATATGATGGTCTTGTCGGTAAAGCGCTGAAGCGGCTTGGCGAGCACGCGCTCCCTGAACGTGCGCGGCGCAAAGGCGAGCATCACCTTGCCTTGCGCCGAGGCGTGAAAGCCGAGTTCGCTGCCGGGGCGGACGTAAATCTCGATCGGCGATGAGCCGGAGAGTTTATTGAGGACCAGCGCGCCGCGCGGCGTCATCTCGGAAAGCACGACCGGCTGATCGATTTCGTCGCGCAGTTGCCGCATCGGCCCTTCCGCCAGACGTGCGAGATCGACATCGGGCGCGTGTTGAGCGAGCAGCCGGCTTTTCGGACCGATGGCGTAACGCGCGGTCGATGGGTTCTGGATCAGATAGCCCCGTTCGACGAGCGTTTGCAGATGTCGATGCACCGATCCTTTCGTCATTTTCAGGCGTTCCGCGATCTGCGTCACGCCGAGTTCGTCATCGGCGAATGCGACCGCCTCCATCACATCGATGGCAAGCTGTACGGAGCGGACGCCGTTTGATCCTGGGTCGGTCATTTTATCCTGACGATTCTGTTCACGAGAGCGGAACAACCTACCGGGTTAGGGCGGATGATCAAATCGAATGTTGCGGCGCAATGATTTTGAGGGAATGCGACGCGTGTCGGTTGACATCCCATTCGCCCCTCTATTACCCTACTTCGAAACAGCGTTCCACCCTCGCGAACACGGATTTGTGAGCGGTGGGAGGTGGACGGCATGAGGGCTAACCTCGTGACGTGCGGCGACATAAAGCGTGGTGAGGAAATGACAGGACAAGCAGACGCCAAGGTCGAGCAACGGATTGACGCCTTGCTGAAGGGCGCGATCGACCCGCACGTTCACAGTGGGCCGTCGATCGCTCCGCGTGGCATCGACCACGTCGAATTGCTCGAGCAGGCCTCGGAAGCGGGCTTTGCTGCCGTGGTTACCAAGGACCACGATTATAGCAGCGTGATGACGGCGGCTTTGATCAGGAAGCACTTTCCCGAGTTGAAGACGAAGATCTACCCCAGCATCGTGCTCAACAACGTCGTGGGCGGCCTCAACCCTTATGCGGTTGAACACACCGCCGCGCTCGGCGGCAAGATTGTCTGGCTACCCACGCTCGCCGCCGAGAACCATCTGCGCTGGCAAGCACAGGCGCAATGGACGCATCCCGCGTCGTCCGACAGAATGCGCCCGGTCACGCCGATCAAAGTGTTGAACGACGACAAATCGGTGCGCGACGACACCAAGGAAGTCCTCGATATCGTCGCCAAAAGCGACATGGTGTTGGCCAGCGGCCATCTGCATGTCAGCGAAACCTGGATCGTGTTCGAGGAAGCGCAGCGCCGCGGCGTCAAGCGCCTGATGTTCACGCATCCCGAAGATATCGTCGATGCCTCATTGAACGACGTGAAGGGCATCGCGGCGATGGGGGCGTTTGTCGAGCATTCGCTGTGCATGTTTCTCGACGGCTGCAAGTTCAAGAGTCGCGAGGCCGAAGATTTACGCAATCAGATAGACGCTGCCGGCGTGGAAAAAACTGTTCTGTGTTCGGATCTGGGGCAGGTCGGTACGTTCAGTCCGCTCGACGGGTTCCGGCGAGGCATCAAGATGTGCATGGACCTCGGCTACGACGACGAGCAAATCCGCCAGATGGTCTCGACCAATACCGCCAAGGCGCTCGGCATAGAGGCGGACGTCGCCGCCGCGCGCGACGGCTGGCGGTCCGAACCTACGAAGAGCTGACAAGTCGGCCGGCGGGTACGCCGCCGCTACGAAGAAATGAAAATCGAGGGAGATCGTGCATGTACGACACCACTGATCCGCGCTCCAAGCTTGCACCGGAAGCCGCAAAAGCCGCTCCTGGCGGCCCTTTCGGCCCGGCGGAATATTTGCGATTTTACGACGGGCCGCCGCAGGAAGAGGGTCCCGAAGGCAAGAACTGGTATGGCCGCGGACAGAACTTCATTCTCGCCTATACCGAAGGCAAAAAGGATGGCGTGCTGGTTCGCGAGGATCAGCCTGACGAATACGCGGTTCTGCTGTCCGACCCCGATGTCGCCATCGAGATCACGACCAAGGACGGCACTCAGCGCGTAAACGGTCGTCACCTGGCCTTCGTGCCGCCCGGCCGCTCCAGCATCAAGATCGTGTCGCCGGGACGTATCTATCGCATCCTCACCACGCGATCGGCCGATCTCGCGGCAAAATGCGCCAATGCCGCCGCCTATGCGAAGGCGAAGCCCTATGTCGCGCTGCTGGAGAACTGGCCGGCGCCGAAGGACGGCTTCAAGCTGCGCGTCTACAGCCTCGACGTGCCGCCGGAGCCCGGCCGCTTCGGCCGTATCTGGCGCTGCACCACTGTCATGGTGAACTATCTCGACGGCTATAACGGTCCACGCGATGCGTCCAAGCTGTCGCCGCACCATCACGACGATTTCGAGCAATGCTCGCTCGCGGTGGAGGGTGAATTTGTGCACCACCTGCGCTGGCCGTGGACGGTAAATAAGGCGAACTGGCGCTCTGACGATCACGAACTGTGCAAGACGCCGTCCATCGCCATCATCCCGCCGCCGTCCATTCACACGACCGAGGCGAGCGGAAGCGGCTTCAATCAACTCGTCGACATCTTCTGCCCGCCGCGTATCGACTTTTCGCAAAAGCCGGGCTGGATACTCAACGCCGACGATTACCCAATGCCGTGACCGGCAACCAACCGCAAACGGCAAAGGATTATCGAAGATGAGTGCTACGTCCACTTTCCGCCAACGGATGCATGCCGGCGACAAGCTCGTCGGCTCATTCCTGAAAACGCCGACAAGCCACGCCACCGAAATCCTCGGCGGCGCCGGTTACGACTTCGTCGTGATCGATCAGGAGCATGCACCGTTCGATCGCACGACCAGCGATATCGCATTGCTTGCCGCCCGTGCGCACGACATACCGGCGCTGGTTCGCGTGCCCACGTCCGAGGCCATTCTCTCCATACTCGACTGCGGCGCGGTCGGCGCGCTGGTCCCGCACGTGAAGAGCGCCGCTCAAGCGCGCGAGGTGGCCGCCATGTTCCGTTATCGTGGCGGCAGCCGTGGCTATGCCACCAGTACGCGCGCGGGCGCCTACACCGGCGTGCCGATGTGGCGGCATATCGCGGATTCCGATGCCAATATGGTCTTCGTCGCGCAGATTGAGGACCCAATCGCTCTGGACGAAATCGACGCGATCGCGGCGGTCGAGGGCGTCGACTCGCTGTTCATCGGACGAGGCGATCTCACCGCGGCATTTGGCGACGAAACGAAGGATCCGCCCGACGTGCGCCGCGCGGTCGAACGCATTTCGGAAGCAGCGCGCAAGGCGAAGAAGTCGATCAGCGTCTACGTCGGCAACGCGACCGAGGCTGCGTGGCTCGATTCGCTCGGCGCCACGGTGTTCGTGCTCAATTCGGACCAAGGCTTTCTTCGTCAGGCGGCGGTGGCAGGCCTGCGCGATGTCCGCGAGAAGGTCGGTGGTGGGCGCACCTGACCGAATATTCTGCGTCGTTGTTTAAACTGATCGACAAGTAATCGAAACTGGGAGGAGAGGATGAAATCACGTAACGCATTGCTGCTCGCCGCGCTGCTCGCGCTGGCGCCCGGCCTGCCGGCTTCGGCAGAGGATACGGTCACGATTGGTTCGTCACTGGGCCTGACCGGCTACGGCTCGATCACCGACGGCCACTGGCGCGACGGTTTGCAACTGGCCATCGACGCCGTGAACGCCAAAGGCGGCGTACTCGGTAAGAAGCTGAAGCTTGTCTATGAGGATAACAAATCGACGCCTCAGCAGGCCGTCGTCGTCTATCGCAAGATGATGTCGGAAGACAAAGTGCAAGCCTTCGACAGCGGCTGCATCTCCGCCGGTAATTTCGCCGCGGCGAGTTTCGTCACCAAAGCCAAGCTGCCGATGTTCCTGTGCTCGATCCTGCCGCGGCTGCCCGACGAACAGAAGTGGGCGTTCAGTTTCCTGCCGCCGCCCAAATTCGAGGTCGACTCGCGGTACGAGTATCTCAAGAACAAAACGGACATTCGCAAGGTCGGCGTTCTCGGCGATCCGAGCCCTTACGGGATGCTGATGCGCAACTTCGCCCTTGAAGACGCCAAGAATTTCGGACTCGAGGTCGTCGCCAACGAATCGTATCAGCAAGAAGACGCCGATTTCAGCGTTCAGATCGGTCGTATCAATGCTGCCGGTGCGGGCGCGATCATCATGATCGGTCAGGGCAACGCGGTGATCACGACCGCGAACAACATCAAGAATTTGGGCCTCAATAAAATGTTGCTCCTTGGCAGCATCAATGAGCGCGAGCTCTTGCTGGAAGCCGGTAAGATTCTCGGCGAGCAATATCTTTTCCCCGCGCCCATCATTCAGTTGGCTGTCGACGATACCAGCATGATCGCCGATCCGAAGGCGCGGGCTGCGGCCGAGGCTTTCATTACGCCGCTGAAAGCAAAGTTCGGCGACACGGTCGATAGCTCGCAGTCATCGCGCGCCTGGGATTCGGTCTTGATGATGGTGAAAGCAATGGAAGCGGCCAAGACGACCGAGGGCGCTGCGGTGCGCGATGCCTTCGAGAAGCTTGGCACCTATGTCGGCGCTGGCGCCACCTACAACTTCACGGAAAAGCAGCATATCGGCATTACTAAAAATCCATATGTGATTGCCTACGTGAAAAAAGATGGCAAGCTGGCCATCAAGTTTGATGGCCGGTAGCGAGCAAACACCTGCCTTGATCGAGGTCAACGGGCTCTCAGCCAGCTACGGTCGCGTTGCTGCGCTCAAGCCCGTCGATCTTCGTGTCGATGAAGGCGAGTTCGTCACGGTCCTGGGACCGAATGGCGCGGGGAAAACGACGCTCCTCCGCGCCATTTCCCGCCTTATCGTGAGTAGTGGCCGCGTCCGGTTCAAAGGTCAGGACGTTACTGCGCTGCCGACACATCGTCTGGCCAAGCTTGGCGTCATCATGGTCCAGGAGGGACGCGGGCTATTTGGCGAAATGACCGTCTACGAAAACCTGTTGCTCGGCGCTTACGGTCTCGGTAACCGGAGCGAGGATGTCGAGCGCCGTTTCGAGCAGGTATTCGGTCTATTTCCGCGACTGCGCGACAGGGCGAAACAGGTTGCCGCCTCGATGTCCGGCGGTGAGCAGCAGATGCTCGCCGTCGGACGCGCGCTGATGGCGGGGCCGAAATTGCTGATGCTGGACGAGCCTTCGCTTGGCCTCGCACCGCGGGTGGCGGCGGAAATTCTCGACACATTGGGCGAACTCAATCGCAACGGCCTTGGTATCCTTCTCGTCGAACAGAAAGCTCCGCTCGCGCTCAAGCTTGCGCGCCGCGTTTACATTCTTTCATCGGGCGGCGTCCGGGCTGAGTTGCCGGCGCATGAGATCAAATCGCACCATGACCTTGCGCGCTTCTATTTCCACTAGGTTCGGCGACTACGGTTACGTCGCGGTCGGAGGCGCGATCCTCTTTGCGCTGTTATTCGCCTTCGTCTTCATCCAGGGCGGATACCTGCTGACGGTCATGCAGTTGGCGATGATCTATGGCGTTTTCTGCATCGGGCTGAATTTCTTCATGGGCTATACGGGGCAAGCTTCGTTCGGCCAGAACGCCTTTGCCGCGATCGGCGGTTACGGCACCGCGATCCTCTGCGTGCAGTACGGCTGGGAGCCGCTGCCGGCGCTGATCGTCTCGATGGCGATTGCCGGCATCGCTTCGCTCGTCGTCGGCTATCCGACGCTGCGCCTTCGCGGCCATTACCTTGCCATGGCAACCTTTGCGCTTGGGCTGATCACCTATGACCTGTCGGTACAATGGACGAGCCTGACGCAAGGCTACATGGGCTATTCCGGCATACCGCCGCTCGGCATCGGGCCTTTCACGATCGAAGACGAGCGCATGAAGCTCGTCTGCCTGATGGTGATCCTTGCGTTCGGTCTGTGGATTTCCGGCCGGCTACGCAACTCCCGCTTCGGCCGCGCACTGCGCGCGATCTCGACGAGCGAACTCGGCGCCGCCGCGCTCGGCATCAACATCTCACGATACAAGCTCGCGGCTTTCGTCATCGCCGCGCTTTACGCATCGGCGGCGGGCTCGCTGTTCGCTCACGTCGTTGGTTTCATCAGCCCCGAAGTGTTCGGGCTGCAAATGGTGGTCGTGACCTTCACCATGCTTTATGTCGGCGGCATCGGGACCGTCCTCGGTCCGGCGATCGGCGCCGTCATTGCATCGCTGCTGCCGGAAATCTTCCGCAGCACCGGCCGTTTGCAGGACATCGCCTATGCGGCGGTCCTGCTCCTGATGTTGATTTTCGTGCCGAAGGGGCTCTCCACGCTCGGCCTGATCGGCAAGAAGCCGGCCGACAGGCTTGAGAAGGAGGGTTGATGTCATGGCTCTCCTGAATGTGCGAGGACTGACCAAACGATTTGACGGGCTGGTCGCCAATAACGAAATCGACCTGGCGGTGCCGGAAGGCAGCCTGTTTGCGGTGATCGGCCCGAACGGGGCGGGGAAAACCACGTTCTTCAACATGCTGTCCGGTTTCCTGCGCCCGACCGCCGGCACGATCGACGTCGCCGGCGAGGACATTACGAATGCGCGTCAGGACACGATTGCCGCGATGGGATTGATCCGGACTTTTCAACTTGTCCAGATGTTCCAGGGCATGTCCGCCGCCGAGAATGTCGAGGTCGGATTCCATCTTCGCACGCGCGGCGGGATTGCCGCGGCCTTGATGCGGCCATCCTGGCTACGCCGTCAGGAAGCCGAGATCCGCGTGAAGGCGCGCGAACTGCTCGACTTCGTCGGGCTCGGCGCGCAGGCAGAGATGAACGCAGAGCTGTTGCCATACGGACAGCAGCGATTGCTGGAAGTCGCGCGCGCAATGGCGGCGCAGCCGCGCCTGCTGTTGCTCGACGAGCCGGCCGCGGGTCTCAACGCGCATGAGACAGATGCGCTCGCCGTGGTCATCCAGGAGATCAATGCGCGCGGCGTGACCGTGATTCTGATCGAACACGACGTCGGCTTGGTCACGCGGATCGCCCATCGAATCGCCGTGCTCGATTTCGGCTGCAAGATAGCCGAGGGCACACCGGAAGAAATCAAGCAGCATCCCGACGTGATCGCCGCGTATCTCGGGACGGAGGCCGCGCATGCCTAGCATGGTTGAACTCATACAAAGCCTCGTCAACGGCGTCGGCATCGGTTTGGTCTACGGACTCATCGCGATCGGCTTCTGCGTCATTTACAATGCCAGCGGCATCGTGAACTTCGCGCAAGGCGTGTTCGTGATGCTCGGCGGGATGTTCGCCTACGCCTTTCTCGTGCAAATGGGGTTGCCGCTTGCCCTGGCCGCTGCGAGCAGCATCATATTGGTCGCCGGCGTGGGCGTGCTGGTGCAGCTCTTGATCATCAGACCGATGTGGAAGCGCAAGGCGCCGATGTTTGCCATCATCCTGGCGACGCTCGCCGTTCAATTGCTGATCGAGCAGGTCGTTATCCTGACCATGGGCGACCAGCCGCGTACCTATCCGCAGTTCATGAACGGCGGCCCGCTCAAAATCGGCGATATCGCGATCGCCTACCAATTGTTCTGGATTCTCGGCTGCGGCGCACTCATGGTTGCGCTTCTGACGCTGTTCTTCAACAAGACGCGCGTCGGCAGAGCACTGCGCGCCTGTTCGCAGAACCGCGAGGCTGCGGCGCTGCTCGGCATTCCGGTCGACGCAATGCTGATGCTGTCCTTCGCCTTGAGCGCGGCCCTAGGCGCCGCGGCCGGCATTCTGATTACGCCGACGCAATATACCGCCTACAGCGTCGGTGGGCCGTTTGGCGTCAATGGCTTCATCGCGGCGATTATCGGTGGATTCGGCAGTGCTCCCGCGGCGCTTGCCGGCGGGATATTGCTCGGCGTGGTGCAGTCGGGCGCTATCGTTGTGTTCGGCGCCGGCTTCAAGAATGTCGTCGCGCTGACCGTCTTGCTCATCGTTCTGCTGTTCTTCCCGAAGGGTCTGTTTGGCGGCCTTGCCAAGCGCGCGTGAATGGCCGGACGTGTTCTTTTTAGTAGCATCTGCCGGAGATCGTGATGCACGCGTTGTTCGTTTACGCGCACCCCGAGCCTAGCTCGTTCACGGCGGCGTTGAAGGATGCCGGCGTCGACGCGCTCCGGCAGGCCGGTCATACGGCCGAAGTGTCCGATCTCTACGCCGAGAAATTCGATCCCGTCGCCGGACGGCATGACTTCGGCGCCATCGCAAATGCCGAGCGGTTTCATTATCAGACCGAGCAGGCTTTCGCGCATGAAACACGAGGTTTTGCGCCCGACCTCGTGCGCGAACAGGAGCGTTTCTTAAAGGCGGATATTGTCGTCTGGATTTATCCGATCTGGTGGGGCGGTATGCCGGCGATTTTAAAAGGCTGGTTCGACCGTGTCCTGGCCTTTGGCTTCGCCTATGCCGACGGTCGGCGGTTCGATAGCGGCTTCTTCCCGGAAAAGCGCGGTCTGCTTTGCCTGAGTACCGGCGGCACGCAACAGCGGTTTTCCGATGAAGGCGTTTACGGCGATATCCGCACGGTGCTGTGGCCGGCGCAGCGGCTGATGATCGAGTATCTCGGCATGAATGCGCTCGAGCCGTTCGTCGCCTATGGCGCGCCACGCATCGATTCAGAGGGCAGGGCGCAATATCTGCGCCAATGGGGCGCGCGGCTGCTTGAGATCGCAGGCGATGCGCCTCGCCCCGGTGAACATGCAGCATGACTATTTGCAATAAGGGGAACGATACGTGAGCAGCAGCGATCAGAATACAGACCGTGCGCAACCATTGAGGGGCAAAGTCGTGCTGGTCACCGGTGGCTCGCGCGGCATCGGCGCCGGCATGGTACGGCGCTTTGCGGCTGCCGGGACCCGCGTCGCGATCGGCTGCCGCAGCGGAAGTGCGGCTGCGGAGGCGGTTCTCGGTGACGTCACCGCCGCTGGCGCCCAAGGGGTGATTGTCGCGGGTGACCTTGCGAAACCCGAGGATGCTCAGGCGATGGTCGCGCAAGTCGCCGCGCGGTTCGGCTCTATCGACGTACTGGTGAATTGCGCCGGCGTATCTGAGCACCGGTCTTTCGAGGCAAGCGATCCCGCTTTCTTTCACACGATCTTCGACACCAACGTGCTCGGTACAATTGCGGTGATCCAGGCGGCGCTGCCGCATCTGACAGCGCCGGGCGGCCGCATCATCAATTTTTCCTCCGGGCTTGCCACGCGGCCGATACCGAAGACGTCGATCTATGCCGCCTCCAAGGCGGCGGTCGCAGCCCTGTCCCATGCACTGGCGAAGGAATTCGGCCCGCGCGGCATTACCGTCAATACGATCGCGCCCGGCGTCATCGAGACCGAAATGACGACGGGAATTATCGCAGAGCGTGGCGCTGGCATTCTGGCGATGACGCCGCTTGGCCGCATCGGCCAGGTCGACGACATTGCCGGCCTCGCATTGTTTCTGGCATCGCCTGACGCGGGTTGGATCACCGGCCGAACCATCATCGCCGATGGCGGGATAAGTTGAGGGATCGCGCGAGCCAGCTTCATTCGATACAATGGATCGCTACGATTCCTTAAGATAAACGATAGCGGGTCACTGGCTTTCAGCCGCCGGATACGCGAGAGCCATGTATCGATCCCGGCTGTCGAAATCATAAGCCGGGTAGTCGAACAAATTCATCAACGAAAGATGGCGATGTCGAACGTCGGCGGCGATCGCTGTATCGTAGCCGCGTTGCCGCAATCTCCGGTCCAATTGTGAGTCGCTCGTGAGGCCGACTTCGGCTATGGCCTGTGTCCGAAGCATGAGCAGGCGGCCGGCAGGACTGTGCGGCCGAAAAAGAGTTGCGCCATTCGCCGATGCCGTGTCCTGGGCACGCTCGGGGCTGTCCGCCTTTACCGAAGCACGCCAGCGGCTCTCGCTCATGTCGCCGCGGAGGTGTGCGAAACCGTCCGGATCGACAAAATCCGCACGATCGATTGCCGATCCAAGCATGGCCAATGCTGTGTTTGCCTCCATAAGCGCGGTCATGCGCGAGAGCCAGCAAGGCGTGGTCGCCTCGACCACGACATCGCTTTCGACATATGCGAAGAGCGGCGATAATTCGTCGAGCGCCCGGAAGACGTAATCGGCCAGAAGAGTGGAATCGTTCCGCGGCATATGGATGACCTGGTCGAACATGCCACGCCGGTCGAAGCCAGCAATCACCGGCGCGATCTGCGGGTCCGTCGAAGCCATATCGATCAGAACGAACCGATGAGCGGTGTGCGTGCCGCGATAGAGCGCATCCAGACAAGCCCACAAATACAACGGCCGATTTCTGGACGATATGAGAACGGTTATGGGCTTGGGCATTCGAGCCCGTATGCTGGATCGGTACTGATATCGCCGGTGCCGACCGTGCCTCGCCGTTTGACGATGCGTGCTGTCGACCCGGCCGTGAGCGATCCGGCGGGAACGGAATGTCTGACACAGGTGTAGGGTGCAATCATTGCGCCGTCACCGATGACGGCGCCGTCGATACAGGCGCTTTTGAGTCCGACAATACAGTCATTGCCGACGACGCTGTCGCCGACGACGGAGCCGGTCATCAACGAAGTGTAGCTTCCGATCGTGGCGCCCGATCCGGCGTGTGCGTAGCCGCTGACATAAGAGAAGTCGCCGATCCGGACGCCGGATGCGATCATTGCGAAGCTCAGGACCAGCACGCCCCGGCCCAGTATCGCGCCGGGTCCGACCAGGCTGCGACGGTCTATGTAGGTGCGCCATTCCAAAGATAGAGGCGACAGGCGCTCCACCATCTTGCGCCGCACGTCGGGAAATCCGACGGCGAGGAATGCATTGCGGCAAAGGTCCGGATCGTAATCATCGAGACCGTATATAGGAACGCCGAAGTAGGTTTCGCCGGCTTTGCCGTCGTCCATGAACGCGACGCACCGCCAGCGCGGGTCGCCAACGAGGCAATCGTAAAGGAACATTCCCAGGTTGCCCGCGCCGACGATCGCGACGTCCGTCGGGGCTTCAGGCGACATAGTCCCCCGCAGGAACCAGTGCCGGAGCATTGCTGGCGTCAGGGAGCATTGGAAAATCCCAGTAGTGAAAACGCATCATCAATTCACGTAGTTCCAGGAATTGACGGCGTGCGACGTCCGAATGGCGCATGCGCTTTGCAAGGCGGGTCAGCAGCGTAAAGGTTGATACCGGCCCGACACGACAATCGCTGCAATCGAATTCAGGCGCGGTGCAAGCCTTCCCCGCGGTTCGCCGGAGGTCGAAGCCGTAGCTCCAGTGCCATTCGGCGTTCAACATCGCGCAATCGGTGGCAATGCCGGTGACTGGATCAATGGTATGGATGGCCGGGGTCCGGTGCATCCAATTATTCAGATCTTTGTTGAAGACGATATGGTTTGGATAAAGATCGATCAGGCGGTCGATGATGTCCGCGGCCTTTAGCCGGTCCTCGGCGCGAAGCGAAAGATTGTTTGTTTCGCTGCTGATGCGGAAATAAGGATTCGTCGAGCTGGCGCCCTGTTTCAGCAGCCGTTTGTATTCGGTCGTCATGCTGAAATCTTGCAATGAGAACGGGATATCGTAACGAACGCAATCTTTGACGACGCTTTCTATGTCATCGATGTTGTCACGTGAAATCGTGAAGTAGATCAGGGCGCGCGGATCTCCTTGCGCGGTTTTGAAAGCCCGATCGTAGGAATTCGCGCCCCTGAGGCGCTCGTTCTTGGCGCGGTTTCCCCAGACAGAGACGGCGATGCGGAACGGGACTTCTTTCGGAACGGGTTTGATGCCGTTCGTGTAGATAATTCCGCCGGTCCAGTACTGTGCGGCAACACGTAAGGCGGTCGGATTCAGGCTGGGCTCGCCGCCGCTGAACACTGGATAATTGACGCCGCGTCTGGCTTCGCTCCGAAAGAAGTCGTCGTAGTCGGCCGCCGCCGGGCGCTTGTTGTGCGTCTTTTGCCCGGAGACGAAATAGTAGCAGCCCTCGCAGTTCAAATTGCAGGTGTTGTTGATGTCATAGTTGGACGATTTCATCGTCCGAAACTTTCGACGCGGAACAACAGCCAATTTGGGCGGAGGCGCCGTTACTGTGAACACGGTTGTTGGTAGCCCTGTCTATTTCGACGAATTCGCTTTCGCGCGCCGTCTCGCCTGGAGCATTGGAGGAGGCCCACCTAGCGTCGACGGCAGCAAAGCCTGTCTTACTGACGAATTATGAAGCAACAAGGGGCGTCGCCTATCTTGATTGTCAGGCCAACACCATCCCCGTACCGGCATCGGCAATTTGATTGCCGACGCGCAGATCGCGCCGGCGCAGGCCATGGCCGACATCCATACCGCCGTGACGTCGTCGATCCTCAGCGCACAACAGGCGGTCATTCTGGCCACCGACCTTGCCCTCGCAAACTCCGTCACAACGCAGACTGCGGCGTCGTCGGAAATCGTGGCCTTGATCGCCGCGAGCCGCATCACCGCCACCGCGACAATGACTGTGTTGACCGGTCTCGCTGCTAACGGAACCGCAGTGGTCGAGGGCGTGGTGGCCGCCGAGATCAATGCTCTTATCGCGGCCAATCAAATCACCGCGACAACGGCAGTGGCCAATATCGCGGCAGCATTGAACGTCGATCGAGCCGTCGTCCTGCTGACGTATGTTGCCGAGTCTGGATCGGCGGCCGTTCTCGCGGCTGTGGGGAACGAAATCGCCTCGCTCGTCCACGCGGGTTCGTTGACCGCGACCGCGGCGGTCAACGATATCTATGGCATTTCTGACACCGTTACGGTGGCAAGCGTTGGGGTCGTTATCCCGGTGCTGATATCGAGCGCCGCCGCTGGCGACACAAGCCTGCGCAACGCCGTCAACGCTCTGTTGGCGACCTTGATCACGCCCAGTTCGGTTCCCAGTAGTTACAATTCTTTCGTTGTAAGCGATTTGCAGTCGGCCGTCGCCCCAGCGACTCTGGCCCAATATCTCGCAAATTACGTCACGAACTATGGCGTGCCGGCGGCGGCAATCAACAGCGATATCACCGCTGCGGTATTGGCCGGAGATATCACCGCGAGCACGGCAATTCTGCTGCGGCAATATCTGGCGGCCGATCTCGGCACGGCGTGGAATGCCGCGGGTGGTGCGCCGCTTACGGAATATCAAATGGGAGTGGCGCTAGCTGGAGCCGCTGCCGCCGATATCACTCCTTCGATTGTCGCCGCAACGATGTGGTCGTTGATCGACAGCGGCCACGCATCAATAGACAGTCTTTTGAATGGCGGGCTCAACGCCGGCACGCTCAGCGGCGCGCAGTCGATCGCGCTATTGCTCGCACTGGCAGCCGACGCTCCAAGCGGTTCGGCGGGAACGTTGACGCTGCTCGGGCTCGGCTCACGATTGGGAGCTTTCGCTACAGCGGCCGAAGCGGTTGCCGATGTCGAGGCGTCGCTAGCCCTGCACCAGCTTACCGGCGAACAGGCTGTCACGTTGCTGGTGATTGCTGCCGGTAATGGCGGCATCGCCGTTCAGATCGGTGTAGGCGCCGATATCGCGGCGCATGTCCAGGCCGGTACGCTTTCGGTCTCGGATGCCGTTTCCATCATCGACACCGCCGTCGGGCAGTTCGGCAGATACATTCTCTCCGACGTCGGATTCGGCATCCTGCTCGGAATGGCGGTCAACGGCGCCGCCACGACGGCAAGCGCTGCCATACAGGAAATGCTCGACCTCTCGACGCTGAGCTATTCTCCAGCCTCGGCGATGGCGGACATCGATTCCGCGCTCACCTCGGCGGCGATCACGGCCAACGAAGCGATCACCGTTCTCGCTGCGCTCGCGGGTGCCGGCGATACCGCCATGCGTGGCGCCGTGACCCAAGAAATCTATGCGCTGATCGATAACAATCACATCACAGCCGCTCAGGCGATGTCGGATCTCGGCAGCGCGGTCACCTCAAACCTTCTGAGCGTCGGTCAAGCCGTCGCGATGATCGAAGGACTCGCAGCTCAAGGCGGGTTAGGTCTCCAGATGGCTGTGGGCGGCGAGTTCGCCGCGTTGGTCCAGGCGGCACAACTGACGGCAGCCGTCGCGGCCAACGATGTCGGCGTCGCGGTGGCGAACCAAACCATGACCGCGGACCAGGCTTTTGACGTTCTGCTCGGTATGGCAATCAGCGGCGACAGCGCAACTGTAAACGTCGCCTTGGCGGAAATGGCTGTGCTGGTTCAGCCGGCGGCAGCAATGACGAATCTCGATGCCGCCATTTCTTCGTCCGGGATTACCATCGATCAGGCGATGAACGTTCTGTTTGGCCTCGCGGCGGCGGGTACCGGCGCGATGCAGGCGGCAGTCGCGGGCGAAATCGTGTCATTCATTGCGACATCCCGCATTACTTCGGCGCTAGCGATTTCGGACATCGGAGACGCCGTCACGACCAGTCAATTGACCGGTGATCAGGCGGTCATTCTGCTGACAGGAATCGCCGGTCTGAGTTCGACCACCGTGCAAGTCGCCACGGGCGCTGAAATCGCCGCATTAATCGCGGCCGGCCAACTGACCGCCAATGCGGCAACGACCGATATCACAACTGCCGTCACCGCGGGCAGCATCACGGCCGATCAGGCGGTCCAGCTTTTGCTTGGCATGGCGGTCAGCGGCAATGGCGCGGCCGCGAGCGCCGCGGAACTGGCCATGGCCACAGTTGTGACGCCAGCGGCGCTCATGGCGGACATCAACGCTGCAATCAGCGCCTCGGCGATCACATCCGCGCAGGCGCTCGTTATCCTTGTCGTGCTGGCAAACGCCGGCACCACCGGTATGCAGAGTACAGTGGTCGACGAAATCGATTTTCTCATCACCAACAGTCAGATCACCGTAGCGCAGGGCATGCCCGTTCTCCTCGGGCTGGCGGCGATCGCGGCGACCGCGACCCAGATCGTCGTGGCTAATGAGATCGATTCGCTGATCGCCAACGGTCGCATCACCGCCTCACAAGCGGCGGCCAATATCGGCGATGCCGTCGGCTCGAATGTCATCACGGCAGCGAAAGCCGTGACGTTGCTGACGTATATTGCAGTCTCGGGAACAGGGCCGGTGTTGATCGCGGCTGAAGCGGAAATCTCAGCGCTGGTTACTGCCGGCAGCATTACCGCGACGGCTGTCGTCAACATGCTAACGGGTCTTGCCGGCGCCGCGTCGGGTGCGATGCAAAGTACGCTCGTCGCGGAAATCAATGCGTTGATCGCTGCCGGGCAGGCGACAACCACACAAGCTATCAATAGCTTCACCAGCGCCGAGCTCAGTGGGGTCCTTACCGCTGATCAGACGGTGAACTTGCTGACCTACCTTGCCGCGTCAGCGCCCGACGCGAAGCAAAGCGCGATCGCGAGCGTCATCGTTTCATACGTGGCGCAAGGCGACATCACGGCGGATCAGGCGGTCGCCGACATCATCGCTACACAGTCGAATGGTGTGAGCGCGGATCGGGCAATTGTCCTGTTGATCAATGTCGCCTCTGCCGGGAATGCAGACGCGCAGACTTCGGCTATCGCAGCGATTTCGAATCTGGCACGGAACGCCCCCCCGGATGTCGTTCAGCCCCTTTTGTTCCTTGCGGGCAATCCATTCATCGGGACCAGCGACCTCGATAACATCGGCGCAAACATTTCGAGCTATATTCTGAACCGCCAGATTTCCACTGGCGACGCGCTGAACGACATCTCTGATGCGATTGGCGCCGGGATACTAACCGGCGCCCAGGCTCTTGAAATTCAAATCTACGGCGTCAATCATTATCCCGCAGCCTGGGGCATAGACGGTAGCTTCGTTCAACGGACACCGAATGCGCAGGCGATCCATGCCATCACGTTACTCGCTGGTCTCTCGGCGAACGGGAATGTCGCCTTTGAAATTTCAACGGCCATGGCCGCCAACGCGATCATCAATGCGGGGCAGATCTCGCCTACGGCTGTCGCTAACCTGATTGCAGGCCAGCCAGATGCCGACCAGGCGATTACGACGCTTGCGGCGATGTCGGGCGCCGTCGCGTTCAATGCGCCGGCTCTCTATACCAACCCCATCGAAGCCTTGGCGATCAGCGGCGCTATTGCGAGTCTCATGCAGGGTGGTGCCGCCTTGCATGCCGGCGACGATATTGGCAACGTGGTTGCGGCCGGAGCGCTTTCCGGGCTTCATGCCGTTGAGCTTTTGATGTGGGTCGCTGCGCGGGGCGATGCCGGCGTGCAGGCTAACGCCGGCGCGGTCGCAGCGGGACTTATCGACCAAGGCAGTCTGACCACCGATGACTTTTTAAACAATTCCGACCTGTCTGTTCTCTACAGCTTGCTGCTGAACCCCGATCAGCGGGCCATGTTCTACGCTGGTGCAATAGCCAGCTCGGACGCCGCGCCGGTTATGCAAGCCGCTATCACGACGCAACTGCTGACATATGTCGCGTATCAGACCGCCATCAACGATATCGTGGCCAATCTTGCACCCGCTGCCGCGGCCGTTGTCCTCGTTCAGATCGTCGTTCAAAGCGTGCACTCTTACAATGCGGACGCGGTTCTGACGGCGGCTACCTCGGCCTTGACCGGTCTCGGTCCGACAGCGGCGGCTGGCATTGCAGCTCAAGTCGTGAACGACGTCATCACTGCCGA
The DNA here is from genome assembly GCA_041691675.1 of Hyphomicrobiales bacterium. GTDB lineage: Bacteria > Pseudomonadota > Alphaproteobacteria > Rhizobiales > Xanthobacteraceae > Pseudolabrys. The sequence goes on along the minus strand of JBEPUC010000005.1, from coordinate 36,907 downwards.
CCAGGGCATTGTTCTCATGTCGAGCCAGATCGGCAATGGGACCGGCTCGAATGCCCTTGTCGCAAGCCAGATCGTCGCCTTGATCGGCGGCAATCAGATCGCGGCTTCGCAGGCTGTCGCGGACATCGGCAACGCGGTCGGTATCGCCATCACAGCCGATCAGGCCGTCGCATTGCTGACCATCCTTTCAATACAGAGCGACGCGACGCTGCGAGCTTCCGCGCGCGGGGAACTATCGTCTCTCATCGGTAACAATCAGGTCTCTGTCTCGCAGACGATGACCGATATCGGCGCGACGATTGCGGGCGGCACGCTCACCGCGGATCAGGCGATTGCTCTGATGACATCGCTTGCCGGCACCGGCACCGCTGGCGTGCAGGCGGCCGCGGGCACCGAGATCGTCGCACTTATCGCTGCGAACCAGATTAGTGCCGCTCAGGCGATGATCGACATCGACCAAGCCATCGGCACGAACGCCTTGTCGGTGGAGCAGGGTATCGTCGTGCTGACGAGTGTCGCGGTCGGCGGCACCGTTCCTGTTCTGACTGCCGTCATCAATGAAATGTCCGCGCTCGTCATCGCGGGTCAGCTCACCGCGACCCAGGTCGCGACCGATATCGCGGCCACAATCGGCACCGGCACATCGGTCGATCAGGTGATATCGCTGCTGGCTGGCGTGTCGACATTCGGCAATTCGACGCTGCAAGCCGCGGCGAGCGCCGAGATTCTCTTGTTGATCGCGAATGGTCAGATCACCGCGACACAGGCGATGAACGACATCGGCGCAACGATCAGTGCGGGAACTCTGACGGGCGATCAGGCAATCGCGGTATTGGCGAAGGTCGCCGATTCGGGTTCTGTCGCGGTGCAGTCGGCCGCCATCGCCGAGATCGCCGCGCTGATCGCAGCGAGCGAGATCACGACCGTTCAGGTGATCGCCGATCTCAACGCCGCGATGGCGTTAAATCTGTTGACGTTCGATCGCGGTATCGCCGTGTTGGCCTCACTCGGTATGGCCGGCGATCTGCCGGTACTGATCGCCGTCATCGACGCGATGTCGTCGCTGGTTGTCGGCGGGCAGGTCACCGCGCCGCAAGCGGTGAGCGATATTGCTGGCGCTGCCGGGGCGACGCTGACCATCGATCAAGCCGTCATCGTGCTTGCCGCCGTATCGACACATGGCAATACCGCGCTTGAGAGCGCCGCCAATGTCGAACTGCTGGCGCTTATCGGCGGCAATCAAATCACCGCCGCGCAGGCGATGTCCGATATCGGTTCGGCCATTGCCGCAGCGACCCTCACGGCCGCGGAGGGCCTGACTGTCATGGCGGCGCTCACCGGTGCCGGTCCGACCGGGTTGCAAGTCGTGTTTGCCAACGAGATTGCGACGCTCGTTGCCACAAACCAAGTTACCGCGGTCCAGGTCAAATCCAGCCTCGACAATGCCGTCACGTCCGGTCTGCTGTCGGCCGATCAGGGCGTTGCGATCCTGGCCTCGATGTTCATTGCGAACGCGGCGTTGCGGCCGTCGGCGGTAAGCGAGTTGATCGCGTTGGTCGCCGAAAGCGAGATTACCGCGGCGCAGGTGACCGCCGACATCACGACAATGATCGGCGCCGGTTTCACCAGCACACAAGCCATCGGTCTGATGGCGAGCCTTTGGATCGAAAACAATACGGCGGTTCACGATGCCGTCAGCGCACAGCTTGCGGCTCTGATTTCCGGCAACCAGATCCCGGCCGCCGTCGTCGCCGCCGACATCGGCGCGACAATCGCATCCCAGCAACTGACGGCGGATCAGGCCGTTGCCCTGTTGCTCGACGTCGCCGGCACTGGAACCGCGGCGGTTCGTTCGGTAATTGGCGCCGAATTGGCGGCGCTTGTCCAAGCGGGTCAGGTTACGACGGCGCAAGCGTTCGCGGATCTGGAAGCGGCGGTTGCCTCGAACGTTTTGACGATCGATCAAAGTGTGGCGCTGCTCGCCGCCATGGCAGCCAATGGTCACGCCGATGTGCAGACGGCGGTCGCGGTCGAGATTGCCTTGCTGGTTACCGCCAATACCGTCGCGGCCGCACAGGCGGCGGGCGATATCGGCGCGGCAATCGGTTCCGGGATCGACGCCGATCAGGCGATAACATTGCTGGCAATCCTCGCAACTCAGCCGGACGGGACGCTGCAATCCGCCGCGACGGACGAAATTCTGGCACTCATCGCCGGCGGCCAGATCACGGCCGCTCAGGCGATGATCGACATTGGCAACACTATTTCATCCGGCACGTTGACGGATGTCCAGGTGAACGCGCTGCTCGGCGCCTTGGCTAGCGCGGGCCCCTCCGATGTCGATGGCGCCGTGGCAAACGAAATCGCCCTGCTGCAGGGTGTTGCGGGCCTCGACGATCAGATCCATTCGCACAACATCACTGCTGTCGATGCGCTGCCTTCGCTCATAAATATTGCCGGGAGCAACCCGGGTCTACAGTCCGCGGTCGTCGACGAGCTGCGCAAGCTGATGGCGGAAGGCTTGCTGACCGGCACCGACATCATGACCGCGATCGGTGTGGCGATCGGGCCGGGATTCACAGCGGACCAGGCGATCTCGCTCCTCATTAGCCTTCCGACGCAAGGCGATACGGCACTTCAGAACGTCGTCGGCGTCGAACTGGCCGCCCTGATCGCCGGCTCCCAGGTGACCGTGCTGCAATTGATGCAGGACATTCTCACTGCCGTTAATACCCAATGGGGTTATCAGGTCGGCGCCACCTATTTTGGGGCGGGGACATATTCGATATCGGCCGATCAAGCGGTTGGTGTGCTGATCGCTCTCGCCGCCAACGCGCCGAGCACCGTTCAGGCGATGGCCGGCAGTGAACTCGACATGCTGATTCGTATTGGCGCGATCAGCGCCGCGGGCCTCGCAGCTACCATCGACGCAGCGGTATCGTCCGGCGTCCTGACGGCGGATCAGGCGGTCACGATACTGGCTGGCGCGGTAATGACGGATGCTGCAACGGCTTCCGGCGTGGATGCGTTGCTCAGCGTCATGCTTAGTCCATCGTATCCGAACAGGCCCGAGCCGACGTTGCTCGCCGAGATCGCGGCCTTGGTCGCCGATAATCGCATCACCGCGACCGCGGCGGTTGCCGATATTGTTGCGGCCGCCAGCGTCCAGCCGCTGATTGTCGACTATCAACGGCAGTATTATTATTCGTATTATTATTATGTCACGGCTTCGCTGGATCAAACCGCCATCAACAGCGGCAACATGGTGCTGGCAGAGTTGGTCAGCTTGTTCCCGCAAGGTAATGCCGCGTTGCAATCGGCTATTGGCGCCGAGATCGTAAGCCTCATCGCGCAAAACCAGTTCAGTACGACGAACGTGCTGGCTTACATCGGCAACGCCACGCCCTACGACTCCATCTTCGGCTACGCCTATATCACGCCGTTCGCAGGTCTTCTGAGTCCCGATCAGGTGATGGCGCTGTTCGCCAATATAGCTGCCCACGGCGATGACTCGGTCGTTGCGGCCGTCGGCAGCGAAATTGCGGCGCTCTGCGTTGTCCCGACCGGAAGTACGACTTACCTCACGTCGGCCGTCGTGGTTCACTTTATCGATGCTGCGCAAGCCGTTAGCGATATCCACCTGGCTTTCACGTCGGGCGTGGTTTCGGGGGCGACGGCTCTCGGCGTCCTCGCGGCTATGGGCACCGACGGCACCACGACGCTGCAGACCACCGTCATTGCAGAGATTGGCAGTCTGGCGGGGGCAGGCAGCGTCTCCGCCGTCGATGCGGTCCTGGCACTAGCCGCTATCGGAGTTGCGGGAAACAGTGCGGTCCAACTGGCGGCGGTCAACGCCATCGATATCCTTGTCAATGCCGACCAGATAGCGGCCGCCGTTGCGCTTCCGTCGTTGCTGCAAGTCGTCGGGAAGGGAAGCTCCGGCGTTTTGGCCGCGGTCGTTACCGAAATGATCTCCATGGTCGCGGCAAGCCGGATCACGGCCGATCAAGCGACGCTCGATGTCGGCAGCGCCATTGGCGCAGGTCTGACCGCCGAGCAGGCCATTACCGTTCTGGCGACGCTGTCGTTCCGGACTGGCGGGGCCTTGCAGACCTCCGCCAATAGCGAAATCGCCGCCCTGGTCGTTGCCGGTCAGATCACCGCGCCGCAAGCGCTTGCCGACATCGCGAATGTCATCAGCGCCAATGGTCTCAACGAAACGCAGGGCCTTGCGCTGTTGATCAGTGTTGCCGCCACCGGAAACGTGGCACTTGCAGCTCAGGTCGGCTACACGGTCGCCAATATTTATAACGGTCTGATCCATTATCCGTACAATGACTACAACTCGCTCAATACCGCGATCTTCACCATTAAAGCGTCGTCGCTCGATCTGGTTCCGATGTTTACCGTTCTCGCGGCGATCGATGGCAGTTCAGGCGACTTCTTGGTTGGAAGTTATCTCTCCACCCATCCGAGCATTACGACGCAACAAGCCGCCGATGCTCTCGTTCAGGTTGCCGGGCAGGGGCCGGCAAGCCTGTTGAACGCGGTCGCGATTGAGCTCACTGGGATTGCTCGAATTAGTTCGTCGGTGTTCGCGGCAGCGGTCAGCAACGGCGTTGCGTCGAACACCATCAGTGGCTACCAGGCCGTTGAGATCCTGGGTGCTGGTCTGAAGTATACCGCCTTACCGGGCAATAGCTCGACGGCGTATGTTACGGCCAGTATCGCGGAGATGACGTCGCTGATCACTCAAGGCCAGATGACGGCGATAGAGGCCAGGTCTTATATCGGCACCGCGTTGACCTCGCAGTTTATCGACATCCACTCCGCGGTGAGGTTGCTCGTTGGCGTTAGCGGGGTGAGCCTCGATGAGGCGGTGAACGTGGGCGCCGCCCTGGCGTCCTACGTCACCCAAGGGCAACTTACGATTTACGGGCTCACGAAAGATTTGGCGGTCGGCAACGCAATTTCGGCAACGCAGACCGTGGCGCTGTTTGCTGGCATCCTTGAAAGCCTGCCAGCGACCCTTCTGTTGCCGCTAAGCGCAGGTGGGCAGCTCAGCAATGCCCGCGATTCTATTGCCTCTAACGTCGCGAATTTTGCGATCCGAACGGTTGGGACGGGGACGCTCGGCATCCTGAGTGCCGACCAGATTATCGCCACGCTCGACGGAGTCGCGGGTACGTCGGCCAACATCGATGCGGCAGGCATCTTTGGCGTTGTGATTGGCGATATGGTCGCCCTCGGCTATGTCACGTTGGCGCAGGCGGTGGGGGATATCACCTATGACGTCACGCACAACGTCATTGGCGCCGATCAAGCGATCGGGATACTGGCCGGAACGGCCGGCGCGCTCACCGGCAGCGGTCTCTACGCGAAACCAGGTTATTATATCCCGCCGAATCAAGGCGCTTACGCGACAGCGACGGCGGCAGCCGCCAATATCGCGGCGATCGGCGCAGAGATCGCGGGCTATGTGAACGGCGGACGGGTTACCGCCGCTCAGGTCATGAGCGACATCGATGCATCCACCGGCGCGCTTGCGTTATCGCCGGAGGCCGCCGTCATGCTGCTCGGCGCCATTGCCGCCAACGCAAACGGCAATACTACATTGCAGGCCGCAGCCGCAGCGGAGATTGGCGCTGTCGAGCTCGCCAAGCTGGGTATCAGCGTCTCGGATGCGCCGATACAGGCGTCTGTCAGCCAGACGGCGGCTGATTTCGTCCTGGTGGTCAACGGCCAGATGACGGTTGCTCAAGCTATCGCCGATATCGAAAGCTACGCCGCCGCGCATTTCGTATCAGCGGACATGATGCTGAGCGTGCTGCTGTTGGAAGCTCAAGGTAACCACCTCCAGAGCACCAGCGCGGCGATCGCCACAGAAATCAGCAATCGCATCAACAACGATGCCGCCGAGGCGGGTCTCGCCCAACTCGTCGCCAACGGCACCATCACGGCGCAGAACGCCAATCAGATCATAACGCAAAGCTTGACGGTTGCATGGCCGTATCTGCCGCCCGTGACCGTGAACCTGTCCAGCGTGCCGTCGGGCAGCCCTTATTCGTCGAGCATTTCGGGTGGCGTTACCACGCCGCTGACGTTGGCCGGCACGCTTGGTCACGCCACCGACCTGTTAAATCGGGACATCGTCGCGTTCGTCGATGCGGGCCGTGTTCTTTCCGGCGCGATGACGGCGGCTGCGGCCATCGCCGACGTCGAGGCCTATGGCGGATCGATCGGCTATGTCGTCGATATCGCGCTGATGCATCTGGCAGCGAAGATCGGCGCCGGAATTGTAACGCCGCAAAGCGACCTCTTCTATCAGCAGTTGGGACTTGACGCCTCCGACATTCAGTTGATCCACGATACCTACAATGCACAGACCCTCGCCCGCACGACGGTCATGCAGGAATTGGCCGAGCGTCTGGCGACGGGTAGTGCGGCTCTCGCCTTGCTGACGCCATTGACGAACGGTTACATGTCCGCCGCGCAGGGTATCGCACTCATCGATGCGGAGGTTGCCACCGCAACCATGGGGCTTGCTGCCGGTCAAACGACGCAGCTCCGTGACATCGCGCACGCCTGGATCGACATCCTGGCTAACACCGTTATCGACAATGGCGCGACCTCGCTCAAGAATGCGGCATTGGCTGTGCAGAGCCAGATCGAGAGTGGGGGAGTTGCGACGCTGACGGCGCTTCTGGGCGCCCTGGGCACGATCAATGCGGTCGAGTCCAACGCCGGCTATAACAGCGTCGAACTCCTCGTTACGCATCTCACCGAGCTTTATATCAGAGCGACTTTGCCGGCGAACCCGACCGGCGGTGACGTCACGAATTCCGCCAACGCCGCCGCCAAGTGGTTCCAGGACAGGTGGAATGACGCATGGCAGGCCTATCCGCTGTCCAGCATCATCGGCCACGATCTCATCGGCAATGCCGGTAACGCAACTGGCTACATCAAGCTGCTGTCGCAACTGGTGTCGACCGGCCTTCCGGGCGGCTCGACCGTCGTCTCGCGGTTCATGTCGCTGGTGCTGCCGGGTAATTCGACGACGATGGGCGAAGCGCTTGGGTTGCAGGATGTCAATGGCCAGAGTCTCGATGGCACGTTGAACAACGCTCTGAAGCAGGCGCTGGGCAATGACGCGGCGATTGACCCCGACGATCTCGCGGCATCCAACAGTCTTCTCGAAGTTCTGGAAAACCCAGCGCTGATTGCCGAAAACCCCGCGCTCGAATTTACGCTCGTCAGTCTCGCATCGCATGGCATGGTGGCGCTCCTCACCACGGATTCAGTATCGAATTTCCTGAGCAAGAATCCGATTACGGGCTACACGTCGGACACCGTGTTGGCCAGCATGAGGTTGATCGCCGACTCATGCGAACTGGTCACAAACATGGTGACTGGAACCATCACGACCTTCGTCACCCAGTCTTACGATCTGGCGACCGATCTCATCACGGTCTTTGGCGACGTCTTCCTCGGCGAGAGCGCTGCAGACGACGCGGCGGCACTCGGCAAGGCACTGTTCCAGTACGCGACCGGTTTCGAGTATCAGAATGCCGTGACGGTGGGCGAGGATATCGGCAATGCGGTCGTCGATCTGTTCACCGGACACCCGCTCGATCTGGCGAATGACATTGCGCAGCTTGGCGACCATGCCATCAAATTGCTGCTCGATAATCCGTATCTCAAGATGGCGGCGTCGACCCTCGCGACTTATGGCAACCAGGTAGCCAGCATCCTGCATCTCGACGTCGTCTATAACGGTCTCGTGGCTTTCAGCGATTGGTTTAACGCCAACGATCCGGGCCTCACGTCGAACGATCCGAAGAATCCCGGTTTCTTCTCGAGTTATGTGTGGGGTGAGGTGGGCAGGGGAATCGCCGATGATATTGCGAGCTGGTTCTAAATGAACACAGGGAGATCCTCGATGCCCGATCAGGCAAACGTAACGACACCGGAAGGCGACGGTTCGCAGTCGTCCGCAGATCGCAAGGCGATCGAGGCGGTGGCGACTCTTCTCGATTCGTCGATGAAGCAACTCGCCGGCACCAATGACGCTCAACAGACCGCGATCCTGGCGTTGACGGCTCTTGTCGCGCTTTCGCCCGCCACCTCTGCGATCGAAACGGAAAAGCTGGCGGTTATTCTGGAGTTGCTGACTCGCGGCCGGCCCGACAGCGCGAACATGCGCAAGCGAGTGGCGAACTACGTCTCGCTCGTCGTCGGCATTTCGACGAAGCTGCCCGGAGCTTTGGCTGAAGCCAGGGAAAAACGCGATGCGGCCAAGGGAAGCCCAGCCGATGGCCTTTCGGTGAAAGCCGACAGGGTCAACTGAACGCCGGCGTTTTAGGAACAAGACAGGATGTCGGACGGAGGAATTTATCGCCCGGCGGCAATCGACCGGCTGTCGTCGCCGGATCGGCTCGATCAGGGTTTGCGCATCGTCGGCCGCACGACCTGGCTGGCTTTGTTGTCGCTCGTCGTTTTGGTCGTCGGGGGATTGGCATGGAGCCTGATCCTCACCGTCCCCGTGACGGTGCATGGGCAGGGCATTCTCCTGGCGCCGGGCGGGGTTCTCGATGTCACTGCCGACAGTCCGGGACGATTGGTCAGCTTTACCGTCGCTCTTGGCGACAAGGTCAAGGCCGGCAGTCCGGTGGCGCGTCTCGATCAGCCGGACGTGCGGCAGGATCTAGCCAATGCCGAAGCCGAGCATCGCGACGCCGTCTCCGAGCGTGACCAGATCATTGCGTTTCAGAACCGGCGTGCGCCGATCCTCGCGGCGTCGATCGAGCAGCGGCGGCTCGGCTTTGTGCAGGATATCGCCTTTCTGGATAAGCAACTCGGCTGGTTGAACGAACTTGCCAAAGCCAATGACGAATTGATGGGCAAGCAGCTCACCTCGCGCCAGAAGGTGCTGGAAACCCGGGTCGAAATCGGCAAAACGCAGACGCAGCGCGCGCAGACCGAAGATGGCATCCGAAATCTCGATGTTGAGGCCGCCAAGGCGCAAACCGACGACGAGCGCGAACGGCTCAACACCGAGCTGAAAGTCTCAGTTGCGGAGCGCAAGATCGCCACGTTGCGCGAACGATTGGAGCGGCAAAGTGTCGTGCTCAGCCCTTACGACGGCACGGTGGTGGAGTTGAAGGTAAACCCCGGCGAAATCGTCGACCGCGGCGGGGCGCTGTTCTCGCTGGTTCCCAACGAGGCCGCGACCGCGATCAAAAGCGAAAAGCCGAGTACGCCTTCGAGCGACAAACCCGAACCGACCGGGCCGCTCTACGCCGTCTTCTACGTGCCGCCGAACGACGGCAAGAAAGTGCAGCCCGGCATGCATGTCCGGGTGTCGCCGTCGACCGTCAGGCGCGAGGAATACGGATTTATCGAAGCGCGCGTCCGTGCCGTGGCCGAAGTCCCTTCGACTGCGGAGGGCATGAACCGGACCTTGAAGAACAAGCAGTTGGGCCAGACGCTCGCCAAGGACGGCGCACCTTACGAGATCATCGTCGATCTTCTGTCGGATACCGGCACGCCGAGCGGTTATCGCTGGTCGTCGTCGAAAGGTCCCGACGTGACCGTCAACGCGGGTACGCTCGGCGGCGCGGATATCGAGACGGTGTCGTTGCCGGTGCTCAGCCTCCTCATACCGCCCTTGCGGCAGGTCCTGGGAGACGCCTGGTGAGGCGGTTGTTTCCATCGTCTGTCATGGCTGGCGCATCGCGGCTCCGTACGCCCACGGTCATTCAGCATGAAAGTGCCGAGTGCGGCGTCGCCTGTCTTGCCATTTTGCTCGCCCACTATGGCCGCTGGGTGCCGATCGAGGAATTGCGCGATGTCGCGGGCGTCAACCGGGACGGCACCAAGGCGCTCAATCTGCTGCGGACTGCCGAGCGCTACGGGCTTGAGGGCGCCGGTTACACCATCGATCCCGACGACCTGGTGCCAGCCGTGCTGCCGTGCATCGTGTTCTGGAATTTCAACCACTTCGTCGTGGTAGAGGGCCGCACCGCGGACAAAGTGTGGATCAACGATCCGGCGACCGGCCCCCGTGTCGTCACCGCGCGCGAATTCGACCAGGCTTTCACCGGCGTGATGCTGGCGCTCGAGCCGGGACCGCATTTTATCAAGGCGGGTCACGCGCCTGCGCTTCGCCGCGGTGTACGCGAGACGCTGTCGGGCTTTGGGCCGGCGGTGACAGCCGCGATCCTGGCCGGTTTCCTGCTGGTCGTCCCCGGCCTCGTGATCCCCGGCATTCAGCGCGCCTTCGTCGATTATTACATGATCGCCGGCCTGGACGATTGGTTGTGGTGGCTGGTTGGCGGCATTGCCGCTGTCGCCGTGGCCAAGGCTCTGCTGACGTTTGTGCAGCAGCGCACGCTGGCTCGCTTCCAGGTACGCCTTGGCGCCTCCGTCAGTGGCCGCGTGTTCTGGCATATTCTGCGCCTGCCGATGGCGTTCTTCGCCCAGCGTAACAGCGGCGACATCGCCAATCGCTTGACCGCCGGCGACCGGTTGACGGGACTGCTCTCCGGCAACGTCGCGGTCACGTCCATTAACCTTCTCGCGATCCTGATCTATGCGACAGTGATGCTGAGCTACGACGTGCCGCTGGGGCTGATCGTGGTTGCGTTCGCGCTGCTCAATCTGGCGCTGCTGACCTTGTTTTCGCGACGGCTGTCGGATTCCTATCGGCTCATGCTGCAGGATGAAGCCCGCATGCAGTCGACAATGTTGCAGGGCTTCGCCAATATCGAAACCTATCGGGCGAGCGGCACCGAATCCCTGTTCTTCCGCCGCTGGGCCGGAGCCCATGCCAAGGTTGTCAGCGCCGAGCAGGCGATGACCTATTGGCAGCGGTTGCTGTCCGGTCTGCCAATTCTTCTTACCACCGTTGCCGGCGTTTGCATCGTGCTGATCGGCGGCATGCGCGTGATGGAAGGAACGGTGAGCGTCGGGATGCTGGTCGCCTTCCAGACGCTGCTCAATAATTTCAATTCTCCGGTGATCAGCGTCATGGGCCTTGGCGCGCAGTTGCAGCAGACGCGCGGGCATATCGATCGGCTTGGCGATGTCACCAATCAACGCATCGACCCGATGCTTGCCGACACAAATATGTCCGAACTGTCGGCGTCGCATTGGGCCTTGGAGCTCGATCATGTGGCGTTCGGCTATGCTGCCGTCAATGCGCCGTTCCTTCGCGATATCTCCCTCAAGTTCGCGCCTGCGTCGAGAACCGCCGTCACCGGTCCATCGGGTAGCGGCAAATCGACGCTCGCGAGGCTCATCGTCGGGCTATCGGCGCCGCGTGAGGGATCGGTGCGCTTCGGCGGTATCGACCTTGCAAACCTGCCGACGCCGTTGTTGCGCTCGGCGGTTGCCTATGTCGATCAGACGACGACGTTGTTCGCCGGTACGGTCCGGGAGAACCTGACCATGTGGGACCCGACCATTTCGGAAGAGAGAATGGTCGCGGCCGCGCGCGATGCCATGGTGCATGAAGTTATTGCATCCCGGCCGATGGCGTATGAGACCCGGGTACAGGAGAACGGCCGCAACTTCAGCAGCGGCGAGCGCCAGCGGCTGGCGATCGCGCGCGCGCTTGCTGTCGATCCGGTGCTGATCGTGATCGACGAGGCGATGAGTGCGCTCGATTCCGTCGTCGAACAGGCCATCATTGACAACATCCGCCGCCGCGGCTGCGCCTGTATCCTGATATCGCACCGTGTTTCGGCTTTGCGGGATTGCGACGAGATATTGGTTCTTGACGAGGGCTGCATCATCGAACGTGGCCGGCACAGCGCCTTGTTTGCCGCCGAAGGGGCCTATCGTACGCTGGTGGAGGCCTGATGTCCGGCAGGGCTCCCACTCCGATGCCTTCCGCTGCCATTGGCAGCGCGAAAGTCGTGCCATTTGCGAACAAGCATCGGGTATCGCTCGAACCGGGCGCGGCACTGACGCTGAATAGTCAGGGGCAGGGTTACATCGTCGTCTCCGGCCGTATCGAGCTTTACGCCAGTTTCAAGCGGGATGGCCTTCATTCCGGTCGCCACTTTCTGTTCGCACTGGCGGCAGGGGAGCATATCGTTCCTTCGTTGACCGACGGCGGCGATCTGCTTCTTGCGGCGATTGCTGTGGAAGACACCGAACTGGTTCCCGTCACCATCGATGAGTTCATCACGCAGACGCACGGCCCTGAGCAATCGGCGGCGATGGCGGGAATCCTCGACGGCTGGCTGTCGCACTTGGCGGGTGCTGTAGCCCGGTCGATGGGGCCGGCGCCACTCGATATCGTCACGCTCAAAGCCGGCGAACGGACCAGAGTTGGTCCCACCTCCGCGTTGACTTCGTTGGGCGGTGTGGTCTGGCTCACGGGCGACGACGCGGCGTTCACTTATTGCGGCGCCGCCGCGCTGGAAGCCTTCGACGGGCGGCAATTCGGTGCCGTGGCAGGAGGCGCCTGGCTCACGGGAGCGGGCGCCGCGGACATTACCGCGTGGACGACCGGGGAAATTCTCAGCGCCTCCGATTGGCCGCGCCGCCTCGCAGCCGTTCATCGGGCGATGCTGGCGGTTGTCGAACGCAGCTACATCCGCCAGCAGGCGGCGTTACTTCAGGCCGCGGAAGGCCGGGCCGAGCGCACCAGACGAACCGTTGACCGCGCTCTCAGCCGCTTCGATTCGGTTCTCGGGCGGCTGGCGACGGATGCTCCCGCCCGGCACCTGAATAACGAACCGCTGGTCGGCGCCTTCGCGACCATCGCGGCGGAGCTGGGCATCGATCTCGCGAACCGTCAGCGTGATTTGCTGGCGCGCGCCGCCACTGTTGACGACGCCGCGCGGCTGGTTCGGTTGCGCAATAGGCTGATAAATCTGCGGAGCAACTGGCAGCGGCAAGACCTGGGGCCGCTGCTTGGCTTTCTCGACGAGGACCAACGCCCGGTGGCGCTTATTCCGTCGGGGACGGGGCGCTGGCACATGGTGGAGGCGGAACACGCCAGGCCGGTGCCGATCGATGCAGCACTCGCGGCGCGGATCGGCCTGCGCGCGCATACGTTCTATCCGACTTTCGCCGACCGGCCGATCGGCTTTCGTCAGTTCATCGCTTTCGCCTGGCCCCGCAGCCGGGGCGACTTTGCCATGGCGGCTGTATTGTCGCTGGTGTGCGCATTGCTCGGTCTGGCGACGCCGATGGCCATGCAATTGGCATTTGACCGCTTCATTCCGGGCCATCAGACGTCGTCGCTGCTTGTGCTCGGCACTGGGCTGGTGACGGCCGCGTTCGTCGCGGCAGGCTTTCGTCTCGTCTTCGACATCGTTTGCCTGCGGGTCGACGGCCGCTCTGCTGGGGCATTGCAGGCAGCCGTGATGGATCGCGTGTTGCGGCTGCCGGAACATGCGCTTGCAACGAGTCCCGGCAATCTCGCGACCCAGGTGACCTCCGCCGACACGTTTCGCCGCACGATTATCTCACTGGTTTTCGGTTCGATGTCGGCGCTATTCTTTTTGATCAGCAACATCGCCTGGATGTTTTATTATTCACCGGCCGCGGCCGGCGCGGCGATCGGTTTGTTTGCGGTGATGACAGCGATCGCCGGTTTCTGTGGTTATCATCAACTTGATGCGCTGACGCGCGGCGAGGAAATCCGCTCCGACATCTACGGCATCGTTTTCCAGTTGGTTCAAGGCATCACGGCATTGAGGGCAACCGGCTCCGAACAGCGCGGCTTTGCCCGCTGGGCGATGGACTTCGCCGAGCTTCGCGCCCGCATGTACAAGGCCAGAACCTTTGCCACGGTGTTTGAAACGGCGCTGGTCGCTTTTGAACTGTTGGCGCTCGCGGTCATCCTGGTGATCCTCGCCCAATTGCCACGTGATCAGTTTTCCACGGGCGCCTTCATATCGTTCATCACCGCGTACGGAGCCTATATGGGCGCGTCGCTCCAGATGGCGCGTGGCGTGGTCAATGCCTGGAACTCGAAGCCGTCGTGGAGCCGCGTCGCGCCGCTGCTCAAGGCAGCGCCGGAAGGGGCGGGTAGCAGGCGCGATCCGGGTACGCTGAGCGGCGCTATCGATCTCACCAACGTGTACTTCCGCTACAGCGCTGAAGCGCCATTCGCGTTGCAGAGTGTCTCGCATTCGGTCGCGCCGGGAGAGTTCATCGCTCTGGTCGGTCCTTCCGGCTCGGGCAAGTCCACGTTAGTGCGGCTGCTGCTCGGCTTTCATATGCCGGTGAGCGGGGCGGTTCAGTACGACCAGCAGGACTTGCGATTCCTCGATCTCGAGATGGTCCGCCGCCAGATCGGCGTGGTTTTGCAGAACACCACGTTATTTCCCGGAACCCTGTACGAGAACATCATGGGCGTCCACGAAGGCACGATGGACGACGCCTGGGAAGCGGCGCGTCACGCGGGCATCGATGCAACCATCAAGGCCATGCCGATGGGCATGCATACGATCGTGACGGAAGCCTCGGCAGCGTTTTCCGGCGGTCAGATCCAGCGTCTGGCCGTCGCCCGGGCGCTCGTCGGCAAGCCGAGAATTCTTCTGCTCGATGAGGCGACCAGCGCGGTCGATAACGTGACGCAGGGGATCGTGACCGAGAGTTTGCAGCGCCTGGCGGTGACGCGCATCGTGATTGCACATCGGCTAAATACGGTCAAAAGCGCCGACCGCATCCTTGTTATCGACCAGGGCAAGATTGTGCAGAGCGGGCGGTACGAGGACCTTATAGCAGCGAAGGGCTTATTTGCCGACTTGGCACGACGGCAACTGGTCTGACCTCCGATGCGCAGCATCCTTTACCTTCTTGCCCAACTTTCCGACGACGACGTCGAATGGATCGCCACCGCGGGTGAGCGGAAGCTGTTGCCGATTGGGACCAGGCTGGTCCGGCGCAAGGGCGATCCTCCTCACGCTCTGACCTTGATTTTGAACGGGGCCGTTTCAGTCGCGGTCGAAGGCAGGGGGCAGATCGCCCGGTTTGTCGCCGGCGACATGTTCGGCGAGATGCGCCTCGCCGACGAAACGTCGCCATCGACGCAGGTGACGGTCGTCGAACCGACGATTGTGCTGTCGCTCGATCGTGCCGTGCTCGACGAGCGGATGGAAACCAACGAAGGTTTTGCGATGCGGCTGGAGGCCGGCATCGCGATGCTGCGTTCCGTCCGTCTCGCAGCCTCAGCCAAGCACGAGAGCCGTGGCAATCGGCTGCCGTCGCAGGCGAGACTCGATACGGCCTTCATGGAAAATGTTCATCTTGCCGGCGCGCGTTTCGACCGCATTTTGAAGAAGGTGACGGTCGCGTAGTCAGCGAGTTGGATTCGATTTATTGAATTCGCTCGAATTTCTGGAAACGACGCGTTCTTTCCGGCTGCGGCGTTTCGGGGAATACGGCGCGCCAATCGGCCGTAACGACCTCGCCTACATAGACGTTGCCGCGAGAATCCAATGCGATGGAATGAGGTGAGATGAATTGTCCTGGCGCCGTGCCTGGACCGTTACCGCGATCGATACGGGCGAGAACATTACTCTGCTGATCGACAAAGCTGATGCGCGCGCCGAGGTTAGGAGTCATCCGGTTGACGGGCTGATACGCCTTCAACTCACCGACAATACAGCAGGGGCACGTGCCGGGCGTGATCGCAAGTCCGCTCGGCCGATGCATATTGTTGATCTGCTTTTCATATTTTCCGTTGCCATCGAAAACCTGAACCCGATGGTTTTCGCGGTCGGCGACATAGACCCAACCGTCGGCGTCGCAACAGATGTTGTGCGGCAGGTTGAACTCTCCGGGACCTGTGCCGGGTTTGCCCCACGACAGAAGGAGTTTGCCGTTGGGGTCATATTTATGGACGGCGGCGTTGCCATAACCATCGGAAACATAGATGTCGCCACGCGGCGACAGTGCAGTATGCGTGCAGCGGCAGAACGGTTGTCCGCTCATGAAGGGGGCAGGCGCATCCAGGTTGCCAAGCGACAACAACAGTTTGCCGTCGAGCGTGAATTTTCGCACGGTATGATTGCCATTGTCGGTCAGGTATATGCACTGATCGGCGCCAATATGCGCACCATGCGCATTGTTGAAGAGGCCGTGTCCCCAACTTGTCTGGAATGCGCCGGTGCGGTCGAACACGACTACGGGATGCTTGCCGCGGTTGAAGAGATAGACCCGGTCCTCCGCGTCCACCGCCACGCCGGCGACATCGCCAAGTTCTATTTCGTCAGGAATCTCCGACCATCTCTCGAGTGCGCGAAACGAGAAGGGAGCGGCGCCCAGAGTGCCCATTGAGTCCGCCGTCTGTGATCTTTGCATGTCAGTTGCCACGGTGCCGACGGTTAGGCGGGTCGTAAGCGCCGCCGAATCGCATTCAATGATGCAGCCCCGGAAACGATACACGAACGGTCAAGTTCATGTCGGTTGATCGATGTGAATGACGGAGCGGACGATTCTATCCGATAGGGCATGTAAGGCGTTGCTGCTTGAGGCCTTGCTCCTGACGCGGTTTTCTTCTATTTTCGGCTGTAGTTATACAAAAAACTACTACGCAGACGATCATAGAATCGGTCAAATCAAACGTGAAGAGCAAATACGGTCAAGCTTGGAGCCCAAGCTTTACGCCTTTTGAGGGTTCCCAACCGCGATATCTGGCGCTGGCGGAATCTCTCTCCGAGGCCATTCAGGCCGGCAAACATCCAATTGGATCGCTGCTGCCGACTGAGGCAGAACTCTGCGAAAAATATTCCGTCAGCCGCCACACTGTGCGTGAAGCAATCCGCAAACTAAAAGAACTCGGTCTGGTCTCCCGCCATCAGGGAGTCGGCACGCGGGTGGAGAGCAGGGACGTCTCCGGCCGTTTCGTCCTGTCGTTGGGCTCGGTTCCGGACATCTGGCAATACGTCCAATCCACGCGACTGACCGTCGAGCGCAAGCAACTTATTCCGGCCTCCAAGGCCGACATTCCGCTGCCTTCGGTCGGCAACGACGAAATGTGGCTCTTGTCCGAAGGCCTGCGGTTCGCGCCGGGACAGGATCTCCCGATCTCTCATTCCGCGATCCACGTCAACGGAGCTTTCAAGGGAATTTCCGATCAGATCGGGCAGCGGCAAGTTCCCGTCTTTTCACTGGTCGAGCGCAAGTATGGCTTGAAGGTGGTGTCGATCCGGCAGGAAATCAGCGCCATGCTCGTGCCGGGGCCGATCGCGAAATTATTGAAGATCAAGAAAGACTCCCCAGCGCTTTCGATTATGCGCCAATACGTGACGGCCGATAAAGTGGTTGTCGAGGTCGGCCGCAGCATCACGCCGGCCGATCGTTTCACATATTCGATGGACCTCGAATTCGAGTATTCGCCGGCCAAGCGGCGGCTGCCTTCGCTGCTCGATCACTGATCTTGCACATTGGCTTGGGCGTCGGCCGGCGCCGCGCAGCGGCGCTCCGTTCATCGCTCGCGTCAGTCCCTAACGCTCCATACTTCCGCTGCCTTCCGCTTTTTGCGAGAGCTTGACAGGATTCTAGCTTGTCCGTATTGTCCGGACAACAAGAAAAACTGATCAAGAACCGGCAATCGCAGGCAGGGATATCGAAACAATGAGCGCGCGGACGATTGGAATGGACTTCGACTATTCCCCGAAACAACGCGAAGTTTATGAAATCGTCGGTGAGTTGGGAAAAACAAAATTCGCGCCGCGCGCCGGTGGCCATGATATCCGGGCTGAAACACCCGTCGATAACATGGACGACTTTTTCAAAGCGGGACTATCCGGCCTGACCATTTCCGAAGACCTAGGCGGTCTCGGCAGCGGTGCGATGGGCAGCGATCCTCTCTTGTACCTCATCGCGGTCGAGCAGACAGCGCGTTACTGCCTGTCGACGGCGCACTGCCTGCACATTCACTGCCACGGCTCGCACCTTGTTGACAAGATTTGCACCGATGAGCAGCGGAGGGACATCCTGGGGCCGGTAATTGAACGGGGAGCGCTTTTGAATGCGACCGGGAGCGAGCCGGGCCGCACCTCGCGCGGTCTTTACAACCTCGTCACCGCCGCCGAGCGTGTCGATAACGGCTACGTCGTCAACGGTACGAAGAATTATGCGTCGCTGGCCGACGTCGTCGACTTCAACATTATTTTCGCGGGGATAAAGGGCAAGTCACCGGCTGAAGGCCACATTGGTCTTTGCATTCCGAAGAATACGCCGGGCCTCACGATCGAAGAGGGATCGTGGGATCCGATGGGCATGAGAGCGGCTGTAAGCCCCAACATTCTGCTCAAGGACTGCTTCGTTTCCGATGACTACGTCATCGGCGAGCCCGGTGTATTTCCGCGCGACCGCTGGCAGGCGCGTTTCCACCTCGGCTTCGCCGCCCAGTATCTCGGCGGCTCCGAGAGCGTTTTCGACTATCTCGCGGACTATCTCCCGAAGCGTGGCACGGCGTCCGATTCGTATGCGCAATTGCGGATGGGCGAAATCAGGATCGCGATCGACTCGGCTCGCTGGCTCATCTATCGCGCCGCTTGGTTGTGGAAACTGAAACGGATAGCCGAAGCGGAGCTATTTTCGATGGCAGCGAAATACCGAGCGATCGAAACCGCTGTCATGGTCATGAATAAAGGAGCCCAGATCGCCGGTTCCAGTGCGTTCCACGCCAAATCGCCGTTCGCGCGCATCTTCCGCGATCTCCGGGTGCAAACGTTGCACGAGAACCTCGACAAGACGGCCGCAACCATCGGCCGTTCCTGCCTCGGTCAAGAGTTCGATACGACGGCGCGGCTTTAGTTCTTGCGCAACTTGTGGCGGCCGCCGCGCCAAGGCGCAACTCATTCGACGTGGGCGCCGGTCTTCTTGATCACGTCGCCCCACCGCACACTATCGCGCTCGACCTCTTCGCCGACACGTTCTGGCGTCATGTGCTCGACGATAAAGCCGCGGGCTTCAAGGCCGGGACCGACATCCGAACGATCAAGAATTGTATTGATGGCCGCGTTGAGCTTCCTGATGACCGGCTCCGGCGTGCCGGCAGGCGCGAACATCCCCGTCCAGGTCGTCGCTTCGAACCCGGGCAGCGTTTCCGCTACGGTCGGAAGGTCGGGAGCTTGCTTAATCCGATGAATGCCCGTTACCGCAAGCGCCTTCAAATTGCCGGCCTTAACCTGGCTTGAGACTACCCCAAAGCCGGCGAACATCATATCGACGTGCTTGCCGACGACCGCTTCCACTGCTGGCGGCACGCCGCGATAAGGAACGTGCGTAATCTGCAAGCCCGCCATCTGCTTGAACAATTCGCCGGCCAAATGCGTGGAGGTCCCGTTTCCGGACGAGGAGAACGTCATGCCGTTCGGCTTTTCCTTCACGACTGAAATTAATTCCTTTACGGAATTGGCCGGGAAATCAGGATGAACGATCAGTGTATTAAAATCCCGATAGTGCATTGCGATAGGCGCGAACGACGTTTTCGGGTCATAGCCGACGTTCTTGAACAGAAAGATATTCGAGCCGAGCGGATTGCCCTGGACCAGCAAGTTATATCCGTCGGGCGGCAAACCCGCGGCATAAGCGGTGCCGATATTGCTGCCGGCGCCCGGCCTGTTCTCGCAGTAGACGGTTTGCCCCAACATTTCGGCCAAGTGCTGTCCCACCAGACGCGCCACGATATCGGCGGCGCCGCCGGCAAGAAAAGGGACAATGATACGGATTCGCCGGTTGGGATAACTGTCGCCATCGGCTGCCCATGACGCAGACGATTTGATCAGCGTGGGTAATGCAACAGCCGCGGACATGACAGCGCGGCGCGTCGGACGAAATGTCATGAAAATCCTCCCATCGTCTTTGTTTTTGACGGTCTACCGTAGGCACCCGGGTTCACCGGGTCAATGGATATCAGGTTGTCCGTACAATCTTGACAGAACGCCGGCGCGCCCGCATGCTCTGTCGGTATTCGACATTCCTCGCCGTTGACACGCAGAAGGACAGGTGGCTCTCGATGTCGCTCGATTTCAGTTTTTCCGAAGAGCAAAACGAGTTTCGCAATTACGTCAGGGATTTCGCGCAGCGCGAGATCGCGCCCCACGTCAAGGAATGGGATGATGTCGAGCAATTGCCGACGAACAACATCATCCCGAAAATGGGTGCCGCCGGGTTGATCGGGATCGCCGCGCCGAAGTCGATGGGCGGACACGGCAAGGACTATATCACTCTCGGAATTTGCATCGAGGAATTGGGCCGCGTCGATACCAGTTGCTCGCTGATATGCTCGGTCAATAATACAATGTCGGCGCTCATTCCCGGCTGGGGCGACGATGTCGTTCGCTCGGTCTTCCGCGGCGAAAGCCTGCTGTCAATTGCCACGTCGGAAGAGGATGCCGGCTCCGATGTAACCAACATACAGACCGAGGCTCAGGTCGACGGTGACGATTTCATCATCAACGGCCGCAAAATTCATGTCAGCTTGATGCCCGGCGCGACCTATATGGGTGTGACGGCCTGGGTAAAGGGCGATGGCAATAACAAGCCGCGCATCGCGTTCATCAAAGTCGCGGCGGATTCGCCGGGCATCTCCTGCGAGCAGATGGAGGAAATGGGCGCGCGGGGCCACCAACTCGGAATCGTTCATTTCAAGGACGTTCGCGTCCCGCAGAAGAACGTTCTCGGCTCCAAAGCGGAGGGCAAGAGGCTTCTCTATGCCCGGTGGGGCGTTTCTCGTTGTCTTTCGGCGCTCAATGCCATTGGCGCCGCGCAACAAGTGCTCGATGATACCGTTGCCTTCGTCAAAAAGAAGGTCGTCTATGGACGTCCGATCGGCATGTACCAAGGCGTCAGCTTTCCGCTGATCGAGCATTACACGAGGATTCAGGCGTGTCGCTTGATGGCATACAAGGGTCTTTGGATGAGCGTCGTCGGTGAAAATCCAGCGATGCAGGCGACCATGGCGAAATGGTACTCGGTCACGTCGTCGGTCGATGCCATTTCGGCGTGTCTGCAAATGTACGGCGCGAGTGGGTATTTGAAAGACTGCCCGGTCGAGCGCCGCCTGCGTGACGCGATGGCGCTGTTATTCACTGGCGGCACGATCAACATCATGAAGATCATCGCGATCAAAGAATTACTGGGTAAGGATTTCGCCGCTTTGCGGGGCGAGGGGGGCGGCTGAGCGAGCGACGTGAAAGCGTCAAGCCGGCAATCATCAGGTTATGAGGCAACGTCATGACACTTTCCGAGCAGCTTGCTGATTACGTTCTGGCGACAAACTACGACGCTTTGCCGGCCGAGGTGGTGGCTGCGTCGAAGCGGATGATGGCGGACACGCTGGCCTGTGCATGGGCGGGCACCGGCGTTGCCGGCGTCGCCGAAATGCACAGCCTAGTATCGGAAGAGGGCGGACGTCCGGACGCCACGTTATGGGGGGTCGGCGGCCGCCTGCCGGCGACATCGGCTGCATTCCTTAACGGCGTTACTGCGGCGGCGCTCGATTTCGATTGTCTCCACCTTGGCGCGTTGGCGCATTCGCCGATTGTCGTCCTGCCGGCGGTGATGGCGCTGGCCGAACGCCAGCGCTGCACCGGCAAGGAATTTCTCACCGCGCTGACGCTGGGCGTCGAGATTCATTGTCGGCTCGGACTGGCGACGACGGACCATTCGGGATGGTTTTATACATCGATGCACGGCGTCCTGGCGGCGGCGGCCGCCTGCGCAAAGGTTCTCGGCCTCGATCGCGACGGCATCTGCAACGCGATCGGCGCCGCGCTTGCTCAATGCGGCGGAACGCAGCAGGCGGCGATCGAGCAAAGCATGATGAAGCGAACGCAGTCCGCGATAGCGGCGCGCGACGGTGTCTTCTCGGCGCTGCTCGCCAAGCATGGCGTGACCGCGCCGCGTGCGGCCTTTGAAGGAAAATGCGGCTTCTATGCCATGTACGAATCGGGCGACCCGTCGGTTGTCGCGGCAGAACTCGGAACGCGATACGAAGTGCTGAAGATGACGTATAAGAAATTTCCGAGTTGCGGCTGTAATCACGCCCCCATTGAGGCTGCACTGCAACTCATGACGGACCACAAGTTGGCGCCTTCCGATCTTGCGCATGTCGCGGTCAGCATTTCACCCTATATGGCGCGGCTGGTAGGCGCCAAATACGATCCCAGCGGCAACGCTCTGGTCGCCGCACAATTTAGCGTTCAATATTCCGTCGCCAGCGCAGTCCTTCGCGGCAGGCTGGGTCTGGCCGAGCTGGAAACGTCGGCTGCGCGCGATGCGACGGTCGTGAAATTCGCGCACGCCGTCGAGGTCGTCGTCGATGAAACGCGCGGTAGCGCGAGTCTTGACGGTACGGTATCGTTTACGACGAAGGACGGAAAAAAATTGACGAAGACGATTGTCGATCTCCCGGGAAGTCCGGAGAGTCCGATGTCGGATGCGGCGATGATGGATAAAGCGCTTGAATGCTTTTCGATGGCGCAATCGCCGCTATCCGGGACCCAGGCGCGTGCCTTGTTGGGGCGCATCCAGGATATCGAACAGATTACCGATTTCTCGAGTTTCTTCGGCGGTCTCGCCGGGGTTTCCGCCAACGAGCGCCGGTCCGCCTGACAACGGCAGGACGAAAAGAATTGAGGATTTCGGAATGGATTACGGTCTTGGCGGCAAAGTCGCCTGGGTTACCGGCGCGGCCGGCGCATTGGGGTCGGCGATTGCCTGCGCACTGGCAGCCGAGGGGTGCGTCCTCGCCTTGACCGGGCGTAAGCGTGAAGGCCTTGAAAAGACCGCTGCCGCGATCGCGAAAGCCGGCGGCACGGCGGCCCAGATCATCGTGGCGGATTTGTCGAAAAGGGATCAGGTCGATGCCGCAGCAGCCGATGTTCTCAAGCGCAACGGCCGAATTGATATCCTCGTGAATTCGGTGGCGTTATCGACGTTCGGGGACTTCCTTGAGCTGACGGACGAGAATTGGGAAACCGTCATCCAGGCCAAATTCATGGGTTACATGCGAACCCAGAGGGCCGTGTTGCCGACGATGGTCGCACAATCCTTTGGCCGGATCGTCAACATCGGCGGACGCGGCGGGCGTCAGCCGTCTCCGGCTCATTTGCCGGGAAGCAGCGTCAACGCCGCCGTCCATGTGCTGACAAAAGGCCTCTCCGATATTTACGCCAAGCACAATATTCGCATCAACTCCGTGGCGCCGGGCCCGATCGACAGCGTGCGTTTGCAAAAGATAGCGGCGTCGAACGAGGCCGTAACCACCCAGGGCGGCGGCGTTGCGGCGCCCAAGCCGACGGCGGTCCCGATGGGCAGGCTCGGCACACCGGAAGAACTCGCCGATGCGGTCGTGTTCCTGGTGTCGGAAAGATCCGGCTATATCACCGGGACGCTTCAGGCTGTCGATGGCGGCGGCACCGCTTCGATATAGTCGCTGCGGCAATCCGGCTCAGGTGGACTCGGGACGCAGGTGACGCGTCGCCTCCGCTTCGATGCGGTGCCACACCTCGGCGGCCATCGGCATTTTCGTCTCCTCGACGATATGGCCGACAAGCCCGATGGCGCGGGCAAATACGGCGATGCCCTGGCACATCTGCGGCGTCAACTTCAGTTCGCAGCACAGCGCCGCAATGGCGCCCGTTGCGTTGACCGGCAGTGACCGGCCCGACGCCTTCTCGGCATGATCGGCGACAAGGATCATCAACTCGACATAGGGACCGCGAAAGCCCTGCTGCTTTGCGATCTCAAACAGGCGCGGTGTGCGTGGGTCAATCGGCTTGTGAATCGGATGGCCGATTCCGGGAACGATCGCCTTACGGGCCCGATGGTCGGCGGCGATGTCCTTGGCGATGGCGTCCAGATCGCCCGGCGCATCGGGGTTTGGGATTGCCGTCTGCAGCATCCGCGCGGCGCTTTGCGTGCTTCCGACGAAAACGGTCCCGAGGCCGCAAAGACCGGCGGCAACCGCGGCCTGCATGGCTTCCGGCGCGCCGAGAATTGTCAGCCGCGTGGCCAGCGCGCTCGGCGTGATGCCGTGCTCGACCAGAGTCACGGCAACGGCATTGAAGACGACGGATTCATTTTCGCTCGGCAGCCGACCCGTGAGTTCAAGAAAAGCCACATCGCCGAGATTGAGCACGCCGAGAATGTCAGCCGAAAGATCGCGGCCGCGCACCGTGATCTTGTCGACGGTGCTCGACCCCATGTCGGTTCGTATCGGGCGCTGCTCTCGGCTCATGTCGACCTCTGCCTTGCAAATCGCGATTGTGCCTGTATTATTCGGTTGTCCGGACGACTATGATATTTCACGACAACCGATGTCAAGCAGGCGATCCATGACACCTCTGGCTGGCGTGACAGTTCTGGATTTCAGCACTTTGCTGCCGGGCCCTTTGGCGACGTTGATGCTGGCGGAAGCCGGCGCCGATGTCATCAAGGTCGAGCGCAACGGCGGCGGCGACGAGATGCGCAGTCGCAAGCCGCGCTTCGGCGACCACAGCGCCACGTTTGCGATGCTCAATCGCGGCAAGCGAAGCATCGCAATCGATCTCAAAGATCCGGCCGCCGTCGATCGGCTTAAGCCGCTCATCGAGAAAGCTGATGTCGTGGTCGAACAATTTCGTCCGGGCGTCATGAGACGGCTCGGTCTGCACTACGAAGCGGTGCAGGCGATAAATCCGCGCATCATTTATTGTTCGCTGACCGGCTACGGCCAGACCGGTGAACGCGCGCGGTGGCCGGGGCATGATCTGAACTATCTGGCGGAAAGCGGTCTTCTTTCCACGGTCACAGGCAAGGACGGAACGCCAGCCTTGCCCGCTGCGCCGTTCGCGGACATCGCCGGTGGCTCTTATCCATTGGTCATCAACATTCTGCTCGCGCTGTTGCAGCGGGCCAAGACCGGCGAGGGGAGCTTCATCGACGTCGCGATGGCGGACAGTCTTTTCCCGTTTAGTTGTGAGGCACTGGCGCGCGGCTTTATTGATAGAGAGTGGCCGCGAGCCGACGCCGAGCGGCTGACGGGAGGCTTGGCTCGATACAGGTGCTATCGCACGCGAGACAATCGCTTTATCGCTGTCGGCGCGCTCGAAGACAAGTTCTGGCAGCAGTTCTGCGATATCATTGGCTTGCCAGCCGCGTTGCGCAACGACCGCGAAGCGCCTGAAACGTCGATCGAGGCGGTCGCCGAAATCCTCGCAATGCGTGACACCGAACAGTGGATGCGCGCGTTTGCCGGTCACGACGTTTGCTGCTCGCTGGTCAAGACGATCGCGGAAGCCGCGCACGATGCCCAGAACGGCGGACGCAACGTCATGGACGTCATCCTGCGCAACGGCGATCAAATCCTTCCAGCCGTGCCGCTTCCGATCGATCGCGCGCTGCGGCGTTCCGGCGAAGTAAGACCGGCGCCGGCGCTGGGCGAGGCCAATGATATGCTGAGGCCGTTGCGATGAATACGATCACGCTGATCGGGGAAGGCGTGGTTGACGGCGTTGCCGAAGGCCACGCGCTGGTGAGCGACGTCGATCTCGCCTTGAGCCTGATCGATCCCGCTAGCGGCGTCGTCAAGCAACCGGGTCACCCGTTGTTCGGTCGATCCGTTGCCGGTCAGGTGCTGGTTTTCCCGGCCGGAACCGGCAGCAGCAGCGGCTCGTATCGCCTGATGAATCTGGCGGAAGAGAAATACGCTCCAGTTGCCATCGTCAATGTGCAAGCGAACGCCATCGTGACGGCGGGCGCCGTGCTGGGTTGCATTCCGCTCATTCACCGGCTTTCGCCAGACCCGATCGGCGCCATCGTGACGGGTGACTGGGTCAAGGTCGATGCCCGCGCCAATACGGTTGTTGTTCGCTTCGAGCCGCCCGCATGATGTTGACCTCTGAACAACAAGCCATGCTCGATGGCAAGCATGGCTGGCCGAAACAGATTGCGCTGCGCATGCTGGCGGCGGTCGGCCGCGCCTGTGATGCCGAAAGCCTCATTCCAGTCGGCTCGGTTCACCTTGGCCTATCCGGCGTGTCGATGGGCGAAACCGGAATGCGGTTTGTCGAAGCTCTGGCGGGAAAGGGCGCGACATTCGTCGTGCCGACAACGCTTAACATCTTGTCGGTCGATCGCGGCTCTGTCGGCACCATCCCGGCCATTCGCGAACAGGAACAGGTTCAGCTTCGCATTGCCCGTGCGTGCGAGACCATGGGTGGAAAGCCGACCTACACCTGCAATCCGTTTTTGCTTGGCTCAAGGCCTGCTCGCGACGAGTCGGTAGCATGGAATGAGTCGGCCACCGCGCCTTACGTGAACTCGGTGTTGGGCGCGCGGACCAACCGCGAAGGCGCGACCGCGTTGGCTTCGGCGATCACCGGCTTCACGGCCAATTACGGCATGCATCTGCCGTGCAACCGCCTCGGCACGGTGGTGATCGAGGTGACCGCGGCGGTGTCCGGCTCGGACGACTTCAATCTTCTCGGCGGCGCCGTGGCGCGGGTCGCCGGCGCGCACATCCCGGTCATCGAGGGAATTGGCGCGCTGCCTGGTCTCGATGAAATGACTGCGTTTTCGGCTGCCTTCGCCGCGATCTCACCCATGCCGATGGTGCATATGGTGGGGTTGACGCCGGAGGCGTCAACCGTTGGCGACGCGTTGGCGCCGGGCGCGTCACGTGTGCCGATCACGATCGACGCGGCGGCGCTCGCGCAGGAACGCGAATTCTATATGACCGCGCGCGACCATAAACTCGACGTCGTGACCATCGGCTGTCCGCATGCGTCGCTGGCGCAAGTGACCGAGGTGGCCGAGGCGATCGGTGATGACCGAATCGATTCCAAGGTCCGGTTCTTTCTCCAGGTGAGCCGCGACTGCGCGGAGCAGGTGGAGCAAAGCGAGGCCGGGCGCAAGCTTCGCGCCGCGGGAGTGACGCTGCTTTCCGATAGCTGCGTCCATGTTGCCTATGATGAGATCCCGGCCGGATCGACCTTGGCAACCAATTCACTCAAAATCGCTTATCTCACCGGTAGTCATGATGTGAACGTTCGTTTCGGCTCTCTGCACGATTGCGTTCGGTCCGCCATCGCCGGTCACTGGATCGATTGATCACTCGCTCTTTCTGGCAGCAGTGCGATCCATCTCGCTGCCCGACGGCATCGCCTGACGCTTGCTTCGTTCTCCTCGATCCTCTATTCCAATCTGAAGTTGTATTCGTAACCGCAAACACCATGCCGTGACGACAAGAACCAGATCATCGGAGGAGGCAGGCCGCGCGCCCTTCAATGGGGGCCAGCCGCGCTATCTCGCCTTGGCAGAGATTTTGGCGCAGGAAATCCGACAGGGCCTGCATCCGGTCGGAACCTTGCTACCGACCGAGGCGATGCTGTGCGATCGCCATCACGTCAGCCGCCACACCGTTCGCGAGGCCATTCGCAAACTGCGCGAATTAGGTCTCATCTCTCGCCAGCAGGGCGTCGGAACGCGCGTCGAAAAACAGGAAATTGCCGGTCGTTTCGTCCTCTCGCTCGGCTCGATTCCCAGCATGTGGCAATACGTCGAAGCCACCCGTTTTGTCGTCAAGCACAAGAAGATCATCGATGCGGCGGAGGCCGAGATGGCGCTGCCGTCTATCGGCAACGATGAAAAGTGGTTGATGGCCGAAGGGACCCGTATTCTCGTCGCCAACAATGTCCCGGTGTCGTATTCGGTCGTTTACATCAACGGCGAGTTTCGCGGCATTGCGGGTCAGATCGGACACAAGCAGGTGCCGATATTTGGGTTGGCCGAGCGCCGCTACGGCTTGAAGATCGTCGCGATCAAGCAGGATATCAGCGCGACCGTGGTGCCGCGGCATCTGTGCAAAATGCTGGATGCGGAAGCGAACGCGCCGGCGCTGTGTATCGTTCGCCATTACAAGACCGCGGACGACGTCCTCGTCGAGGTGAGCCGCAGCATCACGCCTGCCGACCGCTTCACCTATGTCATGGACCTGCACTACGAATATCCCGTCGTGAAGCGCTAAGCGGTCGCTCCGCTGCCACGGCGCCGGATCGCCGCGCCATAGCGGGTGCGCCTCGCGCCGTGCAGGCTTGACAGCCCGGGACAGCAGGTCCTATTGTCCGGACAACTAGAAAAACCGCCAGAATGCCGACGGGATTTCGTTAGGCGCTCATTGGGCGGGTCGCGCAAAGCGAGTGCATGGCCGGACGGAATGGATTTCGAATACACGCCAACGCAGCGCGCGGTATACGACCGGGTCGGTGAACTCGGGATGAAGGCGTTCGCGCCGCGGACCGGTGCCTACGATGAGAAAGCCGAAACGCCGCTCGCCAACTTGCGCGATTTGTTCGATGCCGGCTTCGCGGGCCTGACGATTTCGGAGGACCTCGGTGGACTTGGCAGCGGCGCGATGGGCGATGACCCGCTGCTCTATCTGATCGCTATCGAGCAAACCGCCCGTTATTGCGGATCGACAGCGCACTGTCTTCATATCCATTGCCACGGTGCGCACCTCGTCGATTCGATCTGCTCGGACGAGCAGCGCCGGAATATCCTTGTTCCGGTGATCGAGCGAGGTGCGATGCTCAATGCGACCGGCAGTGAGCCTGGCCGCACGTCGCGCGGACTTTACAATCTCGTCACGGTGGCCGAGCGCGCCGATAACGGCTACATCGTCAATGGCGTCAAGAATTACGCCTCGCTTGCTGACGTTGTCGACTACAATATCATTTTCGCCGGCATAAAGGGCAAGGCGCCGACGGAAGGCCATATCGGCCTCTGTGTCCCGAAGGCCACGCCCGGCCTCACAATTCCCGCGGACTCCTGGAATCCGATGGGAATGCGGGCCGCCGTCAGCCCGAACATCATTCTCGATAATTGCTTCGTGTCCGATGATTACGTCATCGGCGAACCGGGCACGTACGTTCGTGATCGGTGGCAGGCGCGTTTCCATCTCGGCTTTGCCGCGCAATATCTCGGCGGTGCCGAAGGCATGTACGATTATCTCGTCGACTATCTGCCCAAGCGCGGCACCGCATCCGATTCATATGCCCAGTTGCGTATGGGCGAGATCAGGATCGGGACCGACAGCGTGCGCTGGCTGATCTATCGCGCGGCCTGGCTCTGGAAGAAAAAGCAAATCGCCGAGGCTGAGTTGTTTTCGCTCATGGCCAAGCACCGCGCGATCGAAAATGCCGTTACGGCGATGGACAAGGGCGCGCAAATCGCGGGCTCGAGCGCCTTTCATGCCAGGTCATCTTTCGCGCGATTTTTCCGCGATCTTCGCGTGCAGACCCTGCATGAGAATCTCGACAAGACCGCGGCTACGATTGGCAAATATCACCTCGGACAAGAGTTCGACACAACGGCTCGTCTCTGACGGCGAAGAAGAGGCCTTCAGCGTGTATATGCAAGCAAATATCAAAATGGCGGAATCGCAATTGAAGCCGATTGACGCGCGGGGCTTAAGAACCGCGCTGGGTCAGTTCGCGACGGGCGTGACGGCGATCGTCACCCGCGATACGGACGATGCTCTCGTTGGGCTGACGGCGAATTCTTTCGCTGCGGTGTCACTGGACCCGCCGCTGGTGCTGTGGAGCTTGCGCAAGGCGGCGCGCAGTTATCAGGCGTTTTGCTCGTGTAGCCATTTCGTCATCAATGTTCTTGCCGGCGACCAGATCAATATAGCGCGCAAGTTCAGCGTCGCATCGGCGGATCGCTTTGCCGGAATTTCCTGGAAGCCGGGTCCTGCAAGTGCGCTGCCGGTCTTCGACGGCGTGGCGGCATGGTTCGAATGCAAGGCACTCAATTCCTTCGAGGCGGGCGACCACACGATCTTCGTCGGCGAAGTCCTCAGCTTTTCCCATGAAGAGCGCGAGCCGCTTCTGTTCCACGGCGGCAGTTACACGCGAACTTACGAACTGCTGGCTTTTTGATGCGATCGAGACCGGTGATGCAGCGCCCCCACGAACTCCATGTGCCTTCGGAAAGCGACGACTTGCAGCGCCCTTATTGGAACGCCGCGATCGAGACTATGGGGGTCGACGAAATGCGCGCGTTTCAGCTCGAGAAGCTGAAGCGTCAGGTCGATTATCTGTATGAGAAATCGCGCCTTTACAAAAACAAGTTTGATAAAGTCGGCTTCAAACCCGGCGATCTGACATCGATCGACGATCTTGCCAAGGTCCCGTTCACGACCAAGCAGGAATTGCGCGACGGTCAGGCCGAATGCGCGCCGTTCGGGCTGCACCAGGCGGCGCCGATGGAGCGGATTGTCCGCATGACCTCGACGGCGGGAACGACCGGCAAGCCGGTGTTTCAGGGTTACACCAAGAGCGATGTGGCGCGCCGCAACGAAAGCATCTGCCGCGGCCTCTGGGGCTTCGGCGTGCGGCCGGGCGATCGTGTCATCAACGGGTTTGCGCTGAGCATGTTCAATGCCGGCGTCCCGTTCTGCACCGGCATTGAGCAATTGGGCGCGGTCGATGTGCCGGTCGGGGCGGAACGGCGCGCCGAAGGCCTGTTGAAGATCGCGCGCGATGTCAACGCGACGGTGTTCATCGGCACGCCGTCCTTCGCGGCTTATCTGGCCGAAAAAGCTCCCGAGGTACTGGGCATGGAGGCGAAGGAGCTTGGCTTTCGCGTCATTTGCGGCGGCGGCGAGTCCGGCTTCGAGTTGCCGGCATTTCAGAGCGAAATGGAAAGGCTGTGGGGAACGAAGCACGTCTACGATTGGGCTTCCTCGTCGGATGCGCACCCGAACGTATTTGCGCATTGCATGCATCGCAACGGCAAGCATCACATGACACCCGACCTGGCCCTCGTCGAGTTGATTGACCCGGTCACTGGCGAACTCAAGGAAATGGGAGAGGGAGTCGAAGGGGAGTACATATTCTCGCATCTCGATCGCGAAGCCTGTCCGCTTCTGCGTTATCGCACGGGCGACATTCTGCGTGTGTATACAAGTCCGTGCAGTTGCGGCCGCACCGGGTTTCGCATGGATATCGTCGGTCGCTCGGACGATATGCTGATCGTGCGCGGCACCAATATTTTTCCGTCGGCGATACAGTCTGTGGTCGGCGGCTTCATGCCAAAACTGACGGGGAAATTGGAAATCATTTTGAAAGCGCCGGGGCCGAAGGTCGAGCCGCCGCTCTATGTGCGGGTTGAGTGCAATGCCGGCGTCGATCTGGACGCTGAGGGTGCATTGCGGACCGCGGTGGAGACGACCATTCGCGGTGAGCTTCACGTCACAACGTCGGTTGATCTCGTGCCATACGGCTCGTTCGAGCGAACGTCGACCAAGACCAAGCTGATCACAGTCGATCCGACATACAATTCGCCATTCGCAACGAAGGCCCTTCAATGATCGACGCCACGCAACTTCGTGACCTGATGCGCTCGGACCGCGCCTTTGCCTTGTTTGATGTGCGAGAGGTCGGTGAGGCCGAGGAGGGGCATATCCTCGGCGCGACTTTTCTGCCGCGGCGGATGATTGAATTCCGGATCGCGCATCTGGTGCCGTTGCGAGCAACGACAATTGTTGTTTACGACGAAGGCGGCGCGCGCGCCGAACTGGCCGCCGCCACGTTGCGCGAGCTTGGCTACAGCGATGTCGAAGTGCTCGAGGGCGGCACGGCGGGCTGGCGAGCAGCCGGCTTGACGTTGATCGACGGCAACAACGTCCCCAGCAAGCTTTTCGGCGAGAAGGTTCACGATGAGGATCATACGCCGGGCGTCAGCGCGCAAACCATTGAAACGTGGCAGCGCGAAGGCCGCGCCGCGCTGTTCTGCGATATCCGTACTCCGCAGGAATACGAGCGCTCCCGGATTCCGAGTTCATACAGCACACCGGGTTTCGATGTCGGCTTGTGTATGCCGGACATCGGCGACCGGTCGGTGCCTGTGGTCGTGAATTGCGCCGGCCGAACGCGCAGCATCATCGCCTGCGAGACCCTTCGGCAACTCGGCATGAAGGAAGTCTATGCGCTGGAAAACGGCACGATGGGCTGGGTGCTGGCCGGTCATGCGCTCGAAAAAGGCGATGGGCTCGGCGTCATCGCGCCGACGGTCGCCGGCCGCGCAAAGGTGCATCCCAGGGCGCTCGAACTCGCGCAATCCGCCGGCGCCGGTTTCGTCGATCCGAAAACGCTCGAGGCGTGGATCGGCCAACGCGACCGCGGCGAAATGGATCTTTATGTCTTCGATGCGCGTCAAACCGACGAATACGATGCCGGTCACATCGAAGGCACGACGATTCTTCCCGGCGCTCTTGCGGTGCAACGGACCGACGAATTCATGCCTGTCCGTCAGGGCCAGGTGGTTTTCATCGACGACGATGAGACCCGTGCGCTGCTGGCGTCCTATTGGCTCAAGCGCATGGGCTTTCCCAACGTGGCGATCCTCAAAGGTGGCGTCAAAGCCTGGACCGATGCCGGGCTGCCGTTGACGCGCGGCCGTATGCGCCAGCCGCCACTCGGTTTGAAGCAAGCGACGGCGCGCACGGAAGCCATAGATGCGCAGGAGCTACGAAAGGTGATGCAAGAGACGAGGTGCGTCACCATCAACGTCGATACCAGCGCGCAATTCAGCCGCGGGCACCTTCCGGGTTCGTCCTGGGTTCCGCGCGGTTGGCTGGAACAGCGCATAAGCGCGCTCGCCCCCGGCAAAGACACGCCGATTGTCGTGACGTGCCGTGACGGCCAGCAGTCGGTTTTTGCCGCCGCGGCTTTGCGGGGCCTTGGTTATCGTAACGCTTTCGTTCTTACCGGCGGCCTCAAGACAATCGCCGATTGGCCGCTTGTTGAAGGGACCGATGCAGCGGCGGCGGAAGCCAAAGATGTCATCCTGCCGCCTTATGCCAAAGGGCAGGCGGGAATGCGACGCTACTTGGAGTGGGAAACGAAGCTGACAAGCGCTCATCGTTAATGAAGCGCGACGGAAACACACAATAACAAGGAGGGAGAGAATGAAATTTTCCAGAAGCGTGCGCGCCGCGATTGTGGTCGCGTTCGGGATGCTGTCAACGGCGGCGCTCGCGGACAACTATCCGAGCAGGACGATTCACTTGATCTCGCCGTATCCGCCGGGCGGGACCACCGACATTCTGGCGCGCGCGATTGGGCAGGAACTCTCGAAATCGCTCGGGCAAAGCGTTGTTGTCGATAACCGGACCGGCGCCGGCGGCATCGTTGGGCATGACGCTGCGGCAAAGGCCACGCCGGACGGGTATACGCTGCTCCTCGGAAACTCGGCGATGCTGGCCGTGAGCGTCAGTTTGTTTCCCAGCCTGCCATACGATCCGGTCAAGGATTTCGCTCCGATAGCCGAACTGGCGGCGGGCGCGCTCGTGCTCGAGGTCAATCCGAAGCTGCCGGTCAACTCGTTGCCGGAATTGATCGCGCTGGCCAAGGCGAAGCCGGGCAAGCTCAATGCCGGCCTTTCGGCAATCGGGTCGATGCACCACCTGCTGACAGACGAGATCAAGACCAAAGCCAACGTGCAATGGACCGACGTTCCCTACAAAGGCAGCGGTCCCATGTTGATCGACCTGTTGGGCAATCAAATCGACTTCGCTTTCGATAACATTCCGTCGTCGCTGTCGCACATCAAGGCGGGGAAGCTTCGCGCCATCGCGGTCAGCGGATCGACGCGCAGCGAACTGCTGCCTGACGTGCCGACGGTCGAGGAATCCGGCCTGAAAGGCGTTCTCGCGCTCGCCTGGCATGGTTTGTTGGCTCCGGCCGGCACGCCCAAGCCGATCATCAAACTCCTCCATGACGCGACGATCAAGATTCTCCACGACCCGAAGATGAAAGCGCGCCTTTCGAGTCTCGGACTTGAGGTCGTCGGCAGCACGCCGGCAGAGTTCGAGCAGTTCATCCGCGATGAAAATGTCAAATGGGCCAAGATCGCAAAAGAATCCGGTGCCAAGATTCAATAGCGGCCGACAACCTTCGAGGAAACGAACATGAGACATCCGAAGATATTGACCGCGATATTAGGCGCTCTGATCCTTGCAGGTTCGGTCCAGGTGGGCGTCGCGGAGACCTATCCGAACAAGCCGGTCCGATTAGTGATTCCGTTCCCGCCCGGAGGCACCACCGATATCGTCGGGCGGATTGTGGCGCAGAAACTTGGCGAGGCTTTTGGAAAGACCTTTGTGGTCGAGAACAAAGCGGGCGCCGGCGGTCTCGTGGGTACGGATGCGGTCGCCAAGGCCGCGCCGGACGGCTACACGTTGCTTCTGGGAAATTCCGGCGGCCTCGCGACGTCGCTCTCCTTGTTTCCGTCGGTGCCCTACGATGTGCGGCGGGATTTTGCGCCGATCTCAATGGTCTCCGACGTCACGATCGTCCTGGGTGTCAATCCGACCGTGCCGGCAAAGACAGTCGGTGAGCTGGTCGAATATGCCAAGAAAAATCCCGGCAAGTTGAACGCCGCGTTGCCCGCCGTCGGCTCGATGCATCACCTTCTGACGGAATCGTTCAAGGCAACGGCCGGGATCGATGTCGTGTCGGTGCCTTATAAGGGCAGCGGTCCCGCAGTCCTCGATCTCATCGCCAATCACGTGCAGATGGATTTCGATAATCTTCCGGCGCTTGCGCCATACATTAAATCGGGTCAGGTGCGGGCGCTCGCGGTCGCCAGCGCAACGCGGTCCCAGTCGCTTCCCGACGTGCCGACGATGAAGGAAGCCGGCTATCCGGGAAGCGTCGCTAGCCCCTGGTTCGCACTGATGGCGCCGGCAGGAACGCCGGCGCCGATCATTCGCGATCTTAATGCCGCGGTCGTCAAGATCATGAAATCCGACTGGATGCGGGAGAAGCTGTCCAGTCTTGGTGCCAACGCTCTTTCGAGTTCTCCGGAAGAGTGCCGCGACTTCATCGACAGCGAAATCGACCGGTGGGCTAAAGTCGCCAAGGCGTCCGGCATAAAGATGAATTGATGAGTATCGCAAGGCTTAAGCGAAGGAAGATATGAAATGGGCGGAATCGCCGCGGGCAAGGTCGCCATCGTTACGGGCGCCGGGAGGGGCATCGGGCGCGCCATCGCCGAGCTGCTGGCGAGCGAGGGGGCGCATGTCGTTGCCTGCGATATCGGCGCCAGCCTGCAAGGCGCGGGGAGCGACGCCGGCCCAGCGCAGGAAACGGTGGATGCGATCACGAAGGCGGGCGGTCAGGCGGTCGCTTCGACGCTCTCCATCGCCGAACCGGCGAACGCCGAGAAAATCGTCAAGATGGCACTCGACGCTTTCGGGCGCGTCGACATTCTTGTCAACAACGCGGGTATCCTTCGCGATGTCATCTTTCACAAAATGAGCTGGTCGGACTGGTCCGATGTCATTTCCGTGCACCTCAATGGCTCGTTCAACATGAGCCGCGCGGTTGCCGAACATTTTCGCAACCAGAAGTCCGGCGCTTATATCCATATGACCTCGACCTCAGGTCTGATCGGCAATTTCGGCCAGGCCAATTACATGGCGGCGAAACTCGGCATCATGGGCCTGTCGCGCGGCATCGCGCTCGATATGGCGCGCTTCGGCGTGCGCTCGAACTGCATCGCCCCGTTCGCCTTTACGCGCATGATCGAATCGATCCCGACACAAACCGAGGCCGAGAAGCAGCGTTACGAGCGCTTGGCACAAATGACGCCGGACAAGGTCGCGCCTCTCGCGGTCTATCTTGGCTCCGACGCGGCAGACGGTATTTCCGGTCAAGTCTTTGCGGTGCGCAAGAATGAAATATTTCTGTTCAACCAGCCGCGGCCGGTCCGCGTCATCCACCGGTCGGAGGGCTGGACGCCGGCTACACTTGCCGAACAGATCAAGGGCGCTTTTGGCCCATCCTTCGTGCCGCTGGAACGCTCGGGCGACGTGTTCAGTTGGGATCCGATTTGACGATGCGCTCGCTTCGCCGGGCTTTCAACGCCAACACCATTGGTCGATAAGACGGCGACAAGCAAAATCGATATGACCATCGTTTACGAAAAGCTGCTGGCGCTGAACATTCCTCCGGTCGAGCACACCTATGGGCCAAAGGACTGTATCCTTTACGCGCTCGGTCTCGGCCTGGGACAGGACCCGACAGATCGCGACGAACTTCCGTTCGTTTACGAGAAAGACATCAAGGTTCTGCCAACTCTTGCGCTTGTACTCGGCTATTCGCCCAATTGGTTGCGCAATCCGGAAAGCGGCGTGAACTATACCAAAGTGGTGCATGGCGAGCAGGGTCTGATCCTGCACAAGCCGGTGCCGCCGCAAGGTACCGTCATCGGTCGCACCCGCGTCGTCGACGTCGTCGACAAGGGGGCGGGCAAGGGCGCTCTGGTTTTCTCGAAGCGAGAAGTCACCGACAAGGCAACAGGCGCGCTGCTGGCGACGCTGAAGCAAACCACCTTCTGCCGCGGCGATGGCGGCTTCGGCGGCCCGCCGCGCCAGGCACCGGCGCCGCACGTCCTGCCGACGCGGTCGCCCGACATGATGTGCGATCTGCCGACGCGGCCGGAGATGGCTCTGGTCTACCGGCTTTCGGGCGACGTTAATCCGTTGCACGCGGACCCGGATGTCGCGCGAGCGGCCGGCTTTCCACGACCCATTTTGCACGGACTTGCGAGCTTCGGTGTTGCCGGGCGCGCCATACTCAAGTCGGCGTGCGGATTCGATCCGGCGCGGCTGACCGGGATTGCCGGACGATTTTCCGCGCCGGTCTTTCCCGGTGAAACCATTCGCACCGAAATGTGGATCGACGGCATGACGGTGAGTTTTCGTGCCCACGTGCTGGAGCGCGACGTTGTGGTGATCGACAACGGTCACGCCGAAATTTGCGATTAGAAAGTCGGGTGACGGCTCTCTTACGGCTCGGCTTCCTTGAGCCTCGCCTTTACGGTTCGGCCTGGGCGATCGGGTTTGTCTCGGCGTTGAGCTTGAGGCCTTCCTCGAACG